>JBBEBJ010000031.1:0-16861 GCA_040882425.1 Chloroflexota bacterium | reverse complement strand
CACGAAGACCCGGCGTCAGCACAGCGGCCGGTCGCATCGAATGACGAACCTGACGAGGACGCTCCGGTCGACGTCCTCATCTAGATGGGTGGTCGCGGCCACGTGACCCCGCGATGACCGGCCCGGAGGCCTCGCACGGCGGGCGACGCCGCCCGCCGCCCGCCCGCATCTCGCCCGAGGCGTTGGCCGCCGCACGGGGCGGGGCGCAGGAAGGGCTGGCCTGGCTCGGTCGCGCCCCCGAATCGATGGCATCACCCGGATACCGGCTGGTGCGCGTGCTCGCTCGGTTCGTCCTCTTCGGCGCCTTCCGGTTCGGGATCCGGACCGACGGCCAGGTCCACCTCCCGACCGGTGGGTATCTCCTCATCGCCGCGGCCCACCGCGGTTGGATGGACCCGTTCGTGGTCATGCACGCGATCCCGGTCCAGCCACGAGCGTGGTTCCTTGGCAGTGCGCCTTCCACCTTCTCCTCTCGCTGGCGCGAGCGCCTGATCCACTCGCTCGGCGGCCTCCTGCCGGTCTGGCGCGGCGGCATGGGCGTCGAGCAGCACGTCGAGTCGGCACGGGCAGTCGTCGCCAACGGGGGCGTCTTCGTCCAGATGCCCGAGGGGACGGTGAGCGGTCCGCCTGGCCGTCTCGGTCCGTTCCGGACCGGGTGGGCGGTGATCGCGTTGCGAACCGACGCGCCGATCGTGCCGCTCGCGATGGCCGGCACCGAGGAGCTCTACCTGGGTCGGCGGATGGCGTCACGGGTCCTCCCGGTCACATCCGTGCGCGCGCTCGCCGGGTTGGCGCCCGACTCGCCGTTCCCGACCCCCGGGTCACGTGACGAACTCGCACTGGCACGCGTGATGAGCGACGGACTCTCGGCGATCCTTGCCCCAGCCGTGGAGACGCTGCAGCCCTGGACCGTCGATCCGCCGGGCAAGCGGCGGTGGCTGCGCCGACGCCTGACCTGGCTGCTGCTCCGACCGGGCCCGCTCGACCGCGACGGATGAGCGCAGATCGCCCGACCGGGCTGGAAGCGCTGGCGCTGGATGACCACCGCCTGGCATTGATCCGGCGCCCGGCGCCGAGCGTCGGCGTGGCGGGCGTGCGCCCGTATACTCGGCCGCGATGCAGTACGCCGAATCGATCCTCGATCTGGTCGGTGAAACGCCACTCGTCCGGATCAGCCGGCTGACCCGCGACCTCGGTCCGGCCGAGCGCCAGCCGCTCCTGCTCGCGAAGCTCGAGATGCTCAACCCCGGCGGTTCGGTCAAGGACCGGATCGGCCTGCCCATGATCGAGGCGGCGGAGCGCGCCGGGCTGCTCAAGCCGGGCGGCACGATCATCGAACCAACGTCGGGCAACACCGGCCATGGCCTGGCAATCGCCGCGGCGCTCAAGGGGTATCGCTGCATCTTCGTCATGGCCGACAAGCAGTCGTCCGAGAAGCAGCAACTGCTCCGCGCGTACGGCGCCGAGGTCGTCCTGTGCCCCACCAACGTGGCGCCCGAATCGCCGGAGAGCTACTACTCGGTGGCTGCCCGGCTCGCGCGCGACATCCCGGGCGCCTTCAAGCCGGACCAGTACTGGAACATGGAGAACCCGCTGGCGCATGAGCGCACGACCGGTCCCGAGATCTGGCAGCAGACCGACGGCCGGATCACCCACCTGGTCGCGAGTGCCGGGACGGGCGGCACGATCAGCGGGGTCGCCCGCGCGCTCCGCGAGCACAACCCGAACATCGTGGTGGTCGGCGCTGACCCCGAGGGCAGCGTCCTGTCCGGCGACACCGCCCGCCCGTACCTGACGGAAGGCGTGGGTGAGGACTTCTTCCCGGGCACGTACGACCCCTCCACGGTCGATCGCTGGGTGCGCGTCAGCGACCGCGACGCGTTCGCCATGGCGCGCCGGCTGACCCGCGAGGAGGGGATCCTGGCCGGCGGCTCGTGCGGTACCGCCCTGGTGGCGGCGTTCGAGGTGGTCCGCGACCTGACCGGGCAGGACGGCGGCAACGAGGCGGTCGTGGTCGTCATTTTTCCGGACGGCGGTCGGAACTACCTGTCAAAGGTCTACAACGACGAATGGATGCGCGCGAACGGCCTGCTGGCCACGACCGGCGCGGTCGTCCGCGTGTCCGACCTGCTCCGCGAGCGCCACCACGGTCCTGACATCCCGGCCGTAGTCATCACCCGGACCACGGACCGGGTCGGGTCGGCGATCGACCTGCTGCAGCTCTACGGGATCAGCCAGCTCCCCGTCTCCGAGCAACCCGACGGCGATTCGCTCGAGGGGATCGTCGGGTCGGTGAGCGAGAAGAGCCTGCTCGATCGCGCATATCGCAACCCCGAGGTCGTCGAGCGCACGATCGGCGAGGTGATGGATCCGCCACTCCCGCTGGTCGACGCATCGGCGACGCTGGATGAGGCCTTTGCGTTGCTCTCGGATGGCGCGGCCGCGCTGGTTGCGGTCCGCGGCGACCGCCCGGCCGGGGTCGTCACGAAGCTCGATTTCCTCGAATACCTGGCGCACCGCCCTCGCTCGGGCTAACGGGCACCAGCGGCGCTGGCCATCGCCCGCCGCACGCCTCGACATCGTGCCGCGCGGTTACCGGACCTGGCGCCGCGAGGCAACGATCGCCTCGGCCGTCGTCTGCACGTTGAGGATCCGGCGGGCCGCCGCCAGGCGTCGGTCGGCCGTCCGCCGGGACAGGCCAAGCTCGTGCGCCGCCTCGCCGAGCGACAGGCCTTCGGCCAGCAGCCCCAGCAACGCGCGCTGCTCCCGGTCGAGGCGAACGGATGGCGCCCGGTCGGGTGTGACGTGGTCGACGGGATCGAGCCGACGGAGATCGTCGAGGAACTGGTCAATTGTCTCCCGGTCGGCCGAGATTGCGACCACGAGCCCCGCGCCGCCCATCGCGGCAATCAGCGCCGCGCGTGCGGCGGCGACGTCTCCGATCAGGCCGGCACAGACGCTACCGACACCCGAAGGTGGCGACCAGCCACTGACGATGACCGCCCCCTCCTCGGCCGCCATCTCGAGGGCGGCGCGGAATTGCGGATCTGCCGTGGCCCCTTCGCCCTCGATCACGACGAACCGGCGCAACGCGTTACCCGATCTCGCTCGCGACCAGCGCGGCCTGGGCGCGCGACGACGTCCCGAGCTTGGCTCCGGCGTTCGCCACCAGCCTGGCGACCGTGGGGCGCCCAACCCCGAGGCGGGTCGCGATCTGCGGGTTGGTCAGTCCGGCGGCGACGAGCGCGAGGACCTCGCGCTCCCTGGCGGACAACCGACCACCCGGTACGCGTCGGGCCGAGCGCCGCGAGCCGGCCAGTCGAAGCGATCGGCGGATCCGGGCGCCGAGCGGGACCATTCCGAGCTCGGTCGCGCGTCCCTCGACCTCCTCGAGCACCGCGCGTCCTTCGACCGGCCGCCCGGCCCGGCGGAGCGCCTCGCCCCGTGCCCACAGGCAACGCAATTCGCTTCGACGATGGAATGACGCGTACGCTGCGGCGGCGACCCCGAACCGCTCCGCGGCCGCATCCGCGGATCCGGCAGTCAGGAGCCCGATGCCTTCGCTCTCGGGACCGGTCCCCACCCGCAGTGGATGGACCACCTCGCGGCTGTCGAGCGGGGTCCCGGGGTCGCGTTCGAGCTCGAACCGGGCCCAGTCCCGCACGATCCGCACGAAGCGCAGGTCGCCGTAGTCCGCGTCAACGAATCGTTCGAGACACCGATCCGCGATCGTCTCGGCTCGCGCCGGTTCGCCGCTGGCGAGGGCCAGCTCGGCCTGGGCCCACACGAGGTCGAGCTGTCCGTCGACGTCCTCGATCGCCGTCGCGAGTCCCGTTTCGATCGTCTGGCTCGCCTCGTCGAAGCGGCCCAGGTCCACCAGCGCCAGCGCCAGGTAGCCGGCCGTGTGGGCGCGGATCCGCCGCTCGAGTGGTTCGGCGAGGAGGGCGTCGGCGGCGTCGACGACGCGCGCGAACTCGCCCTGGCTGTTGGCCAGGGTGATCAGCGATGCCCGGATCGACAGCTCCCAGACGATCATGCCAAGGGCGCTGGCGCGGCGGACGAAGGACTCGCCCAATCGTCGACCCTCGGAGGCGCTGCCCGAGCCTTCGTGACTCGCCACGATGATCTTGGCGCACAGCAGTTCCTCCGCGTGGTCGCCGGACCGGCCCGCCTCGGCGAGCGCGTCATCGAGCAGCGGGCCCCACTCCGCCATCGGCACCCGGGAGATCGACAGCGCCACCGCCAGCGTGCGCTTGGCGCCCCCCTCGGGTAGTCCGAGCGCGCGGATACGCTCGAGCGCTGCCCGAGCCAGCGGCACGGCGCGCGCTCCGTTGCGCTGCAGGGTCACGATCCACGCGCGCTGCACGAGCAGCTCGGCCTCGATCCGGCTCCCGGTTCCCGCCACGAGCTGCAGCCCGGCCTCCACCGAGTTGAGCGCCGCGTCTCCGTCGCCCAGTCCCCAGCGCGTCCGCGAGAACGCGCCACCGAGGCGCGCGCCGCGTTCGTCGTCGGTGGGAGGCACCATGGCCAGCAGGCGCTCGGCGTCGGCGTGCAGGCCGGCCTCGCTGAGCGCTTCCGCGGCGTTGAGGCGCAGTCCGTCGGCCTCCGGACCATCGGCGCACTCGGCGGCAAGTCCAAGCAGGGTGGCTCGCCGTCCTGGTGCGCTCCGTGCCGCGGCTTCGGTTGCGATCGCAAAGGCCGCCGCCCGGTCGCCGGCCGCGGCAAGGTGCCTGGCCGACTCCGCCGGATCGGACACCCTCGAGGCGACCGCGCGGTGGAACCGACGCCGTTCTTCCTCGGACAACCCCCCGACGACGATGTCGGCGATGAGCTGGTGGCGAACCTCCACGCGATCGCCGATGCGAGCGGCGAGCCCGGCATCGACCAGGTGATCGACGAGACGGTGACGGTTCACCTCGTCATCGATCGCCATCGGCCTGCCCGCCACGGCGAGCCATCCGAGCAGGTCCCGCGTCGGCGCGTCCAGGGCCCGCAGCCGGTGGGTGACGGCGAGGCGCAGGCTCGTCGTCGGCCCGCCCCTCGAGAGCTCTTCGATGAGCAGTGGGTTGCCACCCGCGTGCGCCACCAATCGGCGGGCCACGGATGCGCCGAGACCCGGTCGACCCCGACGGGCCAACGCGACGCCGTCGGCCTCGACCAGCGGCTCGACCTGCAGCTCGGTCATGCCAGCGCCGCGCAGGATCTCGCGAACGGCCCGGGAGCTGGGATCCCCGGTCCGGACGGCGGCCAGGACGGCCACCCGCCCGACCACGCGTTCGAGCAGGGCAAGCGTGGCCGCGTCGGCCCAGTGGAGGTCGTCCAGCACAAGCACCCCGGCGGGGCCGACGCGTCGCACGACCTCGCGCGCCACGAGCGCCGGATCGCCGTCGGGGAGCGGGCCGACCGCCCGGATCATCGGGAGATATGGCATGAACGTGAGCATCCCGAGGGCGCCGCCGATCGCCGCGGTGCGACCGGCAACCGCGGCGTTCATGAGCGTGCTCTTGCCGATCCCGGGCTCGCCGACGAGCACGGTCGCCCCGCCGCGTTCGATTGTCGCCCGGAGCTGCGCCAGCTCGGCGTCACGCCCGATGATGGGAGCGCCGTCGAACCCCGCCGACCGCCGTTCGTCTCCGGGATTGCCGGAGTGGCGCCCAGACCGCGCGCCGGACCTCGGATCCATGGCCCTCCGGCGGGATGCCGCCGCATGGGTCCCTCAGCCGGCCATCCCGCTGGCGCGGAGCGTGGCGGATGCGTCGGCCGGATGCAAGACCCGTACCAGGGAGCACCACGCCGAGCGGTGATCCGTCGTGCGGGTCGCGGTGCCGATTCGTGGCGCAACTTGACGATGACGCGCGCGAGAGCGGACACGACACTGCCCGCTGAGCCGCAAGTTCACCAGTGGCATTCCACGAGCCCAAGGAGTACCTGGATGCGCCCCATGCGGAGAGGCGACGCTCATTCCAGGGACCTGGCGGTCTGCCACGCCCCTACAGCCAGGGTAGCGGGAGCTCCACCGGCAGCAGGGCGTTGAGCAGCAGCCCAAGGGTGAACAGGCCGCCCGCCCGGCGGGTGTGGATGAATGCGTAGCCGACGAACCAGAGCGGCCAGCCCCGTTCCGGGTAGCCCGGCGGTGGACCGGCCGGCTTTGGCTGGTCGAACACCTTGAGCACGGTCAGCAGCCGTGGGATGCCCAGCGCGACCAGCAGGATCCAGGGCCCGACAAGCTCGGCCAGGACGATCAGCAGCGTCAGCGGGTAGAACAGGATCATCAGCCAGGCGCCCACCGTTCGTGCGCGCGACTCGCCCAGGATGACCGGCAGGGTCCGGACCCCGAGCTTGGTGTCCGCGACGATCTTGTCGATGTGCTTGCCAAAGAGCACCGCCGTCACGATCAGGGCGTACGGGATCGACACGATCAGAACCCACGGCTCGACGGTGCCGGTCGCGGCGAGGAACGTTCCGCCGACCATGAACGGGCCCCAGATGAGGAACACGCCGGGCTCACCCAGGCCGTGGTGCTTGAGCCGGATGGGTGGCGCCACGTAGAAGACCGACACGAAGAGGCCGGCGAGCGCGAACGCGATGATGAGGGGGCCTCGCACCCAGGCGAGGTAGAGCATGATCGCGGCGCCGATCACGTTGACGATCAGGATGGCCGCCGCCAGCTGGCGCCTGGTGACCCAGCCGGCGAGGATCGGGTGCGGGGCGTAGAGCGCCCTGACGTAGTCGTCGGTGTCGATGCCCTGCGACGTATCGAAGTAGTCGTTGATCATGTTGTTGGCGGCGTGGGCCAGCACCAGCCCCACGACGGCGATGCCGAAGAGCCCCCAATCGACGACGGCGCCGCCACTCGTGCGCGCGGCCTCCACGGCCAGCAACCCGCCGATCAGCCCCGACCAGATGGTCATCGGGAAGACGGCCGCTCGGGTGATCACCAGCCACGTTCCGAACGTGTCGAGCGGCCTGGTCCGGGGCGGGTTCGCCGTCTCGAGGATCTCCTTCCACGCCAGCATCCGCTCGCGCAGGGAGACGGGGACCGTGGCGGCGGCTGGGGTTTGCTCGGCGGCGGTGCTCATGCGGCTCCTTGGTGCCCCAAAACGTGCGTCGTGAATGTATCAGGTTACTGTTCCTGCGTCGGCGGCTGGCCGCTGGATCATCCGGATGCGACCATTGGCTCGATGGACGTCCCGCCGATCAACACCGCCCGCGTCGAGCTCGTCTCGATGTCGATGCCGTTCATGCTCATGCTGCTCGCCCGGGATCTCGAAGGCGCCGCGGCCGAGATCGGCGCCAGTGTCCCGGCCGACCTGCCCGACCAGCTCGACAACTTCCTCCAGTTCCGGATCGCGGACCTCGAGGTGGATCCCTCCGCGCAGCCTTGGCTGGGACGCGCGATCGTCATCACCGAGCCCGATGCCACGCGCCGGGTCATCGGCTCGGCCGGCTTTCACGCGCCGCCCGACGCGGAGGGCCGGGTCGAGGTCGGGTATCGTGTGGAGCCCGGCTACCGCCGGCAGGGGATTGCCACGGAGGTGGTCCGGGCCCTGTTCGACTGGGCGGCGCGCGAACACGGCGTCTGCAGGTTCCGCGCCTCGGTGTCCCCGAACAACGTGCCCTCGCTCGCCATCATCCGCGGGTTCGGCTTTCGCCAGGTTGGCGTCCAGATCGACGACATCGACGGGAAGGAGCTCGTCTTCGAGCTCGACGGCTGGAGCGTCACGCCCTGAAAGCCGGGGTGCCATGATGCCGCGATGCACGACCATGCGGCGCCCGACGCGGATGACTCGTTCGACACGCTCGCCGTTCATGCCGGAGCCGAACCCGACGAACTGACCGGCGCGGTCGCGCCGCCGATCTACCAGACCTCGACCTACGCCCAGGAAGGGGTCGGACGGCCGCGCCGGGGCTACGAGTACGCCCGTTCGCAGAACCCGACCCGTGAGCGGCTCGAGCGGGCCGTCGCACGGCTCGAAGGCGGGACCCACGGGATCGCGTTCGCATCGGGTTCGGCGGCCACGGCCGCCATCGCCGACCTGGCCGAGCCCGGCGACGAGATCGTCGTCGGGGACGACGTCTACGGCGGGACGTACCGCTACCTCGAACGGGTGCATCGACCCCACGGCGTGGACGCCCGCTACATCGACCTCGCGTCCGGCCAGGATGCGCTCTGGGAGGCGCTCTCCGAACGAACCCGGCTGGTCTGGTTCGAGAGTCCGACGAACCCGCTGCTCAAGCTCGTCGACATCGCCGCGTCGGCTGCGGTCGTGCGGGCGCGGGCCGCCGCCGGCAGTCGTCGTGCCCTGATCGTGGTCGACAACACGTTCGCGTCGCCGGCGATCCAGCGGCCGCTGACCCTCGGGGCGGACATCGTCTTCCACAGCGCGACCAAGTACCTGGCGGGCCATTCGGACACGATCCTGGGGATTGCGGTCACCTCGGATGACGCCGTCGCGGAGCGTCTTCGCTTCCTCCAGAACGCCATGGGCGGCGTGCCCGGACCGCTCGACTGCTTCCTTGTCCTGCGCGGGCTGCGCACGCTCCACCTGCGGGTCGAGCGAAGCAGCGCCAATGCCGCGGCGATCGCGGGGTTCCTCGTTGGGCGAGCGGACATCGCGAGCGTCGGCTATCCCGGGCTGGATGCGGGGCTGGGATCGGAGCCGGTCCCGGGGCTTGCCTCAGGGCACGGGTCCCCGGCGACCGCCGGTGCCTCACTCGTCGGTTCGCAGATGCGACTGGGCGGCGGCATGGTCTCGTTCCTGCCAGCCCCCGGTGGTCGTCACGACCGTACCCCCGCCGAGCGGGCCATCGCCATCGCCGAACAGACCCGGCTGTTTACGCTCGCGGAATCGCTCGGCGGAGTCGAGTCACTGATCGAGATCCCGGCCGCGATGACCCATATGTCCGTGGCCGGCTCACCGCTCGAGGTCGACCCGGCGCTGGTCCGGCTGTCGGTCGGGATCGAGGGGGTGGACGACCTGATCGCCGACCTGACCCGGGCGCTCGACGAGGCGTAAGACGGGCGATCAGCCCACCGGTCAGCCGCCGGCCATCGCCGGCAACAGGACGAGCGTGTCGCCGTCGACTACCGGCGTGTCCAGCGCGTCGAGGTGCCGGACGTCCGTGTCGTTCAGGAACGCGTTGACGAAGCGGTTGAGGTCGCCATCGTCGGCGAGCAGCTGGGCACCGAGCGCCGGGTACGCGGCCACGAGGCCGGTCACCACCTCGCGAACCGTGGAGCCTTCGATCTCGACCTGCTTTGCGCCGCCGGTCGAGGTCCGCAGGGTCGGGGGGATCCGGACCGTGCTCATGCCGCACCTCCGTCGAGCCAGCGCTCGAAAGCGCTCAGACTGGGGCGAATGGCCGGGGCGAGCCCGGGCTGCCCGGGCCGCGCCACGCCGTCCGCGAGACCCAGGCTGCGCGCATCCGGCGTCTTGAGGCCATTGCCGGTTACCAGTGCGACCACTTCGTCATCTGGCCGGATGACGCCCCTCCGTCGCGCGGCGGCGGCAGCGGCGAGCGTCACGCCGCCCGCCGTTTCCGGATAGATCCCCTCGAGCCGCGCGACGTCGCGGATTGTCGTCGCGGTGACGTGGTCGTCGATGGCCTCGATCGAGCCGCCCGACTCGTTCGCCAGCTCGACCGCGTAGCGGCCGTCGGCCGGGTTCCCGATGGCGAGCGAGCGCACGAACGTGTCGGGTTCGCGGACGGGCACGATCACGTCCGTGCCGGCCGCCCAGGCAGTCGCCACCGGCGCGCACCCGACGGCCTGCCCGCCGACGAAGCGGATCGGGCGCCGCTCGATCAGCCCGAGCTCGGCCAGTTCCTCGAAGCCGCGCGCCACGCGCGTGAACATGGCCCCCGAGGCGACGGGCGCCACGATGACGTCGGGCGATCGCCAGCCGAGCGTTTCGGCGATCTCGAACGCGAGGGTCTTCGAACCCTCGGCATAGAACGGGCGGAGGTTGATGTTGACGAACCCCCAGCCGGTCTCGTCCGCGATCTCGAGGCACAGCCGGTTGACGTCGTCGTAGGTCCCCTCGATCGGGACGACAGTTGCCCCGTAGGCGAGGGCATGATCGACCTTGGCGGGCTCGAGATCGGCCGGGATGAAGACGTAAGCGGGCAGCCCGAGTGCGGCGGCTGCGGCAGCGGTGGCCCCGGCGAGGTTGCCGGTAGATGCGCAGGCGAGCGCCTCGACGCCGAACTCGACGGCGCGGGCGGCGGCGATAGCGACGGCGCGGTCCTTGAAGCTCAGCGACGGGTTCCGGGTGTCGTCCTTGATCCACAGGCGATCGAGGCCGAGCGACGGAGCCAGGCGATCCGCGGCCACGAGGGGCGTGGACCCGACCGGCAGGCTGCGCCGGGGGGGCGCGTCCACGGGGAGCAGCTCCACGTAGCGCCACAGCCCGGGCGCCCGGGCGGCGATCGCCGCCCGGGTCAACGTCCGGCCAGCCACGGCGTAGTCGTACTCGACCTCGAGCGGCCCAAAGCAGGCCGGACAGACGTAGGAGAGTCCGATCGGCTCGGCGCGTCGGCAGCTTCGACATCGCAGGCCGACGATCCGGTTGGTGGTCGTCGCGGGGGCTGCCAGGGTTTCGATCGCCATGCGGTCTCTCCGGGAGGCTGGGGAGTGCCTCGGGACCGGATGGCCAAGCGACTGCCTTGGACGGAAAGGGGTCTCCGAAGGGGAGTTCCCTTATCGTGCAGGAAGACCTGCCCGGACTTGGCACCTTGCCGACTCGGCGCGCAAGCGCGTCGCCGGTAGGTTGTCGTGGCTTCAACGGGCCGGTCCCTCTGCCACTCTTGATAAGAGCTCTTCGGTTGTGCGGGGATGCTACGGGGGTTGCGGCGCCGCTGTCAACGTCGCCGCTTTCCCCGCTGGGTGTCGATTGGGTTACATCCGCCCCGCTGCGATCGTGGCGATCTGCTTCATCAGCTCGAGGCGGGCGGCCTCGCCTGCACTGCCGTCGTCGAACACGGCGACCGTCAGCAGTGCGCCGTTCTTCAGGACGAGGAGGATCGCCTGGTTCGGGTTGTAGAGGGCTTTCTCGCCGATGCCGGACACGGATGTCGAGGCCGAATCGGCCGCCATCACGTCGTAGGTGAGCGATGCCTGGATGGTCGACAGGACGGTCGCGGCGAGGGGTGCCCCGTCCGTCGACTGGATGTCACACGTGTCAGGCGGCCCGGCAAGCAGGAACGTCTTGATCGGCACGCCGAGGATCCCGCCCAGCTCCTCCTCGGTCACGAGCTCGCAGACGTCGCCGACCGCCCCACCGCCGCTCGGCGGCTCGGCATCTGTCGGGGCAGGTGGCGCTTCGGCGCTGGCGGCGCCGCCGGTGGTGCTTCCGTCGGTGGGTTCGACCGCCGGGGCGGCCGGGGTCTGGGAGAGCGCGGCAGCCGGGGCGCCGGTCTGCCCACTACCGCCGCCGCATGCAGCGACGAGGACCACAGCACCGATCGCAGCGACGCGTAATAGGACATTGCTCATCTCTCGACCTCACCGCTGGGCGGCCCGGCCCTTCCGTTCCGCGTTCGGCGCAGCGTCGGCTCACGCGGGGGGATCGTCATCGTCCAGTTGCGCCAAAACGCGTGGACCGCAGATCCGGGTCAACGCTCGCGACTTGCAGCTTCGCAACCTCGCTGCGACCGAATCGCAATGTTCTCGTGGTAGCATCGTGGGAACGCGACTGCGGAAGCCGACTCCTGCGGACCCTCGGGTTCGCGTCACGCGCGGCCGGTCGATCTGAGCGAGATCGCCCTGCGCCCGAGGAGTTCGAGTCGATGGCCACCCCGAGTCCCACCACCGCCGCGGCCCGCCCGCTCCTGGGTCGTTCGGTGCGCGCCAACCTGCCCACCGCCGAGCTGTACGAGGACGCGGTCCGCCGTGGCGAAGGGCTGATCGCCGCCGATGGTCCGCTCGTTGTCCGGACCGGCAAGCACACTGGCCGCTCGCCCGAGGACAAGTTCATCGTCCGCGAGCCCGGGTCGGAAGCGAAGATCTGGTGGGGCGCGGTCAACCGCCCGATCAGCGAAGCACACTACGACCGGCTCCGCGCGCGATTGATCGAGCACTGCGCGGAGCGTGACCTGTACAGCCAGGACTGCTTCATCGGCGCGGCCCCGGCCCATCGGCGGTCGCTCCGCGTCTACACGGAGACGGCCTGGGCGAGCATCTTCGCACGCAACCTGTTCCGCCGACCATCAGCAGTCCAGCTGGCCGGCTTCGCGCCAAACTTCACGATCATCTGCGTCCCCTCCTTCCAGGCTGACCCCACCACCGAGGGGACCCGCACCGGCACCGCGATCCTGGTCCACCTGGGTCGGATGGAGGTGATCATCGTCGGCACCGAGTACGCCGGCGAGATCAAGAAGTCCGCCTTCACGGTGATGAACTACCTGATGCCCGACGAGGGCGTCCTGCCGATGCACTCGGCGATCAACGTCGGGCCCGATGGCGACGCGGCGGTCTTCTTCGGCCTGTCGGGCACGGGCAAGACGACGCTCTCGGCGGACCCGCTGCGCAGCCTCGTCGGCGACGACGAACACGGCTGGGCGGAAGGCCTGACCTTCAACTTCGAGGGCGGCTGCTACGCCAAGACGATCCGGCTCTCCCCGATGTACGAGCCGGACATCTTCCAGACCACGCGGCGCTTCGGGACGATCCTCGAGAACGTGGATCTCGACCCGGTGACCCGGGCGCTCGATCTCGATTCCGAGCGGTTCACCGAGAACACCCGTGGCGCCTACCCGATCGAATTCATCGGCAATGCCGACGAAACCGGAATCGCGGGGACGCCGCTCGCGGTTATCTTCCTGACCGCCGACGCGTTCGGGGTCCTGCCGCCGATCTCAAGTCTGACCCGCGAGCAGGCGGCCTACCACTTCATCAGCGGCTATACGGCCAAGCTCGCGGGCACGGAAGTGGGGATCAAGGAGCCCAAGGCGACGTTCTCGGCCTGCTTCGGGGCGCCGTTCATGCCGCGCCACCCGGGCGAATACGCCCACATGCTGATGGATCACCTCAAGCGTGAGGCCGTGCCGGTCTGGCTGGTCAACACCGGCTGGACGGGCGGTCCGTACGGGACCGGCGAGCGGATGAACATCGCCCATACGCGATCGATCGTCCGGGCCGCCCTGGACGGGTCGCTGGCGAACGTGGCGACTCGGACGGACCCGGTCTTCGGGTTCGAGGTCCCCACGACCTGCCCGAACGTGCCCGATTCCTTCCTGGACCCCCGAGCGACCTGGACAGACCCGGACGCCTACGACCGCATGGCCGCCAGGCTCGCCCGGATGTTCGCCGACAACCTCGACGCGTTCGCCGACGGCGTCAGCAAGGCGGTGCGCGCCGCGGGACCCCGGGTCGACTGATACCAGGCGGCGGCGTCCTCCGCCTGCGTCGATCAACCATCGACAACCGTCCGGCCACGGTCGCCTGCCTAGAATGTCCCGATCCGGCCCGACCCTGAAAGGAGCTCCGTCCCGCATGGCTCGCCACAAGGTCACCGTCATCGGCGCCGGCAACGTCGGTGCCACCTGCGCCCAACGGATCGCCGAAGCCGGCCTGGCCGACGTGGTCCTGGTCGACATCGTCGAGGGTCTCCCGCAGGGCAAGGGCCTCGATCTCGCGGAATCGGCTCCGGTGGTCGGTCACGACGCGCGGATCACCGGCACGAACGACTACGCGGACACGGCCGGAAGCGACATCGTCGTGGTGACCTCCGGTCTGGCGCGTCAGCCCGGCATGAGCCGCGACGACCTGCTGGCGAAGAACGCGGGGATTGTCCGATCGGTGGTCGAGCAGGCCGTGAAGCACTCGCCGGACGCCATCCTGATCGTGGTCACGAACCCGCTCGACGCGATGTGCCACGTGGCGATGCAGGCGTCCGGCTTCCCGCGGGAACGGGTGATCGGCATGGCCGGCGTCCTGGACTCGGCGCGCTTCCGCACGTTCATCGCCCAGGAGCTCGGGGTCAGCGTGGAGGACACCCACGCGTTCGTCCTGGGCGGCCACGGGGACACCATGGTCCCGCTCGCTCGCTATTCGACCGTCGCCGGCATCCCGATCACCGAGCTCCTGCCCCCGGATCGGGTCAAGGCGCTCGAGGAACGGACAGCGAACGGCGGCGCCGAAGTGGTCGCCCTGCTCAAGACCGGCTCGGCCTTCTACGCGCCCGCCGCCTCGGTGTTCGTGATGGTCGAGTCGATCCTCCACGACCGCAAGCGCGTCCTCCCCTGCGCGGTCCTGCTGCGGGGCGAGTTCCGGACCACCGGGCTCTTCGTCGGCGTCCCGGTCGTCCTTGCCGCGGGAGGGATGGAGCGCATCGTCGAGATCGCGCTCACCGCCGACGAGCAAGCCGCCTTCGACGCCTCCGCGGCGGCGGTCAGGGAGCTCGTCGACAAGCTGGGCTGATCGGGGCGACTTCGGGGGGCGGGGCGCCGGTCGCCGCGGTCGTCGGCTTCGATACACTCGCCATCGTGCCGATCGCGAGCATCATCTTCGACTTCGACCCGCTCCTGCGCCTGTCGGACGGGATCACCATCCGGTGGCAGACCGTCGCGCTCGTCGCGGTGATCGCGGCCGGCCTGATCGTCGCCGGACTGGCCGCCCGGCGCGAGGGGCTTCGACCGGACGACCTGCTGTTCATCGCCGTCGCGACCGTCCCGGGCGCCGTCGTCGGGGGGCGCCTCGGGTACGTCCTGCTCCACCTCGACTACTACGGGACGAACAGCAGCGCGGTCCTCGATCCCGGACAGGGCTCGCTGGAGCTGAGCCTCGCGGTGATCGGCGGCGTGATCTCCGGGTCATACGTCGCCGCGCTCCTGGGCGCTCCCCTTGGCCGCTGGATGCGGGCCGCCGCCCTGCCCCTGCTGTTCGTGCTCGGGACGGGCAAGCTCGCGATGGTACTCGGCGGGGCGGGGCAGGGCCAGCCGGCCGATCTGCCGTGGGCGACGGCATACGCCGGCGCGGGTTCCTGGGGCTCGCTTGCCGCTGCGCTGCCGTCGCACCCCGCCCAGGCCTACGAAGGCCTGGGGACGCTTGCCCTGCTGGTCGCCCTGATCCTGGCGCTGGCGGCCGGCGTCTTCGAGTCTCGCGACGGCCGCCTCTTCCTCGTCGGTCTCGGGGGTTGGGCGCTGGTCCGCGCCGTGGCGTCGGTCACCTGGCGGGATCCCGCGATTGTCGCGGGATTGAACGCCGTAGGGCTCATCGACATGGCCATCGCCCTCGGATGCGGTCTTGGCTACGTCACGCTGGCTCGACGGCGATCCGGGCCCGACGCTGCCAAGCGTGGCGGCGCGTCGCGCGACGTCACCTGGGCCGACCCCGAGGCGCGTCCGCCGTTCTGAGATCCGCGCAACGCGAGGCGCGGCCGGGCATGCCGTCGTGGCTGACGGCGGCGACGAAGAGTATCGTTGAGGGATATCAACATCGAACTTCGAGCCGCCGTCCCGGCGGCCGCGCCCCCACGAAGAGGTCCCCCGATGACACAGGTCGCAGAACCGGGCGTAACCCATTCCGGCGCCCATCCAGCGGAGCGGGTCAGCCACTGGATCAGCGGACGGATCGTTGCCGGCACCTCCGGTCGCGAGGGGCCCATCTACAACCCCGCCACGGGCGAAGTGGCGAGACATGTCGACTTTGCCTCCGCGAACGAGGTCGCTGCGGCCGTGGCCGAGGCCAGGGCGGCCTTCCCGGCCTGGCGCACGACATCGCTGTCCAAGCGGACGGACATCATGTTCAAGATCCGCAACCTTGTCGAAGCGCACCGTCACGAGCTTGCGCACCACTTGACGGTGGAACATGGCAAGGTCCCGAGCGATGCCCTCGGTGAGATCGCACGCGGCCTCGAGAACCTCGAGTTTGCCTGCTCCATCCCCAACCTCCTCAAGGGCGGCTTTACCGAGCAGGCATCGACCGGCGTGGATGTCTTCCAGATCCGCCAGCCGCTTGGCGTCGTGGCCGGGATCACGCCGTTCAACTTTCCGGCCATGGTCCCGATGTGGATGTTTGCCACGGCCATCGCCGTGGGCAACACGTTCATCCTCAAGCCCTCCGAGAAGGACCCGTCCGCGGCCAACTTCCTTGCCGGGCTGCTTGCGGACGCCGGTGTCCCGGACGGCGTGTTCAACGTCGTCCATGGCGACAAGGTCGCGGTCGACGCGATCCTCGAGCACCCGGACGTCGCCGCCGTCAGCTTCGTCGGTTCGACGCCGATCGCCCGCTACATCTACGAGACCGGGACCCGGGCCGGCAAGCGGGTGCAGGCCTTGGGCGGCGCCAAGAACCACATGATCGTCCTGCCCGACGCCGACATCGACATGGCGGCGGACGCGGCGATCTCGGCCGGCTACGGATCGGCCGGCGAGCGATGCATGGCGATCGCGACGATCGTCGCCGTTGGTTCGGTGGCCGATCCGCTCGTCGAGGCGATCAAGGCGCGCCTCCCGCGGGTCAAGATTGGTCCCGGCAGCGACCCGGACGCCGAGATGGGCCCGCTGGTCACCCGCCAGCATCGCGACAAGGTCGCGTCGTATCTTGACTCCGGTCCTGCCCAGGGCGCCACGGTCGTGGCAGACGGTCGCGAGCACCCGCTCTACAAGGAATCGGACGGATTCTTCCTGGGCGTGTCGCTGATCGACCACGTGACGCCGGCGATGGACGCGTATCGCGACGAGATCTTCGGCCCGGTGCTGACGGTTGTCCGGGTCGACACCTACGACGAGGCCGTGAAGCTGATCAACGACAACCCGTACGGCAACGGGACGGCGATCTTCACCCGCGACGGCGGCGCGGCCCGCCAGTTCCAGTTCGAGGTGAACGCCGGGATGGTCGGGATCAACGTGCCGATCCCGG
>JBBEBJ010000030.1:0-1271 GCA_040882425.1 Chloroflexota bacterium | reverse complement strand
ATCGACCCCTTCGGCGCCCGGGCGTCGCTCGGCCCCGGCCTGCCCGACTTCTACCGGCTGAGGGCCATCGACGATCGGATCGACCTCGCCTCGACCCCGATCACGCTCAAGATCCTGCTGGAGAACGTCCTGCGCCACGCGGGCGGTGGCATCGTCACCGAAGCGGACGTCGAGCGGCTGAGCGCATGGCGACCGGGGGTCGCGGCCGAGGCCGACGTGCCGTTCATGCCGGCCAGGGTCGTGCTCCAGGACTTCACCGGTGTGCCCGCGGTCGTCGATCTTGCCGTGATGCGCGACGCGATGGCTGCGCTCGGTGGCGACCCGGCCCGGGTCAACCCGCTCGTCCCCGCCGATCTCGTCATCGACCATTCGGTCCAGGTCGACCAGTTCGGGACGCCCGCGGCGTTCGCGTTCAACGTCGGCCGCGAGTACGAACGCAACGGCGAGCGCTACCAGCTCCTGCGCTGGGCCCAGACCGCCTTCCGCGACCTGCGAGTCGTGCCACCGGGGACGGGGATCGTCCACCAGGTCAACCTGGAGTTCCTCGCGACGGTCGTGACGGATCGTGACGCTGGCGACGGACGTGTCGCGTACCCGGACACGCTTGTCGGGACGGACTCGCATACCACGATGATCAACGGCCTCGGCGTCCTCGGCTTTGGCGTGGGCGGCATCGAGGCCGAGGCCGTCCTCCTCGGCCAGCCGCTCTACCAGCCGATGCCCCAGGTCGTCGGCGTGCGGCTGCGCGGCGAACTACCCGGGGGATCGACCGCCACGGACCTGGTCCTCGTGGTGACCGAGATGCTCCGGAACCACGGCGTGGTGGGGTCATTCGTCGAGTTCGCCGGCGACGGCCTCGCCGGCCTGTCGCTCGCCGATCGCGCCACGATCAGCAACATGAGCCCCGAATTCGGGGCCACCGCGACGCTGTTCCCGATCGACGACGAGACGCTCACCTACCTGCGCCTGACCGGTCGCTCGGCGGAGCGGATCGAGCTTGTCGAGCGCTACGCGAAGGAGCAGGGCCTGTGGCGGGTGCCCGGCGACGGACCGGTCTTCGACGAGCTCCTCGAGCTCGACCTGGCGACCGTCGTCCCGTCGGTGGCCGGCCCCCGCCGCCCGCAGGACCGCGTCCCGCTGACGGCGCTGCGCGAGAACTTCCGCTCGAACTTCCCGGCCGGCCTCGGCGGGTCGATCGCCGGCCTGACCCGCGAGGAGCCGATCGACGGCAACGGCACGGTCGAAGAGGCGTCGGCCGAGTCGTTCCCCGC
>JBBEBJ010000029.1:0-7235 GCA_040882425.1 Chloroflexota bacterium | reverse complement strand
CGCGGCCAGGACGATCGTCCAGATCGGTTCCACGGTGCTGATGAGGGCCGCCTGCGCTGCCCCGATCCGCTGGGCTCCGGCGTAAAACGTCTGGATCGCGACGAAGGTCGACATGACGCCGACGCCCGCCAGCCCGAACCACGCCTCCGACGGCACGTCGCCGGGCAGGACGGGCCGACCGGTCGAGAGGGAGGCCAACCAGTACACCGCGGCGGTTGCGGTCATCATCACCGCCATCGCCGCTGCAGCCGACGCGCCGTCCTCCGCCTGGTCGCCCACCGAGTGCTCTCGTTCGCCGGACAGCCGGGCGGCGAGCACGATCCAGACCGAGTAGATGATCGGAGACGCGATCACCAGGAGCAAGCCGCCCAGCGGCGGCGCGTCCGCCTGGTCGATGCCACCCAGGGAGAGGGCCACGCCAACCAGCGCCACGCCGAGCGCGAACCACGCGCGGCGACCCTCGAGCCGTCGGCCGAACCGAAGCGACAGCACGGCGACCAGCGCCGGGTAGACGAACACGATCAATGCGGCGAGGGACGGAGACACCGTCTCGAGCCCCGCGTAGTAGGAGCCCGAGTTCCCGACGTAGAGGACACCGAGGGCGATGGTCACCATGACCGTGCGGCGCCCAAGCCGCAGCAAACCGCGGCGACGGTCCGCGGACAGGAGCAGCCAGCCCCAGGTCAGGCCGGCTCCGAACAGAAAGCGCCAGGCGGACAGGACGAGCCAGTCGACGCCCGCCG
Source organism: Chloroflexota bacterium (assembly GCA_040882425.1). Lineage (GTDB taxonomy): Bacteria > Chloroflexota > Limnocylindria > Limnocylindrales > CSP1-4 > SPCO01. The sequence goes on along the minus strand of JBBEBJ010000029.1, from coordinate 6,492 downwards.
CATACACCGGCTGGGCAAACAGCGACCCGGATCCGAACCCCGCAGCAGACACCAGGATCAGGGCCACACCGGTCAGGCGACGACGGTCCATCCGGCCGAGGCTACCAGCCCTCGATGGCGCCGCGCCCGTCACCGGGGCGACGATCTCACCCTGAAGCTGGGACGCACTACACTGGAGTCGTGAGCGACATCACCGAAGCCGCTGTCGCACGCCGTGTTCCTTCCTTGACCGAAGAACGGTTGCGCGTGCTGAGCCGACGTCAACCCGTGACGGTCGGGCCGGGGACCCCGCTGGCCGAATGCATCAGGGCCATCCAGCGGAGCGGTACGGGCGATTCGGTCTTCGTGTGCGATGGCGACGGCAAGCTGGCGGGCGTCCTGACGGAGCGGGACATCTTCGGTCGCCTGGTCGGCGGGCAGGTCGATCTCGCCTTGCCGGTCGAAGGCCTGATGACGACCGACCCGCGCACGCTCGACCTCGACGACACGATCCGCGACGCGATCGTCCTGATGCGGACCGGCCGGTATCGCAACGTGCCCATGGTGGACGATGCCGGGCGCCTGGTCGGGGTCGTTCGCCAGTCGGACATCATCAAGTACCTGGCCGAGTCCTTCCCTGAAGAGCTGCTCAACCTCCCGCCTCGGCCGCACCAGCGCATGAGGGCCGCGGAGGGCGGATGACGACCATCAAGGAGCCGGATCTGAGCCCCGACATCCAGGAGCTCGAGCGGGTCACGATTCGGTTCGCCGGCGATTCCGGCGACGGCATGCAGCTGACGGGCACGCAGTTCACCAGGACGGCCGCCGTCTTTGGCAACGACATCAGCACGCTGCCAGACTTCCCGGCCGAGATCCGGGCACCCGCCGGTTCGCTGCCCGGCGTCTCGGGCTTCCAGATCAGCTTCTCGTCGTCGGAGATCCACACGCCGGGCGACCAGCCGGACGTGCTCGTGGCCATGAACCCGGCCGCGCTCAAGACCAACATCGGCGACCTGCCGGCGGGTGGCGCGCTGATCGTCAACAGCGACGCGTTCACGCAGGGGAACCTGAACAAGGCCGCCTACGCCAGCAACCCGCTCACGGATGGCTCGCTCAAGTCCTTCACCGTGTTCGAGGTTCCCATCTCGACCCTCAACGAGCGCTCGCTCGACGGCCTCGAGATGACGAGCAAGCAGAAGGACCTGACCAAGAACTTCTTCGCGCTCGGTCTCATGTTCTGGTTGTACGAGCGGTCGATGGATCCGACGACCAACTGGATCGACGCAAAGTTCGGGGCCCGTCCGGTGACCGCAGAGGCCAACAAGCGGGCGCTCAAGGCCGGCTACGCGTTTGGTGAGACGACGGAGGCCTTCCACACGCACTACCGGGTGAAGCCCGCGAAGCTCGACCCCGGCACCTACCGCAACATCACCGGCAACGAGGCGGCCGCCCTTGGGTTCGTCGCGGCGTCGCGCTTGTCCCAGCGCCAGCTCTTCTACGGCAGCTACCCGATCACCCCGGCCTCGGACATCCTCCACCAGCTGTCGGGCTACAAGTCGTTCGGGGTCAAGACGTTCCAGGCGGAGGATGAGATCGCGGCGATCGGCGCATCGATCGGGGCGGCATACGGTGGCGCGCTCGCGCTGACAGCCTCGTCGGGCCCGGGCATCGCGCTCAAGAGCGAGGCGATGGGTCTCGCGGTCATGGTGGAGCTGCCCCTGGTCATCGTCAACGTCCAGCGGGCTGGACCGTCTACGGGCATGCCGACCAAGAACGAGCAGGCGGACCTGCTCCAGGTGATGTTCGGCCGCAACTCGGACTCGCCGCTGCCAGTGGTCGCCCCGGCCATGCCGGGTGAGTGTTTCGATCTTGCGATCGAGGCGTCCCGCCTGGCCCTCAAGTACATGACCCCGGTCGTGTACCTCTCCGACGCGTTCCTGGCGACCGGTTCCGAGCCGTGGCGGATCCCGGCGCTCTCGGACCTGCCCGATATCGGCGTCCCGAACGCCACGGACCCGGCGACGTACCGGCCGTACCAGCGCGATCCGCACACGCTCGCGCGGCCGTGGGCGGTGCCGGGGACGCCAGGCCTGGAGCACCGGATCGGCGGCCTCGAGAAGGCCGACGTGACCGGCAACGTCAGCTACGACCCGGACAACCACCACCACATGCAGATGCTGCGGGCGGCCAAGGTCGCCGGCATCGCCGACGACATCCCGCCGCTCGAGGTGTACGGACCGGAGACCGGCGAGCTGTTGATCCTCGGCTGGGGCTCGACATATGGCGCCATTCGCTCGGCGGTGGAGCGCCTGACCGGCGATGGGCGTTCCGTCGCCCATGCCCACCTGCGCCACCTCAATCCCTTCCCGGCCAACACCGAATCCGTGTTGCGGAGCTACCGCCGCGTCCTCATCCCGGAGATCAACCTCGGCCAGCTCCTGCTCCTGGTCCGGGCGGCGTACCTGATCGACGCGGTGGGCTACAACCGCGCTCGCGGGAAGCCCTTCCGCATCGCCGAGATCGTCGAGGAGGCCGAGCGCCTGCTCGGGGAGTGAACCCATGACCGACACCAACGGCCATTCGGCCGGCTCCACCGCTCCCATTGCCCAGCCCCCGATCAGCCCGGAGAACGCCGCCGTCATCGCGCTGACCCGCAAGGACTTCGTGTCCGACCAGGAGGTCCGCTGGTGCCCGGGCTGCGGCGACTACTCGATCCTCGCCCAGACCCAGAAGGTGATGCCGGACTTCGGCTACCCGCGCGAGAACATCGTGTTCATCTCGGGGATCGGCTGCTCGGGTCGCCTGCCGTACTACATGAACACGTACGGCTTCCACTCGATCCACGGTCGTGCCCCGACCCTCGCGACGGGACTCAAGGCCGCCCGGCCGGACCTGATGGTCTGGGTCATCACCGGCGACGGCGATGCCCTCTCGATCGGTGGCAACCACGTGCTCCACTCGATGCGCCGCAACGTCGACATCAACCTCGTCATGTTCAACAACCGGATCTACGGGCTGACCAAGGGCCAGGCATCGCCGACGTCCGAGTTCGGCAAGCGCACCAAGTCCACGCCGGCCGGCAGCGTCGACACGCCGATCATGCCGTTGACCGTGGCGCTCGCGGCCGAGGCGTCCTTCGTGGCTCGTTCGGTCGACACCCACACCGAGCACCTCCAGTACACCCTCGAACGGTCGGGCCGGCACAAGGGATCCGCCTTCGTGGAGGTCCTCCAGAACTGCAACATCTTCAACGACGGGGCGTGGCGGGACTTCACCGATCGGGAGGTCCGCGAGGACCGGATGTTGGTCCTCGAGCATGACAAGCCGATGATCTTTGGCAAGGACCGCGACAAGGGGATTCGGCTGAACGGCCTCCACCCCGAGGTCGTCACGATCGGGCAGAACGGCGTGACGGAAGCGGACCTGCTGGTCCACGACGAGCAGGCCGAGGAGCCGTACCTCGCCTTGATGCTGTCACGGATGTTCTGGCCGGAGTACCCAGTGCCCGTCGGGGTCCTTCGAGCCGTCGCGCGACCGACGCACGACCAGCTGATCGAGGACCAGCTCACGGCCGCCGTCGCGAAGAGCGGCGCCGGCGACCTCGAGAAGCTGCTCTTTGGCGGAGAGACATGGACAGTCGAATAGAGGCATGGACCGCGGACCGCACGATCATGCTCTGCCCGGTCTGCGGCTATGAGAATCTCAAGGGCGGGGACGAGATCTGCGTCAATTGCGGCGCCGATCTCCCCGGCCACGACATCCCGCAGCCAGCATCGTCGTTCCAGAGCCGGCTCCTGGGTGAGCACCTCGACGATCTCGGCGCACCGGCGCCGCTGACCGTCGGGCCGGATACCCCGGTCGACACCGCCATCGCCCGGATGCAGGAGACCGGGGCCGACTGCGTCCTGGTGACCGTCGACGATCGGCTGGTCGGCATCTTCACCGACCGCGATGCCGTGTTGAAAGCGGCCGGCAAACACCTCGAAGCCTTCCACGTTCGGGATTTCATGACCGCGGATCCGGTCGTCCTGCGATCCGACGATCCGATCGCACTCGCGATCCACAAGATGGCGGTCGGCGGGTTCCGCCACATCCCGATCATCGAGGACGGCCGCCCGACGGGCGTCGTCACCGCCAGGGACGTCTTCCACCATCTCGCGGAGACCCTCGGCTGACGACCCGCATCGCGGTCCTCGCCCAGGACCTGATCTGGCAGGATCGACTCGCACGCTCGTGCGAGGCCGCGGGAGCCGAGGTGGTCCGCGCCGGCGCTGCGACAGCGTTCGCCAGGGCGCTGGCCCGCTCCGACTTCGCGATCGTCGACCTGACCGCGCACGCGTACGATCCGCTCGCGGCCATCGATCAGGCGGTGTCAGCCGGGGCGCATGTCCTCGCCGTCGGGCAGCACGACGACATCGATCTCCGCAAGCGCGCGCTGGCACGCGGGGCCGACCGGGTCCTCGCGTACCGCAAGCTGTTCGAGGACGGTCCCGCCACGATCGAGGCCTGGCTTGGTCGGGCCGCCCGGGCAGCGAGATGACGACGGCCGAGCAACCGACGATCCCGGCCACTCGGTTCGTGGAGCGGCTGTCGGCCGCCCGCGACCTGGCCGCGGCAGCCGGCGTCGACGCAATCCTGGTTGGGGTGGGGGCGGACCTTCGCTACCTGGCCGGCTATCCGGCGATGCCCCTGGAGCGGCTCACGATGCTGGTCATCCCGGCCCACGGCGAGTTCGCGCTCGTCGTCCCGCGTCTCGAGGCGGCGCCGGCGCGACTGTGCCCGCCCGCCGCCTCAGGTGGCCTCCCGGTCGTCACATGGGAGGAGGGCGACGACGCCTATGTGCTCGTCGCGAGCCTCCTCGAGGACGCTGCGAGGCCGGCTGGCAGCGATCGACGGGTGGCCGTGTCCGACGACCTGTCGGCGCGCCACGTCCTGCCGCTGCAGGACCGACTCGAGTGGGCGCGGTTCTCTCTGGCCTCGGCCATCCTGCGTGAGCTTCGGATGGTCAAGGACCAGGATGAGATCGCGCTCCTGACCCTCGCCGCGCAGGCCGCGGACCGCGTGGTCGCGCAGATCGCAGCGGGCCGTCTCGTGGGGCGGACGGAAGCCGACGTCGCCGCGGAGGTCCGCGAGCGCCTCGTCGCCGAGGGCCACGATGAGGCCCTCTTCGCGATCGTCGGCTCCGGGCCCAACTCCGCGTCACCGCATCACGAAGCCTCGGATCGGATCATCGGCGCCGGGGAGCCGATCGTGCTCGACATCGGCGGGACGCTCGGTGGCTACGGCTCGGATATCACCCGGACGCTGTGGGTCACCGGCGGCGACCCCGCGTGCGGTCCGGACGAGCGGTTCCGCCACCTGTTCGGCGTGCTCAACGCCGCGCAGGCCGCCGCTCGCGCCGCGGTCCGTCCCGGGATCGCCTGCGAGGCCGTGGACGCGGCCGCGCGGCGAGTGATCGACGCCGAGGGCTACGGCGGGGCGTTTTTCCACCGGACCGGTCACGGGATCGGGCTCGAAGGCCACGAGGAGCCGTACATCATCGGCGGGAACGCCGAGCCGCTCCGACCGGGCATGGCCTTCTCGGTCGAGCCCGGCATCTACCTGCCGGGTTCGTACGGGGCGCGGATCGAGGACATCGTGGTGTGCGGCCCGGCCGGCCCGATCGAGCTCAACCAGGCGCCGCGGGAGCTCTACGTCGTCGACGGCTGACGGCTCGGATGGGGCGTCGCGGCTGCCGTCGAGCCGCCTGCGGTATCATCAGGCGACGGGATGCGCCCGATGCACTCCGTCCAGTCGTCCGAGACCGTATGATCACCCTTCCACGGCGTCGTCACGGCGCCGAACGATCCTCCCGGGACGCCGCTCCCGGCGAAGCCGACCGATGAGTCGGCGCCATCGCGGCCGTCCGCATCATCACGCGCCCGCCGCAGCCGACGGGCCACGTCACAGTGCGGCACCCGAGCCTACGGCATCGAGTGGTCCGGATTCGACCGTCCCGCGCACCGCAGCAGCGGCTTTGCCGCGTACGGCGAGCCTGACGGAGCAGCGCGTCAGCCGGCCCGCAGAGCCCACGACCCACCCGGTGGACGCGCCGCCCGCTCCGGGCCGCGACCAGACGGCCGAGGCTGCCCAGGTGCTCGAGGCTGGGGAAGCGCCCGTCCGGCCCGCCCAGCCACCGACGCCCGCGGCCCAGCCTGTACCACCCGTCCACAGTCAGAGCGGTGAGCGGAACGGGCAGTGCACGGCGCCGCAACTGCGCCGGTTCATCAAGAGCCGGCCGTACGTGCCGATGCACGAGCTGCGACGGCGCTTCAGCATCAACGGCGATGACGACGACGTGACGCCGGTCCGGATCAACCCCGGCTGGATCTACGTCGGGCTACCCGACCACGAAGGGCACCTCCTCGGCGATCTCCTGCGCACCGGCGAGATCGGCTACGAGCTGTCGCTCGACCCGCGGACCCCCATCGTCATCGGCGTCTACCCGATGCGGCCCATCCCGCGCACCTAGAC
>JBBEBJ010000028.1:0-7295 GCA_040882425.1 Chloroflexota bacterium | reverse complement strand
ACCCGCCCGATCAGGGCCACGGTCCGGCGGTATTCCGATTCGATCGCGTCCCAGCGCCGCTCGTCACCGGGCCCGGTGGCGAGGGCCGCGTAGAACCGGGCGACACCCATGTCCGCCTTGGCGAGGCTCATCTCCGCGTTGTCCAGCAGGCTCGACAGGAATGGCCAGTCGGTCGCCAGCCGGGCGATCTCGTCGAGCCCGGCTTCGCCGTGCGCCGCCCGGTACGCCTCGAGTGCGCTCCCCAGCCCGTACCAGCCAGGGAGGTTGATTCGCGATTGCGCCCACGCGAACGTCCAGGGGATCGCGCGGAGCGAATCGATCGTCGGCGCGACATCCCGCCGCCCGCGCGCCGCCGGCCGCGACCCGAGCCGCAGGTCGGACAGCTCGCGGATCGGGGTAACGTCGCGGAAGAACGAGGCGAACCCCGGATCGTCATGGACCAGCGAGCGATAGGCGACCCGCGACGTGGCCGCGAGCTCGCCCAGGATCGGCGCCGCGACCGCCAATGCCCGCTCGAGGCGGGCGGCGTGTTCGGGCGTGGAGGCCAACAGGACCGCCCCGGTCATCTGCTCGACGTGCCGTCGGGCGATCGTCGGGTCCGAGTAGTTGGCGGCGATCACCTCGCCCTGCTCGGTCAGCTTGAGCCGGGCGTCGACCGATCCCGGCGCGAGGCCGAGGATGGCGCGGTTCGTGGGACCGCCGCCGCGACCGATGGCGCCGCCGCGACCGTGGAAGATCGTGAGCTCCACGCCACGGGGCCGCGCGACCTCGACCATGTCCGCCTGGGCCTGGTGGAGCATCCAGGCGGCCGCCAGGAACCCGGACTCCTTGTTCGAGTCCGAATACCCGAGCATCACCTCCTGTCGATCATGGCGACCGGTGATCGCCTCGCGGTACGAGGGATCGTCGAGCAGGGCGGCGAGGATGGGCCCGGCCGCCTGCAGCGCCTCGCTGGTTTCGAACAGCGGCACCACGTCCAGCGTCGGTGGCACGGCGTCCGGCCCGTCGCCGGCTGCCGCGTGGCGGGCCAGCTCGAGAACGTCGGCGATATCCGACGCCGACGACGTGAAGCTGACCACGTACCGGTGGCAGCTCTCCACGCCGAACCGTGCCTGGACCGCAGCGACCGCTCGGAACGTGGCCAGGACCTCCCCGAGCGTCACGCCGGGCGAAACCTCGGTCGAGGCGGGCAGGCCAGCCCGGACGGCGTCGAGCGCCGCCCGGTGGACCCCCGCGTGCTGGCGGATCTCGAGCGAGGCCAGGTGGAAGCCGAACGTCCCGACCTGCCAGCGCAGCTCCGCTACCTCGCCCCACGCAACCCGCTCGAGCCCGTCCTCGACGAGCGCCTCCTGGATCTCGGCGAGTTCGACGTCGAGGTCCGCGGGATTCCGATACCGACCACTCAGCGGCGCCGGTTCGCCGGTCAGGGCAGCGCGAGTGCGGCGCAACCGCTCCGCGATGAACCCGAACCGCTGGCGATAGGGCTCGTCTGGAAACCGGCGACGAAGCTGTCGATCGGTCTCCGGAAGGTCCTCGGCGTCGCGGGCGAGCCGTGACACGATCGAGCGTGCGACGCGATCGCCGGATTCGGCGGCGGCCAGCGTCTGCATGTGACGCGTGGCCACGGCCTCGTAGCCGCGCAGGATGTGATCGGCGTGGATCCGGAGTGTCTTCTCGGTGACCTCCGCCGTCACCTCCGGGTTGCCGTCACGGTCTCCGCCGATCCAGCTGCCCCAGCGCAGGAAGGCCGCCACCCCGGGCGGACGAGTCCCGCTCCGACCGGTATCGGCCGCCGGCCCAGGCGCGCGCCCGGTGGGCGGATCGAGCGCCATGTCGAGGGCGCGGTAGATCCGCGGGACCACGGTGAAGATCGTGGCGTCGAAGAACGCCATGGCCGTCCGGACCTCGTCGAGCGGCGTCGGCGACACGAGACGCAGATCCGACATGCGCCACAGCAGGGTGATCTCCTCGCGCAGGCGGCGACGGATCTCGCGATCCTGGGACGGCGTCAGTCGGGTGTCGTCGAGCTGGTCGAGGAGCCTGCCGCACCGCCGCAGCGCCACGAGCGTCGTCCGGCGGCGCGCTTCGGTGGGATGGGCGGTCAGGACCGGCGAGACGACGAGACGGCCGATCAGCGCATCGAGCTCGCGATCGGTCCGGCCGAGACGGCGCAGCCGGCGTATGGCGTCGCCCACCGAATCGTCGAGGATCCCGTCGCGCGAGGCCCGCTCGCGGCGGCGGAGGGCCCTGACACGGCCGTGCGCCTCGGCCAGGTTGACCAGCCCGAAATAGAGGGCAAACGCCCCGATCACCGCCTCGGCGGCACCGAGGTCGAGACCGCGCAGGTCCTCGTCGAGGCGCGCCCGCTCGGCGGGGTCGTCGTCGCGGCGGAGCGCGATCGTGCGCCGCCGGATCCGCTCGACCAGTGCGAACAGCTCCGGGCCAGCCTGCTCCGAGATCACCTGGCCGAGCAACGCGCCAAGCAGCCGAACCTCGACGGCCAGCGGGTCGCGCGCCCCGGCGGTCCCGATGCCGCCCGGCTCGGCGGCGACGGCCGCGGACGGAGGGTTCGCGCGCGCGCGCGGACTCACCCGCCCACCTCGGCTCGACCGTTCCGTGCCCGAGCCGCCACCGCGTCGCAACCTTTCCGGCCGGCAACCTTCCGTAGGCTTGTATGGTGATGGCCGTGACCTCTCTTGGCTCGAGCGCACGATCGGACGGCGCCCCGGATCCGGCGCCCCGTGGGCATGCCCGCACCACGGGCGCCGAGCAGCTCGCGCAACTCCGGTTCCTCCACGAGATCGCGAAGCTCGCGACAACCGCCCGGACGTGGGACGAGCTCCTCGAGACGGTGGTTGACCGGACCCGCGATGTGCTCCACGCCGACGTCGCCTCGCTCTATCTGCTGGACCGCGACGGAGCGTACCTGACCCTGGCAGTCACCAACGGGCTCGACCGCTTCCAGATCGGCCGGGCACGGGTGCCCTTCGGCGAGGGCGTGACCGGGCGCGTCGCGGCCGACCGGCACCCGCTGGTCATTCCCGACGTGAAGGCCGACCCGCGCTTTCTGTGGGTCCGCGGCATCGACCAGCGCCGCTTCGTCGCGTCCATGCTGTCCGTGCCGCTCTCCTGGCATGACCAGATCGTCGGCGTCCTGAACGTCCAGACGGAGCGGCCGCGCGACTTCAGCGATGGCGACCTCGCTCAGCTCGGGGCGGTCGCCGACCTCCTGGCCGGGATCATCGAGAAGGGCCGCCAGCAGAGCGAGGCCGAGGCCCGGGTCGAGGCGCTCAAGGCGATCGACGAAGCCCGCAGCGAGCTCATCGCCCTCGTCACCCACGAGCTGCGGACCCCGCTTGCCGTCGTCCGCGCCTACGCCGACCTGCTCGCCGAGGAGCCGCCCCTGCGTGGCCGTGAATCGCGGGACCTGGGGAGACGCGAGACCCGCGCCGCCTGGCACCGCGCCACCCTCGAGCAGATCGAGCGGCTGGATCGGCTTGTCGATTCGATCCTCGCGTCGGTGCGCGTCGTGCCCGAAGGCCCGGCGTCGGTCACGCCGGTCGATCTCGGCGCCGTCGTCGCCGAGGTGGTCTCGTCGCTGCAGCCGATCCTCGACCGGCATCGCGTTGAGATCGTGCCGAGCATTCGCCTGCACGGCCTGGCGGACCCGCCGCGGCTTCGGCAGATCCTGGAGCATCTCGTCGAGAACGCCGTGAAGTACGCGCCGCCGGACACGGCGATCTCGATCGAGTGGGCGCTCCACGAAGGCGTGGTCCAGCTCGGCGTGTCGGACGAGGGCCCGGGCATCCCCGACGAATGGCGTGAGCGGATCTTCGAGCCGTATGCCCGTCGCGACACGCACACCGCGCGCGGATCGGGGATCGGCCTGTACGCTGCCAAGCGTCTGGGCGAATCGATGGGGGCCCGCCTGTGGTGTGAACCGGCTCGTCCGCACGGCGCGCGATTTGTCGTCGCGCTGCCGGCCGCAGTCGCCATCTGACTTGCACGAGCGAGGATCATGATCACGATGTCTACTCGCCCCCTCCGCATTTTGGTCGTCGACGACGATCCGGCGATGGTCGGGGCCATCACCGCGCTCGTCGGCACGGAGGGGCACCAGGTCATCACCGCTTACGACGGGTTGACCGCGGTCAAGCGCTTCCGCGAGGAGCATCCAGACCTCGTGCTGCTCGACCTGGCGATGCCGGGCCCGGACGGGTTCAACGTGGCGGGCCAGATGCGCGCCGTCGGCCCGGCACCGATCCTGGTGGTGTCGGGCGAGAGCGGCGAGGCAGCCAAGGTCCGCGCCCTCGGCATCGGAGCGGACGACTATCTGACCAAGCCGTTTGGCAAGGCCGAGCTGCTGGCACGGATCAGCGCGGTCATGCGTCGCGTGGATCGCTCCGCCGGACCCGGTGGCACCGGCGGCGGTCCGCTCACGGCGGGTGAGCTCGTTCTGGAACCGGGCCGTCACGAGGCGCGCGTCGGTGACACGGCCCTCTCGCTGACCCCGACCGAGTTCCGCCTCCTCGAGGCGCTCGTCCGCGCCGGCGGCGACATCGTGCCGCACCTGCAACTTGCCCGCGCCGGCTGGCCGGCCGAATCCGACCCGGACCTCCTCTGGCTCAAGCCGCATCTGGCCAGGCTGCGATCCAAGGTCCAGGCGGCCGGCGGACCCCAGGTCGTGGCCGTCCGGGGCGTGGGTTATCGGATCGTCGACGAGGCGGAGCAGCGACCGGCCTGAGACGACCGGATCGGTCAGGCGACGGCTGGGGCTAGACGGCGACGAGGATCGGTCGCCCGGTCGCGTCGTGGAGTGCGTCGGCGCAATCGACGCGGTCGCCGCGGGCGTCGCGCCCGGCGATCGGATTGAAATGGACGTACCCGCCATCTGTCTGGGCGAGTCGGCAACCACACGCGACGCACGTGACCGGGGCGCTCTGGCCGTCGCGGACGGCGATCGTGCGCAGCTCGGGATCGGACGGGTGGATCATCTGGTTTGCCTCCCGGGCTACGAACAGAAGGGACGGCGGCGCGACACCCAAAGGTCGACCCTCTGGACGAAGGTGACGCGCCCCCACTATCGATCTAGCGTAGGCACGCCCCGCTCGGCGGTCGGCAGCGGAACGGCTGCGCTGTGGTTGCGGTGTGGTTGCGATGGCGCGACGTCGGGTGCCGGTGCCGGGGCCGCGACCGCGATCGGCTCGACGAGCCAGAACGTGGCCGCGAGATCGGCGTCGCGAAGCAGCCGCTCGGCCAGCTCCGATCCCGCCGACCGATGGGCCTCGAGGAGTCGGACGAGCTCGATCAGGCGGGCCTGACCGTCGGGCCGATCGGCCAGCGCCGACCCGACCCGGACCGCGGCGACGCTGCGGGCATCGAGCGCAGCGGCATGCCGACCCGAGGGATCGTAGAGGTAGGCCCGGCCGCCGGTCATGCCGGCCCCGAAGTTGGCGCCGACCGGTCCCAGGACGACGACCGTGCCACCGGTCATGTACTCGCAGCCGTGCGGGCCGATCCCCTCCACCACCGCCTCGGCGCCGCTGTTGCGGATCGCGAAGCGCATGCCGGCGCGGCCCACCAGGTGGAGGCGTCCCGACGTCGCGCCATAGAGCACGGTGTTGCCGGCGATCGCCTCGGTCGAGGCGATCGAGCCGAGGTCGGGCTCGGGGGCGACCGTGATCGATCCACCCGACAATCCCTTGGCCACGTAGTCGTTGGCCTGGCCGACGAGGCGCAGCTCCACGCCGACGCCGGCGAACGCACCGAAGGACTGCCCCGCCGCGCCACGGAGCTCGAGCCGGATGGGCCCGTGGAGCTCGCCGCGTTCGAGGGCCCCTGTCAGGCTGGCGCCAAAAGAGCGATCGGCGGTCGACAGCCGAAGCCCCGCCGCGGTGACCGAGCCCTGGCCGCGGAAGGCGGAGGCGATCGCGGCTTCGAGCCGGGACGCCGGCACATGGCCGAGATCGCGCCCGGCGGTCGCGGGACTGGCCCGGCGGGCGGCGCCGGCCGGCCACGGATCGGCCCCGATCACCGGTCCGAGCTCCGCCCGGGTTCCCGGCAGTGTTGCCAGCAGGCGGCGGCTCTCGCCGACGACCTCGCCGACGGAGCGCGCCCCGACGGCCGCCAGCTCCCGCCTCAGGTCCTCGGCGATCGCGGTGAAGTAGCGGACGACATCGTCGGGCGTGCCCTTGAACTTGGCGCGCAGGTCCTCGCGCTGGGTGGCGATCCCGGTCGGGCAGGTATCGAGATGGCATTGCCGGGCCATGTCGCAGCCGATCGCGACGAGGGCGGCGGTCCCGAACGCGAACTCCTCCGCGCCGATGAGCGCCGCGATCAGCAGGTCGCGCCCGGTCTGGAGTCCTCCGTCCGTGCGGAGGGCCACCCGGTCCCGCAGGTCGTTGCGCATGAGCGTCTGGTGAACCTCGGCAAGTCCGAGCTCCCACGGCGCGCCGACATGCTTGATCGACGACAGCGGCGAGGCGCCGGTGCCACCGGCGTGACCGGACAGGTGGATGTACGCGGCGCCGGCCTTGGCGACGCCCGCAGCAATCGTGCCAACACCGCGACCGGCAACCAGCTTGACCCCGATCCGGGCGCGCGGGTTGATCGCCCGCAGGTCCGCGATCAGCTGGGCGAGGTCCTCGATCGAGTAGATGTCGTGATGCGGCGGCGGGCTGATGTAGCTCTGGCCGGGCTGGCCTCGGCGGAGCGCCGCGATGTAGGCCGTGGCCTTGCGGCCGGGGAGCTGGCCGCCCTCGCCCGGCTTGGAGCCCTGGGCGATCTTGATCTCGAGCTGGTCCGCGCGGGCCAGGTAGGCGGCCGTGACGCCGAATCGCGCGGAGGCGACCTGCTTGATGTGGGCGTCGTGGCGGCCGCCGTCCGGACCCGGCTGGTACCAGGCTGGGTCCTCGCCCCCCTCGCCGGTGTTCGCGGAACCACCAGCGCGCTGGATGCCGATCGTCAGTGCCTGGTGCGCTTCAGGGCTCAACGCCCCGACGCTCATCGCCGAGACGACGAACCGGCGGACGATGGATCGCGCGTCCTCGACCTCGGAGAGCGGGAGCGGATCGCGCGACCGGCGAACCCGCAGGTCGTCGCGCGGCACGGAGCGTTCTGCCGTCGGCCGATCGACGGCCGCCCGGTAGCGCGCTAGCTGGGCGTCGACGTCGTCGGCGGCGATCCCGTCGGCGCCACCGACCGCGAGCAGCGTGATCTCCCCCGCCACGCGCGGCGAGAACAGATGGCCCTCGCCGTCCGCGCGGAAGCGGGCGAAGCCGGGGTCCGGAAGCCTC
>JBBEBJ010000027.1:0-7454 GCA_040882425.1 Chloroflexota bacterium | reverse complement strand
GGGGTGCCGGGGTGCTCGGGGTTGCGATCGCCGTGGTGATCGCCATCGCCTTCGCAATGGCGACGAGCGACCTGGGCTGACGGATCGGGACGGAACACCGGCTCCTAGAACAGCCCCACGACGTTGCCGTCGGCGTCGATATCGATCTTCTCGCCGCCGGGTCGTGACGGCAGCCCGGGCATCGTTCGCATCTCGCCGCAGATCGGCGTGATGAACCCGGCGCCGGCCGACAGGCGCACCTCGCGGATCGGGATGACGAAGCCGGTCGGGCGTCCCTTGAGCGCCGCGTCGTGGCTGAGCGAGTACTGGGTCTTGGCCATGCAGATCGGCAGGTGGCCGTAGCCGAGGTCCTCGAACTGCTTGAGCGAGCGGGCGGCAGACGGCAGGAACTCGACGCCCTCGGCGCCGTAGACCTTCGTGGCGATCGTGTCGATCTTGAGCGCGAGCGCCATGTCGTCCGGGTAGAGCAGGCGGAACTCACCGGGTTCCTCAGCGGCCGCCCAGACCGCCTCGGCCAGCGCCGCGGCCCCCGCCCCGCCGTCGCCGAAGTGCGTGGCCACCACCGCGTCGCGCGCGCCGGCCGCCAGGGACACCTCGCGGATCGCGTCGACCTCGGCCGGCGTGTCGGTCGGGAACGAGTTGATCGCCACGACCGCGCTGACCCCGAACATCGTCACGTTCTCGATCTGCTTGGCGAGGTTGGCGGCGCCACGCCGGACGGCGTCCACGTCCTCCTCGAGGAGGGCCGGATCGAGTGGCTTGCCGGCCACGATCCTGCCGACCCCGCCGTGCATCTTGAGCGCCCGAACCGTGGCGACCACCACGGCCGCGTCCGGCACGAGCCCCGATGCGCGGCACTTGATGTCGAAGAACTTCTCGGCGCCCATGTCGGCGCCGAACCCGGCCTCGGTGCACACGACGTCGTTGGTGACCAAAGCGAGACGGTCGGCGATGATCGAATTGTTGCCGTGCGCGATGTTGGCGAACGGCCCGGCATGCACGAACGCCGGCCCACCCTCGAGGGTCTGGAGCAGGTTCGGTTTCAGCGCGTCGCGCAGCAGCACGGTCATCGCGCCGGCGACACCCACGTCCTCCGCCGTCACGGGCGTGCCGTCCATCGTCGTCGCCAGCACGATCCGCCCCAGCCGCGCCCGCAGGTCCTGCAGGTCGGTGGCCAGTGCCAGGACGGCCATGACCTCCGAGCCGACCGTGATCACGAACTCCGTCTCCCGGGTCACGCCGTCCTCGCGCCCGCCGAGGCCGATGACCACGTGCCGGAGGGCGCGGTCGCTGATGTCGAGGACCCGCGGCCAGAGGACCCCGCGCGGGTCGATGCCCAGCGGGTTCTTGTGGTGGAGGCTGTTATCGAGAAACGCGCCGGCGAGGTTGTGCGCGGCCCCGATGGCATGGACGTCGCCGGTCAGGTGGAGGTTGAAGTCCTCCATCGGGATGACCTGGCTGTAGCCGCCGCCGGCGGCGCCACCCTTGATCCCGAAGACCGGGCCGAGCGAGGGCTGCCGGAGGTTGACCGCCGCCCTGCGGCCGATCCTGTTGAGGCCCTGGGCGAGGCCCACGGCGGTCGTCGACTTGCCCTCGCCGAGCGGGGTGGGCGTGATCGCGGTGACAAGCACGTACCTGCCGCGGGGGCGTTCCGTTTCCAGGCGGCGGATCGCCTCCATCGTGACCTTGGCCTTGGTCGGACCGTACAGCTCGAGCTCCTCGTCGAGGATCCCCAGCTCGCGCGCCACGTCCACGATCGGACGCGGCTTCACGGCGCGGGCGATCTCCAGGTCGGACGGGAAGCTCATCGGTCTCCTCTGCTGGCGGCGGCCTCGAACGGCACGGCCGATGACTGGCCCGCCGCCCGTCCCACGGCCTGGCGTTCTGCGGCGCGGATCAGGTGCGTCAGCAACAGCGCGTTGGTCAGCGGCCCGACGCCCCCCGGCACGGGCGTGATCGCCGACGCCACCTCGCGAGCCGAGTCGAAGTCCACGTCGCCGAC
Organism: Chloroflexota bacterium; assembly: GCA_040882425.1. GTDB lineage: Bacteria > Chloroflexota > Limnocylindria > Limnocylindrales > CSP1-4 > SPCO01. The sequence goes on along the minus strand of JBBEBJ010000027.1, from coordinate 5,452 downwards.
GATCCGTCCATCGACGACGTTGATCCCGACGTCCACGACGACGGCACCCGGCTTGAGCATCGCGCCAGTGACCAGGCCCGGTCGGCCCGCGGCCACGACCACGATGTCCGCTCGACGAACATGACCCGCCAGGTCCCGGGTCCGCCGGTGGCAGACCGTGACCGTCGCGTCCTCCTTGACCAGGAGAAAGGCCGCCGGCATGCCCACGACCGCGGAGCGGCCGATGACCACGGCATCGCGCCCCTCGATCTCGATCGCCGACCGACGCAGGATCTCCACCGCCGCATGCGCCGTGGCCGGCAGGAAACCGTCATAGCCCAGCCGCAGGAGCCCCGCGTTGAGCGGATGGATCCCGTCGATGTCCTTGGCCGGATCGATGGCGTCGATGACCGCGCGCAGCCGGATCGTCCCGGGCAGCGGCATCTGGACGATCACGCCGTCCACCGTCGGGTCGGCGTTGAGGTCGCGAACGGTGGCGGTCACGTTGGCCTCCGTCGCTTCGCCCTCGAGCTCCACGAAGCCGGCATCGATCCCCACCTTCGCGCAGCCGCGCAGGATCCGCTCGAGGTAGACGGTCGAGGGAGCGTCCTTGCCGACGATGACCACACGGAGACCGGGGGCGCGGCCCTGGCCGGCCGTGAACGTGGCGACGTCCTCGGCCACGGCGATCCGGATCTCCGCGGCGATCGCTCCGCCCTCGAGCAATCGGGCACCCGGGACGGTCACGCCATCAGGCTCGCGCTCGGGCTGGAATCGGCTCGCGCGGCTCGGCGCTCCCGACCGCTTCGTGGGTCAGCTCGGCCAGGCGCTCGATCTCGTGGAGGAGCTCGTCGACCCGTTCGCTCATCGCGGTCACGAATTCGGGGTCGCCGACGGACGGGAGGTTGATCATCACGTTGGCGGCCGCGCCGCGCGCCGCGGCTTCGCCGAGCAGCGCGGCGACGTTGAGATCGCTCGACGCGTTGACGTTGCTCCGGCCGGCCAGCGACTCCGCCACGCCGACGAGATCCACGCAGGCCTCGACGGCAACGAGGGGCACCTCGGCCGCACGGCGAGCGGCGGAGCGAATGGCGGCGGATCGAGTCTCGCGCTCATCGTCCGTGTCGCGTGGCAGTTTCAACGCGGCGGCGTATGCGGCGAACGCCGCAGCATCGTCATCGGCGATCGCGAGGAACCGGTCCGCCAGGTCCTGCCCCGACCCTACGGCCCACGCGAGCAACCCCTCGTGCTCCGCGTACCTGGGCCGACCGACCGAGAGCGACGCGACCATCGCGACGAGACCCGCACCGAGGCTGGCGGCAACCGCCGACGCGCTGCCGCCACCCGGCACCGGCGCAGCCGAGGCAAGCGCCGCCACGAAGGCATCGACCGTCAGATCGCGGAACCGAGCCTCACCGGATGGATCCACGGCCAGATTGTACGGAGCCGGCAACACACGCATCGGCCGCCCACGGAATGCCTCGGCGCGCCGAGTGCGGGGTAGGCGCGGTACCGGCGCACCTACCCCGCACCGACGGGTCGGGCGGACGGGGGAGGGGCCGCCGCCGAGGTGATTGACTCAGAACCGGTTCGTGGGGGTTCTACCCAGGGGCTCGTGAGCGCAGACCCAGGCCCAGCGCCGCCATCCCCGGCAACGCGTCACGCCACCTGTCTACGAACGTCGTTATCGAGCGCGTTCACGATCCAGCGTCGCGACCTGTGCTGGAAGATCAGTGAGAGGCGAGCCCGCGGCGTCTCGACCTCGAACAGCGTCCGTGGACCGGTGATCACCGGGTATGCGGCGGCCTCTTCGCGGACGACGGCGAGCCGGGTGATGGGCAGGCGTTCGTCGCGCCAGGTGACCTCGCGTGGGCGGCCACTGAACCAGTTCGTGCGGACCTGGACCTCGACGGGTGCGACACGGATGAATGCCATGCTTGATGGCTCCTTTCCGGGGGCAGTTGGGAGCATTGGCTCGTGTCGTCCGGGGCACTCGTCCGACAGAACGTCTGTTCGGTTGTGACGTCAGACTAGATCGAACAGGTGTTCGATGTCAAGCGTCGTCGACCGGAATCTCGTCGACCTCCGTGTCACCTTGCGTGTCACGCGATGCCTCGTCGGGCGGGGTCTCCTCCGCGGGTCGCGCCCCACGCGCACGCCGGTCGAGCGGGTTCCGTGGATCGCGCTCGAAGGGTGCCGGCAGGCCGGTTCCCAGGAGGCGGGCCCGCGTCACGACCCGCTCGCCGTATCGGCGGCGGAGCTGGTCCGCGGCCTCGATGGCCTGTCGTCGACGCGGGTCGGCCGGTGGAAAGAGCGACAGCTGTTCGCGCTCGCCCAGGTTGGACGCGGTGACCCCCAGCAACCGGACGCGCATGCCGCGGACCTCGGGGCGGGCCAGCTCGAGCGCGGTCCGGAAGATCGGCTCGGTCAGGTCGGTCGGTTCGGAGAGGGTCCGCTGGCGGGTGATCGTGTGGAACCGCGAGTCCCGGATCTTGACGGCCACCGTGCCGGCTCGAACACCCGCGGACCGCAAGCGGCCGGCGACGCCGTCGGACATCGCGAGGAGGGTTCGCTCGATCACCTCGGGGTCGCTGGTGTCGACGTCGAAGGTGTGCTCGTGCCCGACCGACTTCGCCGGGTCGCCCTCGTGGACCGGGTCCGGGTCGATCCCGCGGGCCCGCCCGACGAGCGACGCGCCGTGTTTGCCGAACCGCCGCTCGATGAGGTCGGGTGGCAGGGCCGCGAGGTCGCCGATGGTGCGCACGGAATACTCCGCGAGGGCCGCCGCCGTCTTCTCGCCGACGCCCCACAACCGCGAGATCGGCAACGGCGCGAGAAAGGCCGCTTCATCTCCCGGCGGCACGACCACGAGCCCGTCGGGTTTGCGCAGGTCCGACGCGATCTTGGCCACGAGCTTGGTCCGGGCCACACCGACGGAGACCGTCAGGCCGACCTCGTCGCGCACCGCCTGCTTGATCTGCCGCGCAATCGACGCGCCGTCGCCGAACAGCGCGGCCGAGCCCGTGACGTCGAGGAAGGCCTCGTCGATCGAGATCGGCTCGACGACCGGCGTGTACCGGCGCAGGACGTTCATCACGTCGCGGCTGGCAGCCTGGTAGCGCCGCCCGTCGACCGGCAGGAACACGCCATGGGGGCACCGCCGGTACGCCTCGCGGAGCGACATCGCCGAATGGACGCCGTAGACCCGCGCCTCGTAGCTGGCCGCGGACACGACCCCGCGGGCGTCCTCGCCGCCGGCGCCACCGACGATCACAGGGCGGCCGCGCAGCTCCGGGTTGTCACGCTGCTCGACCGACGCGAAGAACGCGTCGAGGTCGACGTGGAGGATCGTCCGGTCGGTCACGGCCCTATCATCGTCCGGCTGTGAATGCCTCGGCCTGCGCCCCGGACGGCGCGACCACGTCTTCGCCACCGGCCACCGAGGTGATCGAACCCGAGGCCCTCGAACCCGCGGCCGACACCGCCCCGGCCGGCATCGAGCCGCTGGCGCGGCGAGCCCTGATCGTGCTCGGACTCCTGATCGGGATCGGGGTCGGCCTGGCGTGGCTCGTGCCAGCCCTCGGCATCATCACCGCCTGGCCCTTCCTGTTCTTCATCCCGGGCTGGGTCGTCGTCAACCGCGTCGTGCCACATCTCCCCGCGCCGGGTCGCCTCGGGTTGGCGATCGTGATCAGCGTCTACCTGTCGGCGCACCTGGTGAACGTGGTCGCGCGGGCCGACGGGTTCAGCCGGGAAGCGGTCCTCCTGTCGGTGGCGGGCCTGGCGATCGCGACCGTGGTGCTGACCCGGTTCCGGCATCCCTGGCTGGCCGCCCCTCGCTGGCCGTCGCTCGACGGCGCGGCGGCCGGCTTCCGGAACGACCTGCCGGCGTGGCTCGTATCGGGTACCACCGGCCTGACAGTCCTGGCGATCCTGTTCGGAAACGGCTGGCGCCAGACCACTGAGGGCTTCGTATCGGGCGGCTGGAACTGGAGCGACCTGCTCGTCCACGTGTCGATCGGCTCGAGCATCCAGCACGGCAACTTCCCGCCGGAGGTCCCCTACTTCTCGGGCGTCCCGCTCACCTATCACTGGTTCGCCGACTTCCACGGCGCCATCGCCGCGACGGCCGTGGACGCGGCCATCATCCCGGTCTTCTTCCTCACCAGCGGCCTGTTCGCGGCCGCGTTCGCGATGCTCGTCTGGACCCTCGCCCTGGGCCTCACCCGACGGCGCCGCGTGGCCACGATCGCGGCGATCCTGGTCTGCTTTGGCGGAGGGATGGGCTGGCTGCGCCTCGTGGGGGACCTGATCGCCGGTCCGTTGAGCGTGGTGGAGCTCGTCACCAACGGGTCGTACGACAACGGCTGGGCGGGCGAGTGGCCGTTCTTCCGGATCGCCTCGATGCTGAGCACGGGGTTCCTGCCGCACCGTGCGACGACGCTCGGCTTGCCGGGCCTGGTCGCGGTCGTGCTGCTGGCCGTGACCTGCGTCGGGCGGCGGCCCGCCGGGGTGCTCCTGGCCGGGTTCCTGGCGGCGCTCCTCGCCCCGTTCCACTTCTACGCGTTCCCGGCCTCGTACCTGATCGTCTTCCTGTTCGTCGTCTTCTCCGGAGCGTGGCGGTCCCCGACGGTCCTCCGCGATGCGGCCCTGTTCCTGGCGCCGGCCGTGCTCGCGATCCCGTTCATCGCCGGAGCCGTCGCCCAGCAGGGCGCGCTCGGCGCCTTTCGGCCGGTCCCGGGATGGAGCGAGGCGAGGTTCGGGGACGGTCCGCTGGCCGTCGCGTTCTTCTACCTGACGAACCTCGGGCTGCCGTTCGTCCTGGCGCTGGCGGCCGCGGTCCGCGGCCAGGGGTTGCCCGCGCGCCGGTTCCTCGTCGCCTGGCTGATCGCGCTCTTCCTGGTGCCCAACCTCGTCGTGGTCAGTGCCGTCGAGTTCGACATGAACAAGTACTTCCAGGTCATGTGGATCGCCGTCGCGATCCTCGCCGCGTGGGTCATCCGACGCTGGCCGGTCCGCGCCGTCACGGGGGTGATCGTGTTCGCCGCCATCTCGCCGGCGCTCGTCGGGGTGTGGCACCTGTGGAGTCCCTCGCTCGTCGTGACCACGGCGCAGGAGGCGGCGGCGCGCTGGATCGAGGTCAACACGCCCGACCGCGCGATCTTCGTCACCGACGCCTACGTCAACAGCCCGATCGACCTCACCGGGCGGCGCCGGATCTCGACGTTTGGACCGTATGCCGCGAACCTCGGCTACGACCCCCGGCAGCGCGAACGTGACACCCAGGCGATCTACTGCGACGGGCCGGTCGAGGCGGCGCGGCTGATGCGGACCTACGGCGCGACCCACGTGCTGTCGTCCGGCGGCGTCCTCCCCTGCGAGGCCGAGCCGACGCAGTTCGCGGCCAGTCCCGAGTTCGTCACGATCTACGAGGCGGACGGCGTGGCCGTCTGGGAGCTCCTGCAGCCGTAGC
>JBBEBJ010000026.1:0-7520 GCA_040882425.1 Chloroflexota bacterium | reverse complement strand
GCGACGACGACTTCTACGGCCAGAGCTACTTCGTCGACCCGCGCGGCCAGTTCGTGGGTGATGTGGCAAGTGCCCACGACGAGGAGCTGGTGGTTCGCGACCTCGACCTCGACAGGATCCAGGAGGTCCGCCAGACCTGGCAGTTCTTCCGGGACCGCCGCCCGGACGCGTACGCCGACCTCACCCGCCCCTAGGAAGCGCTACCATCCCATCCGGCTCGGCCGTCTGGAGGAGGACGGCCGAGCTGTTCCGTTCCTCCCCCACAGGAGGCACCGGCGAACATGCAGTTCGGTTTCACCCTCAAGCCCGATCACACGATCGAGCGCACGCTGGCCCTGACCCGGCAGGCGGAAGCGGCCGGCTTCGACTATGCCTGGCTCTTCGACTCACACGTGCTCTGGCGCGATCCTTACCCGCTCCTCACCCTGATGGCGCAGGCGACCACTCGCCTCCGGCTGGGAACCTGCGTGACGAACCCGGCGACGCGCGAACCATCGGTCACCGCCTCGCTCCTGGCGTCGCTCAACGAGCTGTCGGGCGGGCGGATGGACCTGGGGATCGGGCGCGGCGACTCCGCGCGGCGCGTCCTCGGCAAGTCGCCGACGTCGATGAAGGACCTCGAGGAGGCCGTCCACGTGATCCGGGCCCTCGTCGAGGGCCGCCCGATCGAGTACGAGGGGACGATGCTGGAGTTGACCTGGACCCCGGGCGACCGGCTCCCGGTATGGATCGCCGGCTACGGCCCCGTCGCGCTCAAGCTCACGGGGCGGATCGCGGACGGCGCGATGCTCCAGATCGGGGACCCAGACCTGATCCGCTGGTTCGTGTCGCAAGTGCGTGCCTCCGCGTCGCTGTCCGGCCGCGATCCGGCCTCGGTCAGGGTCATGGCCGCGGCGCCCGCCCACATCGGCGACCTCGCCGAGGGTCGCGACCGCACCCGGTGGTTCCCGGCGCTCGTCTCCAACCACGTCGTGGACCTCGTCAACAAGTACCCCCGCGAGGACCTTCCCGAGGAGCTCACGACGTACGTTCACACGCGCGAGGGCTACGACTACCACCACCACGCGGAGGTGGGCAGTTCGAACGCCGCGTTCGTCACGGACGAGATCGTGGACCGGTTCTGCATCGTCGGCTCTGCCGACGACCACATCGCCCGGCTCCGGGCGCTCGAGGCGGCCGGTGTCGACCAGTTCAACCTCTACCTGATGAACGGCAAGGAAGAGGAGCAGCTCGAGCTGTACGGACGGGAGGTCATTCCGGCCATGCGCGGGGCGCCAGCTGCCGACAGCTGAGACGGGCACGCTGGCGCGGTGCGGTTCGGTGCCTTCCGGAGCGATTGACGGCCGGGCGTAGGATCACGTCCAACGGCGGGTCGAGTGGGACGCTCGGGCCGCAAGGGGGCCGGCCCGCGTGGAGGGGCCGATCGCCGACCATGCGCACGGCGCGGAGGTGGTGATGAACGACCGTGGTGGGTTCATCAGCCCGGGCGACTCCGCGGCCTTCCTGGCCGCCATCGTCGATTCAGCCGAGGATGCCATCCTCGCCCTGAATCTCGACGGCACGATCCTGTACTGGAACGCCGCAGCCGAGCGGATGTACGGGTACGGTGCCGAGGAAGCCGTCGGCAAGTCCATCAGCATGATCGTCCCGCCCGAGCGCGAGGACGAGGTCGCTCGCATCCTCGAGACGGTCGCGAGCGGCGAGCGGCTCGAGCGGTTCGAGACGATCCGACGGACCAGGGACGGTCGAGCGATCGACGTTTCGCTGACTGCCTCTCCGATCCGGTCGGCCGATGGCCGGGTGGTTGGAGCGTCCACCATCGCCCGCGATATCGGCGAGCGGGCGCGATTCGTGTCCGAACGCCAGCGAGCCGAGCGACTCGAAGTGGCAAGCCGGCTGGCCCGGGGGATCGCGCGCGAGCTCGTCGACCTCGTAACCGCGATCCAGGGCCACGCCTCGCTCGTCCTCGAAGACCTCGCCGAGGACCCGCGGACCGGGCGCTCGGCCGAAGCGGTCCGGCAGGCGACGCAGCGCGCGGCCGAGGTCGCGCATCAACTGCTCGCGTTGAGCGGCGACCAGGTGATGACGCCCCGCCCGATCGACCTGAACCAGGCGATCGCCTCCTCGATCCGCCTCCTCGGTGAGGTCGCCGGTCGCTCCACCACCGTCGAGCTCGAGCTCGATCCGCTCATTCCTGACGTCGAGGTCGATCCGGACCAGCTCGATCACGTGCTAGTCGGCCTCGTGGCAGCTTCGAAGGATCGGATGCGGGCCGGCGGGAAGATCACGATCAGGACCCGCCCCGGGACATCCGGCGTCGGGGCACCCGACGTCGTCCTCCTTGTCCACGACGACGGCGTTGCGATCGCGGCCGAGGAGCTCGACCAGATCTTCGAGCCGTTCCACACGCGCGGCGCGTCGGGCGACGGCAATCTCTGGCTGGCCACGGCGCATGGGATCCTCGCGCAGTCGGGTGGTTCGATCCGGGCGACGAGCGGCGACGACGGGACGACGTTCACCGTCCGCCTGCCGGCGATCACCGAGGTGCCGGCGACGGCCGCGCCGAGGACCGTCGAGCCCCTCCCACCCGGCTCCGAATGGGTGCTCGTCGTGGACGACGAGGACGGCGTCCGCGACTTCATCGAGCGTGCCCTGACGCGCCTCGGCTACCACGTGACCTCGGTGTCGAGCGGCGAGGAGGCGCTGGAACGGGTCCGCGGGTACTTCGCGGAGCCGATCGACCTCCTGATCACGGACGTGGTCCTGCCCGGCATGAGCGGACCGGAGCTCGCCGCGGCGCTCGGTGCGACGCGACCGGCGATGCCGATCCTGTACGTCTCCGGCTACGCCTCCGACGTGACCGCGTTCCACGGCCTGCCGGGGCTCGCCGCGAATGTCCTGGCCAAGCCGTTTGGCATGGACACGCTCGTGCGACGCGTGCGGACGATCCTCGACGAGCGGGCATCCCGCACCGATCTGCCGGCACCGTCTCCCGGCATCAAGTGGGAGCTGGAGGCGCAGCCGCAGCCCGAGCGCGAGGCTCAGCCGGGCGCCTGAAGGGACTCTGCCGGGGGGCTTGAGCGCACCGCCGGCGGAGGGTCGCCGGGCGCCTGGCCGGACGGCCGGCGGCGCCGGGCGAGCACCTGACCGGCGCGGCCAACGGATCGCCGATCCGCCACAATGACTGCCTGGGCCACGGTGCCTCGTGGAGGAGGATCGGATGCGCACGCTGATCACCAATGGGACCGTCGTGACGGCCGACGGCTCCTACGTCGCCGACGTGCTGATCGATGGCGAGACGATTGCCCAGATCGGGCGTGACCCGGCCGGCGGGGGCGTGTCGGCGGACGAGACGATCGACGCGACCGGCAGGTACGTGATCCCGGGCGGGATCGACGTCCACACCCACATGGAGCTCCCGTTCGGCGGGACATTCGCCAAGGACACGTTCGAGACCGGGACGCGCGCCGCGGCCTTTGGCGGGACGACGACCGTGGTGGACTTCGCCGTCCAGTCACGGGGATCGTCGCTGCGGGAGGGCCTCGACGCCTGGCATGCCAAGGCGGAGGGCAACGCGGTCGCGGACTACGGCTTCCACATGATCATGAGCGACGTCAACGACGCCACACTGGCGGAGATGGACGCGCTTGTCGCCGAGGGCGTGCCCGATTTCAAGCTGTTCACCGCCTACCCGGGCGTCTTCTTCAGCGACGACGGGGCCATCTTTCGGGCCATGCAGCAGACCGCCAGGAACGGCGGGCTGATCATGATGCACGCCGAGAACGGGATGGCCATCGACGTCGTGGCGGCCCAGACGGTCGAGGCCGGTACGACCGACCCGATCGGGCACGGGCTGGCCCGCAAGGCCGTCTTCGAGGGTGAGGCGACCAACCGGGTGATCCGGCTCGCGGAGGCGGCTGAGGCGCCCGTGTACATCGTCCACCTCTCGGCCCGCGAAGCGCTCGCCGAGGTCCGGGCGGCTCGCGATCGCGGTTCGCGGGTCTTTGCCGAGACCTGCCCGCAGTATCTCTTCCTCTCGCTCGACGACCTCGGCAACGGGTTCGATGGCGCCAAGTTCGTCTGTTCGCCGCCGTTGCGGCCAAAGGACCACTGGGACGACCTGTGGAGCGGCCTCGTCAAGGACGACCTCCAGCTGGTCGCCACGGACCACTGCCCGTTTGATTTCCACGGCCAGAAGGAGCTGGGCCGGGGCGACTTCCGCAAGATCCCCAACGGGCTCCCGGGCGTGGAGGACCGCGTGGACCTCTTGCACGACGGCGGCGTCGTCGCCGGGCGGATCTCGAAGGAGCGCTGGGTCGAGATCATCGCGACGGCGCCCGCGAAGCTGTTCGGGTTGTACCCGCGCAAGGGTGCCGTCGCGGTCGGCTCGGACGCCGATCTCGTCATCTACGACCCGAACCGGCGGCGGACGATCTCGGCGGCGAGCCATCACATGAACGTGGACTACTCGTGCTACGAGGGTCGGACGGTGCAGGGCCGGAGCGACGTCGTGGTGTCACGTGGCAGCGTCATCGTGCGCGACGGCGAATTCACCGGACGCAAGGGTCACGGCCGATTCATCGCCCGCGGACGAGCCGAGCATGCCCGGCTCGGCTGACATGCCCGGCTCGGCTGATCGGTCGGAACCGGCAACCCACTCGCTCCGCGTTCCGGCGAACCTTGACCGGCTGGCCGAGGTGCGCGACCTGGTCCGCGCCGCCGCGGACGAGGCGGGGGCGAGCGATGCCTGCACCGCGGACATGGTCCAGGCCGTGGACGAGGCCGCGACCAACGCGATCATCCACGGGCACGCCGGCGGGACTGGTTGGGTGGAGGTGGCCGCCACGACGAGGGACGACCGCTTCGTCGTCACGATCGAAGATGATGCCCGCGCGTTCGACCCGACGACCGTGCCGGATCCCGATCTGTCGATTCATCCGGCCGAGCGGCGACCGGGTGGCATGGGCGTGCTGCTCGCACGCCTGTGCGTCGACGAGATGACCTATCGGCCACGCCCCGGAGGGGGCAACATACTCACCCTGGTGCGCACGTTCGAGCGGAACGGGAAGGAGGACCGATAGATGGCCCTGGAGACCACCATCGAGCAGGCGACGGCGCGCGTCCCGGTCACGGTCATCTCGCTCGACGGTGAGCTCGACGCGTCCAACTTCAACGAGCTCATCGAAACGACCCGGCAGCTCTACGAGGCCGGCACGCGCCATCTCCTGGTCGACATGAGCAACCTCCGGTTCATGGCCAGCTCCGGGCTCGTCGCGTTGCATTCGATGCTGCGGTTGATGCACGGCGAACCGCCACCTGACCCGGAGGCTGGCTGGGGTGCGCTCCATTCGCTCGGCCTGGACGCGGCCGGGGGCGACACTCAGACCGAGGTCCAGCTGTGCGGCCCGCAGAGCGCCGTGGAGCGCGTGCTCACCCGGACCGGCCTGACGCGGCTCTTCCACATCCACCCCGACCGACAAACCGCGCTCGCCGCGTTCTGACCCGGCGCCCGACGATTGGCGATGGACTCGGATGGTCTGCTTCAGGCGGACCTGCTCGCCGCCATCCTGGCCCCGTTTGCGGGATTGGACCCGGAGCTTGGCCTGATCGTCGAGGACGCGTCGGGGCGCCTGATCGCGAGCGCCGGGCCCGTTGCGCCGACCGCCGACCCGGCCCGGGCGACCGGCGGTGCGGCCCGTGCGCCGGCCGAGGTTCCGCGCGCCAGCCACGAGATCCGCTCGGGCGGTCGCGTCATCGGACGGGTCACGGCCCGGGGGCCCGGTGCCGCCACACCGGCGGTCGCGGCCGGCGTCGAGGCCATCGCGACGGCGCTCGGTGCCCTCGTCGACGAACGGCAAGCTCGGACAGCGGCCGAATCAGCGCTGATGGAGGCGGGCGCAGAGGCCGCTGCCGAGCGCCATCGACGGATCGACGACGAGCTCGCCCTCGGCCGGACCATCCAGCGCAGCTTCGTCGGCCTCGTCGGACCCGACATCCCCGGGTACGACCTGGCCTGCCACTACGAACAGGCCGCCGAGGTGGGTGGCGACTTCTTCGATCTCTTCCGGCCCCTGCGTCGTGGTCGGCCGTTGAGCGTCGTGGTCGCCGACGTCACCGGAAAGGGCGTCGCTGCGGCGCTCCTGATGGCCTTCGCCCGACCGGTGATCCACGCCGCCATCGACCATGCCCGGGGGCCGGTCGACGCCCTGGAGCGCACGAACCGGGTCCTCCGCGAGCGGCGATCATCGTTGTTCATCACCGCGTTGTGCGGGTCTCTGACCCTCTCGACCGGGCGGCTGCGTCTCGCCAACGCCGGCCATGAACCGCCCCTGATCGTTCGCGGTGACGGCTCGCCAATCGTGCCGATGGAGGCCTACGGATCGTTGCTCGGGGCCTTCCCGTCGCTCGACCTCGTCGAGGCGGTCACCGACCTCGCCCCGGGCGACACGGCCGTCTTCTACACCGACGGCGTCACCGACGCGCGATCGCTGACGGGCGAACGGTTCGAGGACGCTCGACTGCTCGGTGCCATCGAGGCGGCGCGGCACGGGTCCGCAGTCGACGTCGTCGACTCTATCCGGACCGCGGTCGAGACGTTCCAGGCCGGAATGCAGCCGGCGGACGACATCACGATCGTCGCCATCGGGCGCCGCGCGCGACGGCGGACTGGCCGAGCTGCCGCCATCGCCTGACCGTGCCGAAGCGCTCGCCGGAGGGTGGCTGATCCATCCTGGCTCAGATCTGGGAGGGCCGCCGCGCAAAGATGCGGAAGGCCGCGAGGATCAGGACCTCGACGAGCGTCCAGCCGATCAACGCGACGAGCGCCGCGACGTCGAACACGGAGCCCTCGTCACTGCTCACGCGATCCAGGGAGAACATGCCCCGGAACGGCTCCACGAACGGGTCGGTGACATTGAGGATGAGGGCCACGACGTCGTTGCCCGGGTTCGCGATCAACAGGAGCAGGACGATCCGCAGGATCAGCAGGGCCTGGAGGATGCCGAAGGCAAACTTGACGACCCTGGCTGCGGTCGCCAGGGGCTCGGGGCCGGCCGGCACATAGGCGGCATCGGTCGTCCGTACCGACGAGCTCACGGCCGGTGCCGGCACGGCCGGATCGGTCACGTCGGGTTCGACAATGGTCGTTTCGCGCACGGTGGAGCGCTCGTAGTCGGTCATGGTTCACCCTCCTCACCGGAGCGTGCCCGAACGGCCTAATTGCGGCGCCCAATGCCCGAGCGTCGACGCGTTGCAGCGGCGTGTCAGGTGATGGTGCCCCGTGGCGCCGGGCGCCGCTAGCGCGTGCGAGGGAACCCGAGATCGATCTTGCTGGTCCCCGGATCCGGCCAGCGCGCGGTGACGATCTTGGCGCGCGTGTAGAACTGGATGCCCTCAGGCCCGTACATGTGCAGGTCACCGAAGAGCGAGTTCTTCCAGCCACCAAAGCTGTAGTACGCGACCGGTACCGGGATCGGCACGTTGATCCCGACCATCCCGGCGTTCACCTCGAACTGGAACTG
>JBBEBJ010000025.1:0-1314 GCA_040882425.1 Chloroflexota bacterium | reverse complement strand
CCGACGATCTGCTCGATCGTGGTCATCCCGCGCCTTCGCCGACGAGCGCCGCCCTGCGCCCGATCGGAGCTCCGATCGGTGCATCGGCGGTGCCGCTGGCCTCGGCCAGCGCACGCGCGCCCGCCAGGGTGACGCGATAGAGCCGGCGCCGCGGTCGGCACTCGGCCGCGCCGATGTTCGGGTCCTCCCAACGGCTCTCGAGCAAGCCCGCCACCTCCAGCCGGCCAAGGGCCTTGTACAAGGTCCCGTGGGCCGTCAGCGTCCGTGTGCCGTCTCGCTTGCCGATCTCCTGCGCCAGCTGGAACCCGTGGAACTCCTCCGCTCCACGGCGTCTCGCACGCAGGCCCGCGTCGAGGATCGACACCTCGATCGGGAGCAGGACACCCTCTTTTCGTCTCATCGGCGAATAATAGGAAGATATCTTCCGTGTTGTCAAGAGCCGGTACTCGTCCAGTACCTCCGTTGCACATCGACCCCAATCCACCCGGTGAAGCTGCCGAGCTGGAGCAGCTCCGCCCCCAGTCGGGGTTGCCTTCGCCCAGCTCTCGGGAAGTGCCCGCAGCTGGCATGGATGACGATATGCTACATTCGTGTACATGGATCGGACTGTTGGTATTGCTGAGTTGCGTCAGAACCTGAGTCGCTATCTGCGGCGCGTGGAGAACGGGGAGCGATTGCTCGTGACCGACCGCAATCGACCGGTCGCGGAGCTCGGTCCTCCACCCAGCGCCGGTACGACCCTGGATCGACTGATCGCGGAGGGAAGGGTTGTCCGCCCCATCCGTCGTGGGCTGCCACCACCGCTCTCGATGGATGGCGACCCCCACGCCCTGAGTCGCGCACTCGACGAGATCCGCGGCGAGCGCTGAGGCGTGCCGCTCTTCTACGCGGATGCGTCGGCGCTCGTGAAGCTCGTGCGCGACGAACCCGAAAGCCACACCCTCCGGACGTTCCTGGCCGACGCTGACCTTGTGTCGTGCGAGCTCGTGCTGGCCGAGATCCCGCGGGCGATCCGGCGTGCGGCAGCCCACGATCCTCGATTGATTCTGGACCTCCTGATGGATCGCGCCGGTGAGGTCGTCGATGCGCTCGGGCTACTGCCGCTCGACCGGGCCCTGCTCCTGGCGGCGGGCGCGCTGTCCGAGCCGGCGCTCCGAGCGCTGGACGCGATCCATGTTGCCGCGGCGGTCGACGTCGCGCCCGTCGACGGGTTCGTCACCTACGACGAACGGCAAGCCGCAGCTGCTCGACTGGCGGGACTGCGAACGATGTCGCCCGGCGCCTGACGAGCTGATTCGACGCGTCTCCAGACGA
>JBBEBJ010000024.1:0-1318 GCA_040882425.1 Chloroflexota bacterium | reverse complement strand
TCGTCCCACTCGGCCCGCTTGGCCGCCACGTAGTGGCTGAAGACGTGGTCGCCCAGCGCGTCGCGGATGACCTGGTCGGCCTCCAGCTCGTCGAGGGCCTCGCCGAGCGTGCCCGGCAGCTGGCGAATTCCCTTTGCGGCGATCGCGGAGGCGTCCATCTCGAACAGCGACTCCTCGACAGGGTCGGCCAGCTGGAGCCCCTTCTCGACTCCGTCGAGGCCGGCCGCGATCATCGCGGCGAAGGCGAGATACGTGTTCGACGATGGGTCCGGGCAGCGAACCTCGGCCCGGGTCCCCTCGATCGACTTGCCTGGCGACACCATCGGCACCCGGATCAACGCGGACCGGTTGGTCCGGCCCCAGGTCAGGTAGGTCGGCGCCTCGTAGCCCGGGACGAGCCGCTTGTACGAATTCACGAGGGGCGCGAGCACGGCGATCATTCCTCGCGCATGGGTCAGGATCCCGGCCATGTACGAGCGCGCCGTGTCGGACAGGCCGTACGGGTTGGCGGCATCGGCAAACGCGTTGCGCTTCTCCTTGATCGAATACAGGCTTTGGTGCGTGTGCATGCCCGAACCGTTGATCCCGTGGATCGGCTTGGGCATGAACGTGGCGTACAGGCCGTGCTGCTGCGCGATGGCCTTGAGGGCGAACTTGAAGGTGATCGCGTTATCCGCGGTACGCAGCGCATCCGAGTACTCGAAGTCGATCTCGTGCTGGCCCTCCGCGACCTCGTGGTGGGCCGCTTCAACGCGGATCCCGAACGCCTCGAGCGCGTCCACCATGTCCTGGCGGATCTCCTGGGCGAGGTCCGTCGAGAAGTCGAAGTAGCCCGCCTGGTCGTGCGGCAGCGGCTCGATGGCGCCGTCCTCGGCCCGGCGGAAGAGGAAGAACTCGAGCTCCGGCCCGGTGTTGACGATGTAGCCGAGCGCCTTTGCGCGATCGACCTGGCGACGAAGCACGCCTCGCGGGTCGCCCGCGAACGGCTCACCGCGCGGCGTGAATACGTCGCAGATCACCCGGGCGGTTCCGCGCGGCCCCGACCCCGGCTGCCACGGGATCTCGGCGAAGGTGTCCATGTCCGGCATCAGGTACTGGTCGGACTCGGCGATCCGGGTGAAGCCCTCGATCGACGACCCGTCGAACCAGGTCCCGTGCTCCACGGAGCTCTCGAGCTGGTGGATCGGGATCGTCACCGCCTTGACGTGACCGATGATGTCCGTGAACTGGAGCTGGATGAACCGGATGCCGTGTTCGTTGGCAGCCTTGATCTTGGCGCTGGATTCCTTGCTGGGGGCCACGGTCGACACGTCCTCCT
>JBBEBJ010000023.1:0-7659 GCA_040882425.1 Chloroflexota bacterium | reverse complement strand
CGGGGCGAGAGGATTTGAACCTCCGACTTCATCGTCCCGAACGATGCGCGCTACCAGGCTGCGCCACGCCCCGACCGAATGCCCGTTGTACAGGGCTGCGCGATGATAGCGCACCTCGGCGGATCGGTCGCCCGCGCGGCGGATGGCGAGAACCGGCAGGCAGCGATCGACGTAGGACGTCATGACACGATCGAAGCCGAATGGAGGTCCCGATGCGCGAGAATCCCGAGCGCATCCGCACGTCGCGGCACCTCGTCCTGGCGGTCCTCGCCACGTCTGCCGTGCTCGTGGGTGCCTGCAGCGCGACCGGGGCAGGGCCCTCGGACGCGGCCGAAAGCGGTGCGCCGGTCGCCTCGGCGTCGGCCGCAGTGTCGGGGGCGCCGTCGGCTTCGACGTCGTCCGGTGGCGGCCGCGGCGACTACGACTACGGTGAGCCGTCGACCGAAGCCACCGAAGCGCCAGCCGAGTCGACGGCACTCGAATCGGAGACGATCGCCGTGAACACGGCGACCGGCTCGCCGGGCACGTACCTGACCGGCCCCGACGGTCTGACCCTCTACACGTTCGCGCCGGACAGCCCCAACACCAGCACGTGTGACGGCGGCTGCGCCGAGGCATGGCCCCCGTTCACGGTCGAGGCAGGAGCCGAGTTCGCGCCGGGCGACGGCGTCGACGGCGAGCTGACCACGTTCCCCCGGGCCGACGGCACGCTGCAGGTCGCCTACGACGGCGCCCCGCTCTACTACTTCGCGAACGACACCACGCCCGGCGATACCAACGGCCAGGGCCTGGGCGGCAACTGGTTCGTCGCCGAGCCCTGACCCCGGCGGTCCGCTAGCCCGCGGGGGTCAGCCAGACCGGGTATTCGCGCACGTTCTGGGGACTGCCGTCCCGCGCCGAGGACTCCCAGACGCGAAGGGTGCCCCAGCCCGCCTCCGACACCGAGTACGGCAGCGTCACGTCAAACGTCCCACGGCAGCCGGTGCCGCAGGTCGCCATCGCGGGGACCTCGACGATACGGGCGCCGGTGCCGTCGAGGAGCGTGATCATGAAGCTGGCCTCGAAGGTGTTGGCCGACCCCGTGATCCGGGCCGGGTTGCCGAGTGCGGCGCCGTACGCCGGCCGATCCACGAAGATGAGGGGCAGGAGGTCGGCATACCCGTCGCGCCCGATCGGCCCGTCGAGCACGATGCCTTCGCTGCTGAAGACGGTCACTGGCCGGCCCCCGATCTCGAACAGCACGGCGTCGACGGTCGGGAACTGGGTCAGGGTGAAAACGACCTGCCCGAGACGGACGAAGACGGACATGCTGCCGCCGCCGGATTCGAACTCGCTCGAGAGGTTGACCGTGGCGATGCCGTTCTCGACGGTCAGCCCGAGCAACCGCGAGCCGGCCGGCACAGCCGACGTGATGACCTGCTGGGCGCTCTCACCCGCGGTGGGGCCAGCGAGGAGCGCGTTCATCGCGGCGGTAGCGACGGCCCGCGTCTCTGGAACCTCGCGCAGAAGCGGCACCAGACCGTCCGACCCGAGCTCCCCGCCCAGGTAGAAGTACGCCCGAACGATCGTGGTGGCCGCTGGTGCCGGCGTGGCGGCAGGCGAACCACTCGGACTCGCGGACGCGGCTGGCGTCGCCGATGGCGCGGCGGTCAGATCCGGCTCGCCCTGGTCGACCGACGGCGCGGGCGTCGGCGCCCGCGACGGGACCTGGCCGAGGCCGCCGCTCGGCGAACACGCGGCGATGATGGCCGTCAGGACGACGGTGGTGAGAAGAGTGACGGTGCGGCGACGAGGCGCGTTCATCGTTATGGCTCCTGGCCCTGCTTGGAGCCCCATCCTCCACGACCGGGATCGCAGCCCGGTCACCGGGACGTAACGATCAGGTCACAAGCAGTCGGAGCTCGACGCGGAGGCCGCCGGTCGGCCGGTTCGTCGCCCGGAGGCTTCCGCCGAGCAACGCTGCGTGTTCCGCGGCGATCGCCAGGCCCAGGCCGCTGCTCCCGTCGTGGCGCGATGGGTCCGCCTTGTGGAACCGCTCGAAGATGCGTCCGAGGTCGTCCGGCGGGACGCCCGGCCCAGCGTCGGCGATGGCGACCACCACCGTGTCACCCTCGACCTCGACCGAAACCTCGACCGGTGCGCCGGGCGCGTGCTCGCGGGCGTTGTCCAGGAGGTTGCCGACGATTCGCTCCAGCCGGCGTGGCTCCGATTCGACGACCACGGGCGAGGTGGGCAAGCGCAGGCTGGCATCCGGCAGGCGAGCGGCAGCGACCACGGCCACCAGTCGGCCGAGATCAACCGGCTCGGCGCTGACCCGCTCGGCGGCGGCGTCGAAGCGGGACAGCTCCATCAGGTCGTCGACCAGGGCACGAAGCCGGGCCACGTCGGCAACGAGCAGTTCGCCGGCACGTCGGCTGTCTGGCGGGAGCGCATCGAGGTGCTCGCGCAGGATCGAGGCCTCGGCCACGAGGGCGGCCAGCGGTGTCCGGAGCTCGTGCGACACGTCGGCCACGAACCGCCGGTTCTGGGCCTGGGCCGCCTCCAGCCGGCCGATCGTCTCGCCCAGTGCCGCGGTCATCCGGTTGAACCGCTCGGCCCACGCCCCAAACTCGTCACGCGACGTCACGGGCACCCGAGCGGAGAAGTCTCCCTGCTCGATCCGTTCGGCCGCCCGCCCGGCCGCCTCCACCGGCGAGAGCACGCCGCGGGCGATCGCGCGCGCCGCGAGCATGGCCACCAACACCAGGACGAGCGCTCCCCCACCGAGCGCCAGGCGCAGCTGCCCGAGCGTCGTCTCCAGGGTGCCGACCTCGTGGACAAAGTAGAAGTCGGGTCCGGACGGCACGAGACGGCCCCCAACGACGAGCACGGGAGCGGCGCCGATGTCGGTCCAGGCGTACGCCAGCTCGCCGGTGGCGACGCGCGTCGTGAGATCGGACGGCAGGCGGTCGAGGGCTCCGAGGAGACCCGGGTTCGAGACGTACGGATCGCCCTGGCCGAGATCCACGATGGTCTCGATGCCGCGCTGCCGGAAGTTGTCGCCGAGACGGCTTGCGACGAGGTCGTCGATGGTCGGCTCCGAGGGGAGCCGCTCCGGGATCAGGACTGACAGGTCGAACACGGCCTGGGCCCGGGCATCGTCGAGCGCCTGCCGGTGCAACCCGTAGTCGACGAACAGGTACGACCCGACCCCGAGGACGGCGGCGGTCAACGCCACGAGGGCCAGCAGCGTCGCGGTCAGGCGCGCCCGGATGCCACGCACGGTCGACCCGGCCTCAGCGCAGAGCCTTGTAGCCGGCGCCGCGCACCGTCTGGATCACCGTCGGCTGGGCCGGGTCGGGTTCGACCTTCGCCCGCAGGCGCCCGATCGCGACGTCGACCAGGCGCGAGTCGCCAAGGTAGTCGTAGCCCCAGATCCGATCGAGCAGCACGTCGCGCGGCAGCACCTGGCCGGCATGGCGGACGAGCTCGACGAGCAGGTCGAACTCGGTCCGGGTCAGCGGGATGTCGTTCCCGTCACGCGACACGGTCCGCCCCGCGACGTCGATCGCCAGCTCCCCAATGTGCAGTCGGTCGGCCTCGTCGGGCCGACGACCGGCCCGCCGCAGCGCGGCCCGAACGCGGGCGACGAGCTCGGGCACCTCGAACGGCTTCTTGACGTAGTCGTCGGCCCCCGCCTCCAGCCCGACCACGATGTCGATCGTGTCGGCCCGGGCGGTGAGCATGACCACCGGGACCGTCGAGGATCGCCGGATCTCGCGGCAGACCTCGAGCCCGTCGAGTCTGGGCAGCATGATGTCGAGGAGGACCAGGTCGAAGGGCTCTGCCCGGAACCGCTCAAGGCCGGCGACCCCGTCGTTCGCCGTGGCGACGGTGAACCCGGCGCCCTGCAGGCCGATCGCCGTCACCTCGCGGATCGACGGGTCATCCTCGATGAGCAGGATCCGGGCGTCCACTCGTGTCCTCGCAGGGCGCATCACGCTGCCGGGAGGGTGCCCGGGTCCCGGGGCGCCCGGGACCTGGGGGCTCCGGTGGCCAGTATGCCAGCCATCAATCGCCGACCAGCGTCGCCTCGTGCGCGGCGTTTGCGCGGGCCCGCTGCTCCGCCCGGATCGGCAGGGTGAACAACGCCGCGAGCAGAAAGGTCGCCGCCATGACGAGGAACACGATCGGCAGGCCGTTCGTCTCGCCCGCCGTGTTGATGATCACGCCGTAGACCGCGGTCCACAGTGACCCGATACCGAACGCCATCGTGAAATAGAGCGCGTACGAGGCATCGCGGGTAGCCGGTGGGGCGATGTCGGCCAGCAGCGCCTGCAACTGCGGACTCTCGGCGAAGCTGAACAGGCCCATCAGGACGATCCCGATCCACAGGCCCGGCAGCGACGCCCCGGCCAGCAGGAAGGCGACGAAACCGACAGAACCGCCGAGATAGACGCCCATGATCAACGGCTTTCGGCCGAACCGATCCGACAGCCAGCCAGCGATCAGCGGCATCGGCACGGAGAAGACGATGAGCGCGCCGTACATCAACCCCGACGTCTCCTCGTCCAGACCGATCACCCGCGTCAGGTAGATCAGGGCAAACAGGTTGACGACGCCGAGGCCGCGGCCGCCGCCACCGAGCACGGACGTGAGGTACAGCCAGCGGAGGTCTCGGTCCCGCAGGATCCGTCCGAAGGCCGAGCGGAGACTGCCACCGGCGACCGCGGCCGCCCGGTCCGTCCCGCGCTCGCGGACGAACAGCAGGATCGCGATCGCGATGGCGATCGCTGGGAGACCGAACGCGATCGCGGCGCCCCGCCAGCCGACCGCGGCGATCAGCGGAACGCCGATCAGCGCGACCACCACCGTGCCGACATTGCCGCCGGCGATGTGGGCGGCGATGGCGAACCCGCGCCGTTCGGACGGGAACTGTTCCGCGAGCAGTCCGTTGCCGACCGGGTGCTGCGGCGCCCCACCGATCCGGGACAGGATGTTCGGGATGGCGAACGTCGCAAAGCCGTTGGCCAGGGCCTGGGCCGCGAACCCGCCGCCGAACAGGATCCCGCCAAGACCCAGCAGGCGGCGGCGCGACACGAACCGGGTCAACCCCGCAAAGCTCAGCTGGACCGCCCCCGACAGGAAGGCGCCGGTCGCCGCCAGGAACGCGACCGCCTCCACGCCCACTCCGTACTCGTCGATGATCTTGAGGTAGATCAGCGGCAGCAGGACGGCCTGGGCATGGTTGACCGAGTGCGCGAGCGAGAGCAGCCCCAGCGAACGCATCGGATGGATGGCCGGGATCTGCATCTGCGTATGGTGCCGCTTATTGGCCTATCGGGCTGGGCCAACGAGCGGTTGCGCGACCGGAGCGTTTCCGCCATCGTGGTCGGGCCGATCGCCGCTCCTGGTAGACGGCCATGACCGCGGAGAGGGAACCCTTTCGATGTCCACCGTCCTCATCGTCGACGACGAGCAGCACATCCGGCTGCTGATCGAGCAGACGCTCGAGGAGCTCGAGGACGACGGGGTTGAGCTGCTGACCGCGGCCGACGGCGACGAGGCCGTCAGTGTCGTGGAGAACCATCGACCTGATCTCGTATTCCTGGACGTGATGATGCCCCGGCGAAGCGGGTTCGAGGTGTGCCGGGTGATCAAGCAGGAGCTTGGCATGTCCGACACCTACGTCGTCCTCCTGACCGCCAAGGGGCAAGCCTACGACCGCGAGCAGGGCATGGCGGCCGGTGCCGACCTGTACATGACCAAGCCCTTCGACCCCGACGAGCTCCTGCGGCGGGCGCGCGAGGTCCTCGGGCTGGCCGCCGGCGGCGTCGGCGCGCCCGGCGCCGGGACGGCCTGAGATGGACGCGACCGAGCTGCGCCGCCTGATCGTCCGCCACCGCCACGTGGCCCCGATGCTTTCGGTGCTGCTCGCGGGAACGAACGCCAGGGTGACGATCACCGACTTCGACGGCGGGATGATCCTGGACCGCCAGGCCGGCGCGGCCCCGCCAGATGCGCCCACGGAGCGCCACCCGATCGTCGTCGAAGGGGCGACGGTCGGCTGGGTCGAAGGGCCCCGTCCGGCCGGCTCGATCGCGGCCGTCCTCGGCTACGCCGCGTCACGCGAGACGGACAAGCGCTCCCTGGCCCGCGAGGCGCTCGATCGATATCGCGAGCTCAACCTGATCTACGACCTGGCCGACGAGATCGGCGCGGTGCTCGAGACCGATGCGATCGCCACCGTCGCGGTCGCCGAGGCCAGCCGCCTGCCAACGGGTGGGCTGGGCTTCGTCATGCTGCTGACCGAGGACCGGGGAAGGCTCCTCGCCCGCCCCGCGACGGGCGACACGGCACCGATCGTCGAGCACGACCCGGCGGATGGCATTCTCGGGGCGATCCTCGAGGGGGATCCCGAGATCGTGAACGAGATCGCTGGCGATCCCCGGGCGACGGCGCTCGAACGAGCCTTTGCTTCCCTTGTCGCGGCCCCGCTGCGCGTCCGCGGCGAACGGATCGGCGTGATCGGGACGATCTCGCGGGATCCCGTCGAGTACCACGCGTCTGACCTTCGACTGCTCGGCGCGATCGCCTCGCTGGCCGCGCCGACCTTCGACCAGGCGGGTGCGGTCGAGGCGGCGTTGCGCGGGTCGGGCTCGCCGTCCAGCGGCGGCTGAGCAACCCGGACCCGGAGCGGACCTTGGATCGACGGGTCGTCGCGCTCGGGATCGTGGGTTCGGCGATCGTGCTCGTCTACCTGCTCGCGCGCGGTCCCGCCTGGGAGTCGGTCGCGGTCGTCCTGGCCGCCATCCTGCCCGCGAGCCTGGTGCTCTACAGCGGTGCGGCCCGCGGTCGGTCGGGTGCGCTGCGGACGGCCCAGCAGCAGACCGAACAGGCCTACCTTCGATCGGAGCGGGCCAACCTCGATCTCCAGGAGCGGCTGGCCGAGCTGATGACCCTCAACGAGCTGGCGGCCGCGGCCGGCTCCACGCTCGATCGCGACGAGCTGCTCGACAACTCGCTCGCCGCGGTCACGCGGCACCTGCGGTTCGACCGGGCGCTCGTCATGCTGGCCGACGAGGAGCGCGGCGTACTGGGGTCGGGACGCTCGGTCGGTGGCAGTGCCGAGATGAACGCCCGCATCGCCGAGCTGGAGCTGCCCCTCGACGCCGAGGTGTCGCAACTCGTCCAGCTCTACCACGCCGATGGCCCGCTCTTCTTCCGCGACGCCGACCACGATTCCGACGAACGCAATCGCGCCTTCGCCGAGATGATGGAGGTCAGCTCGTTCCTGGGCACGCCCCTCGTCTCCAAGGGTCGGCCCATCGGGATCCTGGCCGTGGACAACCGGGTCTCCGGTCGCGATGTCCGACCCGGGGACGGTCCGCTCCTCTACACCGTCGGCAGCCTGATCGCGGCGGCCGTCGAGAATGCCCGGCTGTACGAGGAGGTGGAGACGCAGAAGGAGGCCCTCGAGCAGCGGGTGATCGAGCGGACGGCTGCCCTGGCTTCCGCGATCGAGGAGGCGCAGGCGGCCCGCGTGGCCGCGGAGGCCGCGTCCGCGAGCAAGAGCGCGTTCCTCTCGAGCGTCAGCCACGAGCTGCGAACGCCGCTCACCTCTGTGGTCGGGTTCTCCCGCCTGATCCGGCGTCGTCTCGACGAGCTCATCTTCCCGTC
>JBBEBJ010000022.1:5272-7838 GCA_040882425.1 Chloroflexota bacterium | reverse complement strand
CCGCCGTGGCTAGCCAGCGGGATATTCGGCGGCGCATCGGGTCTGTGCGAAACATCAAGCAGATCACGAGGGCGATGCAGTTCGTGGCGGCGTCCAAGCTGAAGCGCGCCCAGGACGCCACGCTCGCTTCGCGGCCCTACAGCGAGAAGCTCGACGAGGTGCTCGCCGACCTCGCGGCCGTGCTGAGCGGCGACGACCATCCGCTCCTCGCCGAGAGCGCGGAGGGCAAGCGGTTGATCGTCCTGATCACCACGGACCGACCGCTGTCGGGCCCGCTCAACACGAACATCGTCCGCTTCGTGGCGCGCGACATCGTGGACAACCCGGGCGACGTGGCGGTGATCACGATCGGTCGCAAGGGCCGTGACGCGATGCGCCGGTCGGGCGTCCCGCTCGAGGCCCATTTCTCGACCTTCGGCGACCGTCCGACATTCGCCGACGTGTTGCCCCTCGCCCGCCTGGTGACCGACGACTTCCTGTCCCGCACGTACGGGCGGGTGGATATCGTCTACAGCCACTGGGTCTCCACGCTGGTCCAGCGGCCCACCGGCCTGACCATCCTCCCGATCCCCGAATCCGTCGACACGGAGGGGATCCCCGGCAACCAGTTCATCTTCGAGCCGAGCGCGTCGGCCGTGCTCGAGCAATTGCTCCCTCGCTACGTCGCGACGCGGCTCTTCCAGGCGGTGCTCGAGGCCAAGGCGAGCGAGGAATCGAGCCGGATGGTCGCGATGAAGAACGCGACCGAGAATGCCGAAGAGCTCATCGAGGACCTGACGCTGTCCTACAACAAGGTGCGCCAGGCGAACATCACCCGCGAAATGATCGAGATCGCGTCCGGCGCGAACGCCCGCTGACGCCCAGGGACGCAGGAGGCTAGACCGACAATGGCGACCGCCACATCCACCGCGACCGGCCCCGCCCTTGGGCGCGTCATCCAGATCACGGGCCCGGTCGTGGACATCGAGTTCCCGGCCGGCCAGCTGCCGTCCATCTACAACGCCGTCGAGATCGAGCGCAGTGGCCAGGAGCCCCTCGTGGCGGAGGTCCAGCAGCACCTCGGCAACAACTGGGTGCGCGCCGTCGCCATGACCACCACGGACGGCCTCGCCCGCGGCGTCAATGCCCGCGACACCGGCGCCGCGATCACCGTGCCGGTCGGCGAGACGACCCTCGGTCGCGTCTTCGACGTGCTCGGTCACCCGATCGACGGCGGACCCCCGGTCAAGGCCGAGACCTACCTGCCGATCCACCGGAGCGCGCCCGCCTTCGACCAGCAGTCGACCGAGGTCGAGGTCTTCGAGACCGGCCTCAAGGTCATCGACCTGATCTGCCCGTTCAAGAAGGGCGGCAAGATCGGCATCTTCGGCGGCGCCGGCGTCGGCAAGACGGTCATCATCCAGGAGCTGATCCGCAACGTCGCCCAGGAGCATGCCGGCGTGTCCGTCTTCGCCGGGGTGGGCGAGCGCAGCCGCGAAGGCAACGACCTGATCCACGAGATGACCGAATCGGGCGTCATCGCCAAGACGGCCTTCGTCTTCGGCCAGATGAACGAGCCGCCGGGAGCCCGCCAGCGGGTCGGCCTGACCGGGCTGACCATGGCCGAGTACTTCCGCGACGAGGAGCACCGCGACGTCCTCCTCTTCATCGACAACATCTTCCGCTTCACCCAGGCGGGCTCGGAGGTGTCCGCGCTGCTCGGCCGGATGCCGTCGGCGGTCGGCTACCAGCCCAACCTGGCGACCGAGATGGCCGGGCTCCAGGAGCGGATCACCTCGACCCGCGACGGCTCGATCACCTCGCTCCAGGCGGTCTTCGTGCCGGCCGACGACTACACCGACCCGGCACCGGCCACGACCTTTGCCCACCTCGACTCGACGATCCGTCTCGAGCGCAGCATCGCCGAGCTCGGCATCTACCCGGCGGTGGACCCGCTGACGTCCACCTCGCGCGTCCTCGACCCGCTCGTCGTCGGCCAGGAGCATTACGACGTCGCGCGCGAGACGCAGCGCGTCCTGCAGCGCTACCGCGACCTCCAGGACATCATCGCCATCCTCGGCATCGACGAGCTGTCCGAGGAGGACAAGTCGACGGTCGCCCGGGCGAGACGGCTCCAGCGGTTCATGAGCCAGCCGTTCTTCGTGGCCGAGGTCTTCACCGGCCGCTCCGGGAAGTACGTCAACATCAAGGACACCGTCGCCTCGTTCAAGGAGATCCTCGAGGGCAAGACCGACGTCCTGCCCGAGCAGGCGTTCTTCCTGGCGGGGACGCTCGACGACGTCAGGGAAAACGCCGCCAAGCTGGCGGGCTGAGCCATGCCGCTGCTGCTCGAGATCGTGACCCCCGAGCGACTCGCGTACTCGGACACGGTCGATTCGGTCAATCTCCCCGGGATCGAGGGAGAGCTCGGGGTGCTGCCCCACCACGCGCCCCTCGTGTCGATGCTCGGCGTCGGCGAGCTGCGCATCCGCAAGGGCGGCGCGGAGGAGGCGTTCGCGATCGTCGGCGGCTTCCTGCAGGTCCGCCCGGACAAGGTCGTCGTGATGGCCGAGACCGCGGACATGGC
>JBBEBJ010000022.1:0-5172 GCA_040882425.1 Chloroflexota bacterium | reverse complement strand
GTGGCTCCGGAGGTCTTCCGCGTCGAGGGCGGCCTGCCGCTCAGCGGCACGGTCAGGATCAGCGGCGCCAAGAACTCGGCGCTCAAGCTGTTCGCCGCGGCGACCCTGACCGGCGAACGGTGCCGGTTGACCAACGTCCCCGAGATCGAGGATGTGCGGGTCATGGCCGAGACGCTGCGCGACCTGGGTGTCGTCGTCGACCATCCCGCCGACAACGTCTACGAGATCGCCTCGGGCGACGTCGAGTGGCTCTTCGTCCCGCTCGAGGCGGCCGCCAAGATGCGGGCCAGCTTCATCCTCCTCGGACCGCTGCTCGCGCGATTCGGCAAGGTGATCATCAGCAACCCGGGCGGGGACCGGATCGGGCGGCGACCGGTCGACCTCCACGTCGACGCGATGCGTGCGCTCGGCGCGACGATCGACTACCGCAACGGCTACTACTTCGCGACCGCGCCCGGTCGGCTCCGCGGCGGCCGGGTGCAGTTCCCGTTCGTGTCCGTCATGGGCACGGAGAACGCGATGCTCGCCGCGACGCTCGCGGAGGGCCGGACCGTGATCAAGCCGGCGGCGCAGGAGCCGGAGGTGGACGACCTGATCGAGTTCCTCCAGGCGATGGGGGCCACCGTCGAGCGGACCAAACCGGACACGATCGAGGTCGTCGGCCAGAAGCGGCTGCGCGGAGCGGACCACCGGGTCGTCCCGGATCGGATCGAGACGGGCACGTTCATGATCGCCGCCGCCGTGACCGGCGGCCAGGTCACGCTCCAGGGTGCCCCCTGCGACCATCTCGGCGCGTTCCTCGAGACGATGGGCCGGGTCGGTGTCGGGGTGGCCTGCGGCAAGGACACGATCGAGGTCGACGGTCGCGCGCTCCACGAGGGCGGCTTCCGCGCGTGCGACATCGAGACGGCACCGTATCCCGGCCTGGCGACGGACCTGCAGCCGCCCACGGCCGTGCTGCTGTCGCAGGCGATCGGCGATTCACACATCCACGAGACGATCTTCGAGGACCGTCTCGAATGGCTGACCGAGCTCCGCCGGATGGGGACGAAGGTCGAGGTCCTCGACCCGCACCACGCGACCATCAGCGGCCCCGCCAAACTCGTCGGCACCGAAGTCGAGATCGGCGACCTGCGCGCCGGCGCCTCGCTCATCCTTGCCGCGCTCGCGGCGAAGGGGACGACCACGATCCGCGGCGCCCACCACGTCCGCCGGGGCTATGAGAACATCGAGCTCAAGTTCCTGGACCTCGGGGCCAGCATCTCGCGCACGGCGGAAGGGACGGCAACCACCACCTCATGAAGATCGGCATCGACCTCGGCACCGCCAACGTCCTCGTCTACGTGAAGGGCAAGGGCATCGTCATCACCGAGCCAAGCGTGGTCGCGGTCTCCGACGACAACCGGATCGTGGCGGTCGGCGAGGAGGCCCGCGAGATGATCGGGCGGACGCCCGGCAACATCCACGCGATCCGGCCGATGAAGGACGGCGTGATCGCCGACTACGTGATCACCGAGGCGATGCTCAGCCACTTCATCGGCAAGGTCCGCAAGGGCAGCTTCGGCTTCACCAAGCCCGACGTGATGATCTCGGTGCCAGCCGGCGTCACGTCGGTCGAGAAGCGGGCCGTCCGTGATGCCGCCCTCAAGGCCGGCGCGAAGGATGCCTACCTGATCGAGGAGCCGCTGGCGGCCGCGATCGGCGCGAACGTCCCGATCAGCGGACCGTCCGGCAACATGATCATCGACATCGGCGGTGGGACGAGCGAGATCGCGGTGATCGCCCTTGGCGGGATCGTGGTGTCGCGCAGCCTGCGCGTCGGCGGCAACCGGTTTGACGACGCGATCGCGACGTACATCCGCAAGAAGTACAACCTGTTGATCGGGGAGCGGACGGCGGAAGAGGTCAAGATCCAGATCGGGACGGCGCTGCCGCTCGAGCGCGAGCTGACGATGGAGGTCCGCGGCCGCGACCTGATCGCCGGTCTGCCACGGACCATCCCGATCACCAGCAGCGAGGTGATGGAGGCGATCGAGGCGCCGCTCCAGCAGCTCGTCACCGCGGTTCGGTCGGTGCTCGAGCAGACGCCGCCGGAGCTGTCGTCGGACATCATCGACAAGGGCATGGTGATGTCGGGCGGTGGCGCGCTCCTGCGCAACATCGACAAGCTCCTCACCCAGGTGACCGGCGTTCCCTGCCACGTCGCCGAGAACCCGCTCAACTGCGTGGCACTCGGCACGGGGCTGGCCCTGGAGCACTTCGACTTCTTCAAGAAATCCCTCGTGCAGCAGGTCTAGCGTGCGTGCCGGGGAGCGCGCAATCGGCGTTCGGGTCGTCCCTCCTGACGCCTGCGCCGCTGCGGCTGAACGGCGTCATGCGGGACGCCCCGCCCACCGCTCGCGCGTGGCCAGGGCCTGACGTTGCGCGCCTTTGTCGATCTGCACTGCCACACCAATGCCAGTTTCGACTGTCTGTCGGCGCCCAAGGCGGTGGTGCGGGCTGCGGCTGATCGAGGCCTGACGCATCTGGCGATCACGGATCACGATCGGATCGACGGGGCGCTCGAGGCTCGGGAGCTGGCGCCTGCCGGTCTGACCGTGCTGATCGGGGAAGAGGTCAATACGAGTGACGGCGACCTGATCTGCGTCTTCCTGGAACGAGCCATCCCGCCCGGACTGTCCGCCGAAGAGACGATCCTGGCCGCCCGCGAGCAGGGTGCCCTGGTCGGGATCCCGCATCCGTTCGACCGCCTGCGCGGCTCGCTCCTGCGCGAGGCACGGATGGCCGCACTTGGCGCCAGTGTCGACTGGGTGGAGACACACAACGCCCGCGTCATGGGCGGGGGCAACGAACAAGCCGCCGTCTACGCCCGGGAGCACAGGTTGCCAGGGGTCGCGGTCTCGGATGCCCATTCGATCCTCGAGGTCGGGGTCGCGTACACGTCGCTCGAGGGCGATCCGTCCACCGCCGCCGGGCTGAAGGCGGCCCTGGCCGGCGTGCAGATCGTGCCCGGCCGGGCGAGCCTGTTCGTCCGTGCCTGGACGCCGGTTGCCAAGGTCGTCCAGCGGGCCCGTGGTAATCGACGCGTGCGGCCCATGACGGGGCCCGCTGCGGGGGACCAGGGGAAACCCCTGTGACCGACCCGCCGGGCGGCGCCGATGTTGCCGACGAGGAGCCCGACGAGGTCGTCGAGGCCGATCAGGTCGCCCTGTCACGTCGCCTGCGGCAGCCGCGAACGATCATCTCGATCCTCATCCCGCTGGCGGTCATCGCGGTCTTCGTCGCGCTCAACGGGGAGCAGCTCGTCCGCGTCCCGGGCCTGATCGCCCGCGCCGACCTGCGGCTCGTGGGTCTCGCCTTCCTGATCTTCTACGCCGGGTTCCCGTTGCGGGGCCTTCGCTGGGCGATCCTGCTGCGTGGGACCGGCCTCCGCCTGAGCACGCGCGATTCGACCGAAATCATCTTCCTGTCCTGGCTGGTCAACTGCGTCGTGCCGGCCAAGCTGGGCGACGTGTACCGCGCCTACCTGCTCAAGATCAATACCGCCGCGTCGCTGAGCCGCACGTTTGGCACCGTATTCATCGAGCGCGTCTTCGACCTGATGGCCATCGCCCTGCTCGGGATCGCTGCGGGGTTCTGGAGCTTCCGCGACGGACTCCCGACACCGATCCAGGCGATCTTCGCGATCGGGCTGGTCGTCGTCGCCGTCCTCGCGGTCGGCCTGTTCACGATGCGCAACTTCGGCCGGCGAATCCTGACCGCGTTGCCCTTCCCGCCGCGTCTGCTGGAGTTCTACGACCGATTTGAGCAGGGCGTCTTCCAGGCGATCACCCTGCGCCAGCTGCCCTTCCTGGGCGGGCTGACCGGGGCCATCTGGATGACCGAATCGCTCCGCCTGTTCTTCGTGATCCAGGCCTTCGGGTTCACCGAGGTCATGGTCGGACTCTCCGGCGCCGTGTTCGTGGCCTTGATCGCGTCGTTGCTCACCGCCGTCCCCCTCAGCCCGGCCGGGCTCGGGATCGTGGAGGCCGGCATCGTCGGGGTCCTGACGGTCGCCTACGGCGTGCCGCTGGCCGAGGCGACCGCCATCGCCCTGCTTGACCGAGTGATCAGCGTGTTCTCGATCATCGTGTTCGGTTCGATCGCGTACCTCATCTCCTCGAAGCCGCGCGGCCTCCGGACCGCGGTCGGATCCGGGTAAGTAGCGTCCCCGGCGGCGAGGACGCCGCCACGGATTTCCGTGGCTCGGTGACGCGACGGCACGTTGCCTGTGAGCCCGCTGCAACGCCAACCGCCCCGTTCGGAGTAATCCGCGAGCCGGTACCTGCCGTACCTTGGTCAGGGGGTGACAGTTGTCAACGCCCTGCACCTGACCCGGGAGTACCGCACAAGACCGACCACAAGGGGGACCCCGGATGGTGGTCAGGCCGGTACGAACGGGTGATACAGGTATCCCCGTGACGCGTGGATAGTGAGGCAAGCGAATGACCCATCGCGGCTCTCTCCCATGGAGCGTCCAGGCACCAATGACCACTCAAAACGGCCGAGCGTTCAACGATTGGCTGAGAACACAACTCAAGGCCAAGAAGATGTCGCAGCGGCAGCTCGCCCAGCAGTCGGGCGTGGACCACTCCACGATCTCCCGCCTGATCCGTGGCGATCGCATGCCGTCGCTCGGCACCGCCACCAAGCTCGCCCGGGGCCTCCGTGAACTGCGCGATGACGCCGACACGACCCAGTACCTGGGCCTCGTCGCGACCGGCAGCACCAACCCGACGGCGCGCGTCGAATACGCCCTTCGGGCCGACGAGCTGCTGAGCGAGGCGCAGGTGCGCCAGGTCATGGAGTACTACCTCGCCGTGCGGATGCGCCGCTACGGCCGAGCCATCCATCCCCCCGAGAACACCAGGTCGTCCGGCTCTGACCGGCCGACTGATCGAAACCTCACGCACCCGGCGTCGGAAACGGCAGCCGCCTCCGGTGGTCTTCGAACCGGCACTGCGATCGTCAACTCGGTGCGTCCGATCGTCCGATCGACGCGAGAACCGGGGCGTTACTAAGCGTCCACATCGCGACCCGGGTCCGCCCTCCCGACCCGGGTCTGGGGAACTGCGAACGCCGGCGTTTGGGGCGCCGGCGTTCGCGATGTACGCCCGGCATGGGCAGCAGCTT
>JBBEBJ010000021.1:0-7842 GCA_040882425.1 Chloroflexota bacterium | reverse complement strand
TGTTCGGCAGCGAGGACGCGCTCATCAAGATCGACATGAGCGAGTTCATGGAGCGGCACAACGTCAGTCGCCTGGTCGGGGCGCCTCCCGGCTACGTCGGCTTCGATGAAGGCGGCCAGCTGACCGAGGCCGTCCGGCGCAAGAGCTACGCGGTGGTGCTCCTCGACGAGGTCGAGAAGGCCCATCCCGAGGTCTTCAACATCCTGCTCCAGATTCTCGAGGACGGGCATCTCTCGGATGCCAAGGGCCGGCGCGTCGACTTCCGGAACTGCATCATCATCATGACCTCCAACCTCGGCGCCAAGCAGCTCCAGACCAACTCGAGCCTGGGCTTCCGGGTGCAGGGCGAGACGGCCGCCGCTCGGTCGGAGATCTCGCACGACCTGATGAAGGAGAAGGTCGCCGCGGAGCTGAAGCAGAACTTCCGCCCGGAGTTCCTCAACCGGATCGACGCGACGGTCGTCTTCCGTTCGCTCACGGTCGAGGAGATCGCCCTGATCGTGGACATGATGCTCGCCCGCGTGCGCGACCAGCTCAGGGCTCAGCAGATGCAGCTCGAGGTCACGCAGGCCGCCAAGGAGCACATCATCAAGCTCGGATACGACGTGGCCTATGGCGCCCGCCCGCTGCGGAGGGTCATCCAGAACATGGTCGAGGACGTCCTGGCCGAGCAGCTGCTGCTCGGCACCTACGAGCCGGGCTCGAACATCGTGGTCGACAAGGATCCCGAGGCAGGCCTGGACATCCACGTCGCCGAGCCGCGGGAACCGGTCGAAGCGCGGTGATCCGCGCCGCCTCCTCGGCGGCCTAGGCATGGCGCGGCCACAGAGCCGCTTCATCTGCCAGCGCTGTGCCGAGTCGTTCCTCCGATGGGAAGGCCAGTGCCGGGCATGCGGCGAGTGGAACAGCCTCGTCGAGACGATCGTCCGTGAGCCGTCGCGGTCCGAGCGCGCGGTCGCGGGCGGGATCGCCGGCGCCGCGCCGCCGTCGCCTCTCGCGGACATCTCGGAGGTGGACCTCCCGAGGCTGACCCTCGGGATCGGCGAGCTCGACCGGGTGCTCGGTGGCGGGCTCGTACCCGGCTCGCTGGTGCTTCTCGGCGGTGAGCCCGGGATCGGCAAGTCGACGCTACTGCTCCAGGCGGCCGCCGGTCTGGCTCGGACGGACACCGGCGCCGCGGGCGTCCTGTATGCGTCCGGGGAGGAATCGCCGGGACAGATCCGGTTGCGCGCCACGCGCCTGGGTGTCCTCGCCGGCACGTCGGGCGAACGGATCCAGGTGCTGGCCGAGCACGATGTCGGGCGGATCGCGGAGGTCGCCCGGGCGTCCCGGCCGACGCTGGTCATCGTCGATTCGATCCAGACCGCGACGGTGGACGAGCTCGAGGGAGCGGCCGGTAGCGTCGGCCAGGTGCGCGAGTCGGCCCTGCGCCTGATGGACCTGGCCAAGGGCGACGGCATCGCCGTGATCCTCGTCGGTCACGTGACCAAGGACGGCTCGATCGCCGGCCCCAAGACCCTCGAGCACCTCGTCGACGCGGTGGTCAGCCTCGAAGGAGAGCGACATGCCGCGATGCGGCTCCTGCGGGCGACCAAGAACCGCTTCGGCTCGACCGATGAGATCGGCGTCTTCGAGATGAACGATGCCGGCCTGATGGAGGTCGCCGATCCGGCGCGCGCCTTTCTCGCCGTGCACCAGGGCGCGGCTCCCGGCAGCATCGTCGCCCCGACGATGGAGGGCAGCCGGCCGATCCTCGTCGAGGTCCAGGCGCTGGTCAGCCCGACCGGCTACGGGACACCGGCACGAAAGGCCAGCGGCCTCGACCCGAACCGGGTCAGCCTGCTGATCGCCGTCCTGGGCCGGCGCGCGGGGATTGCGCTCGGCAGTCACGACGTCTACGCCAACCTGGCCGGTGGCCTGTCGGTCATGGAGCCCGGCCTCGACCTGCCGGTCGCGCTCGCGCTCGCCTCCTCGTTGCGCGATCGCCCGATTGCCCACGGCACGGTCGCGATCGGCGAGGTCGGCCTGCTCGGCGAGCTCCGCGGCGTGGTCGGTCTCGAGCGCCGCCTGCGCGAGGCAGCTCGCCTGGGGTTTCGGCGAGCTCTGCTGCCCCACCCGTCGCCGGGCGCGACACTCGCGCCGATCGACGGACTGGAGCTCCGACCCGTGGAGACCCTGGCGGACGCCATCGCGGCCGCCCTCGACGACCGCGCCAATGCTCATGGCGGGGCGGTCCCGGCGATGCTAGGCTGACCGCCCGGCGGGTCGTTCGCGACCCGGGGCTGCCGGGCCGTTCGCCGAGGATATCTTGATCCGTTACATCCGCCTCCTTGGGGCCGCGCTGGGGAGCGTCGTTGGGCTTGCCTCCGCCGGGGCCGGGGATGGCATGTTCCGCGACGTCGAATTCGCCGGCGCGTTCCTGGCCACGTGGGTCGTCGCCTGGATCGTCGTGGGTTTCGCGGTCCTGCCGTACGTCACCGTGGTTCCGGCGACCTGGCTGATCAGGCAGGTCGAGGCGCTCTCGACGGCGGAGTTCGTGACGGCTGTCGCCGGTCTCCTGCTCGGGCTGTTGATGGGCCTCCTTTTGGGTCTCCCGCTCTCGCAGCTCGCCCCGCCGTTCGGAACCTGGCTGCCGCTCGGTGTCTCCGTATTCCTGGGCCTGGGCATGGTCGGCCTGACGGTGGCCAAACGACGCGACCTGCTGCTCGCCGCGGAGGCCGTCGGCTTCATCCGCCGGCAGGCGAGCGCCGAGTCCGTCGGACCGTCCCGCGGTGAACCGAGGATCGTCGTGGACACCAGCGCGATCATCGACGGCCGCATCGCGGAGATCGTCGAATCCGGGTTCATCTACGGGACCCTGGTGATCCCCCGGTTCGTCCTCGATGAGCTCCAGCACATCGCCGACAGCTCCGATGCCCTGCGGCGTAACCGCGGACGCCGGGGCCTCGAGATCCTCAACCGGATGCAGAAGGAGCCGGCCACACCTGTCGAGATCGTCGAGGACGACGTCCCCGACGTCACCGAGGTGGATGCCAAGCTCGTCGCGCTCGCCCGGGCCCGCAGCCGCGTCATCCTGACCAACGACTTCAACCTGAACCGCGTCGCGGAGCTCCAGGGCGTACGGGTCATGAACATCAACTCGCTGGCCAACGCGGTGAAGCCGGCCGTCCTGCCCGGCGAGGAGATCCGGGTGCGCGTCATCCAGGAAGGCAAGGAGGCGGGCCAGGGTGTCGGGTTCCTCGACGACGGCACGATGATCGTGGTGGAGGGCGGCGCCAGGCACATCGATCGCGACCTGGACGTCGCGGTGACGCGGGTCCTGCAGACCGTTGCTGGCCGGATGATCTTCGCCCAGCCGCGACTCGATTGAGCGGCCCCATTCCGGCGGGCGTACCCGACGAGGGCGCGGCCACGCCGGTCATCCGCGCGGATGTCATCGTCGTCGCGGCCGGTCGGTCGAGTCGCATGGATGGCACGGACAAGCTCGCTGCCGAGCTCGCCGGGCGTCCGCTCCTGGCGTGGACGCTCGATGCGGTCTCCGCTGCCCCGGAGGTCGGACGGATGGTCGTCGTGACATCGCCGGACCGGGTCGCCGACGTCACGCGCTCGTCGTGGCTGCCTCCCGGCGTCGTCGGTGTGGTGGCGGGGGGTCGCCGCCGGCAGGAATCGGTTCATGCCGGCTTCGCGGCCTTCGATCGCCTCGGCGCCGACGACCGCGGTGTCGTCCTCGTGCACGACGGGGCGCGGCCAGTCGTCCCGCCCGACCTGATCGGCAGGGTCGCGGCGGAGACGGCGCGGTACGGTGCGGCCATACCGATCGTGCCGGTGGCCGAAACCCTCAAGCGGATCGACGGTGACCTCGTTGGGGAGACGGTCGAGCGGACGGGGTTGGGGGTCGCCCAGACGCCCCAGGGCGTGCGTCGCGACCTGTTGCGTGCGGCCTACCTGCGGTACCCGCCCGAGGGGTCGGAAACGTGGACCGACGAGGCCGCGCTGCTCGAGGCGACCGGCATCCCCGTCCGGGTCGTCGCTGGCGATCCAGTCAACGTGAAGGTCACCGTGCCCCGGGATCTAGCCCGGGTCGAGGCGGTCCTGACCGCGACCGGCACGGCGCGCGCCGGGATCGGCCAGGACAGCCATCCATTCGGACCGGGTGGCCCGCTGATGCTCGGCGGGATCGAGATCGCCGGGGCGCCCCGGCTCCAGGGGCACTCCGACGGTGACGTGGTCCTCCACGCGGTCTCCGACGCGCTCCTGGGCGCGAGTGCCCTGGGCGACCTCGGGCGTCTCTTCCCAGCCGATGCGCGGACCCCACGCGGGGTCGCGAGCACGGAGCTCCTCCGCGCCGTGGGCGACCGCCTGGCCGCGGCGGGCTGGCGGCCCGTTTCGGTCGATGTGACGCTGACCGCCGCGCGTCCGCGGCTCGGCGATCGCCTCGATGCGATGGCGGGCGCGATCGCGACGTTGATCGGCGTCGATCGCTCCGCCGTCAATGTCAAGGCGTCGTCGGGAAACCTCGACGGTGCCGACGGCGCCGGTCGATCGATCTCGGCGCTCGCCATCGCGATGGTGTCGAGGCTCCGATGACGATCCGGCTGCACGACACGCTGAGCGGGGAGACGAGACCGTTCGTCCCGCTCCGATCGGACCGCATCGGCATCTACACGTGCGGCCCGACGGTCTACGGCCCGGCCCATATCGGCAATTTCCGATCGTTCCTGTTCGCCGACCTCCTGGTGCGTCACCTCCGGTGGCGCGGCATGCCCGTGACCTGGGTCATGAACATCACGGACATCGACGACAAGATCATCCGGGGAGCGGCCGCCGCAGGCGTCGGGATTGGCGACCTCGCGGAACGGTATCTCGAACGGTTCCTCGCCGACGCCGCGGCCCTGCGGATGACGACCCCCGACGTCCTTCCGAGGGCGACCGACCACATCGACCGGATCGTCGACATCATCTCGATCCTGCTCGAGCGTGGACACGCGTACCGAACCGATGACGGCTCGATCTTCTTCCGCATCGCCTCCTGGCCGGCATATGGACGTCTCGCCCGCCTCGACCCCGATAGCCTCCGGGTCGGTGAACGCGTCGAGGCCGACGAGTACGGCAAGGACGACGTGCGCGACTTCGCGCTCTGGAAGGGGCCAAAGCCCGGTGAGCCGTCGTGGGAGACATCCATCGGTCCGGGGCGCCCCGGCTGGCACATCGAGTGCTCGGCGATGAGCATGGCGCACCTCGGACCGTCGTTCGACATCCACACCGGCGGCGTCGACCTGGTCTTCCCGCATCACGAGGACGAGATCGCCCAGAGCGAAGCGGCCACCGGACAGCCGTTCGTTGCCAACTGGCTGCACTGCGCGCACCTGCAGATGAGCGGCTCGAAGATGGCCAAGTCGACCGGCAACATCGCCCGCGTCGGTGACCTGCTGGCACTCGGAGTCTCGGCAAGGGCGCTTCGGTTCGCGCTGCTCTCGGTGCACTATCGCGCGCCCCTCAGCCACTCAGCGGAGTCCCTTGGGGCGGCCGCGGCGGCGGTCGAGCGACTGGATGCGGCCGTGGCCGCGCTCGAGGCTTATCGCGAGGACCGACCGGACGACCCGGACGTCCCGGCGGCACTCGAGGAGGCGCGCGCGGCGTTCGGGGCGGCGCTCGATGACGACCTCAACGTGTCGGCTGGTCTCGGTGCGGTGTTCGATCTCGTCCGCGAGCTGAACCGACGGATCGAGCGCCGCTCCCTCTCGACGGCGGACGCGGGCCGTGCGCTTGCCACGCTGCGCGACGTGGATCAGGTGCTGGCCGTCCTGCCGGACGAGGCTGTCGAGCTCGAGCCAGAGGTCGCAGCGATCCTCCAGGCTCGCGAGGCCGCCCGCGCCGCCCGCGACTGGGCAGCCTCCGATCGGCTGCGCGACGAGCTGGCCGTGCACGGCGTCGCCGTGGAGGACACGCGCGACGGCCAGCGCTGGCGACGGATCGGTGAGACGGTCCGTGGCTGACCGACCACGCCGCGATGACGATCGCCGCGGGCGACCCGGGCCGCCGGGTGGTCGCGGGGGCAGGGGAGGACCCGACCGCGGCGGGCCCGAGCGGGGCGGCGCACGCGGTGGTGGGCCCGTTGGGCCCGGTGGGCCCGGTCGACCGGGCGGTCCCGGCGCGCCTGATGGACGCGGCGGCCCTGGCGGGCGAGGACCCAGGCCCGGGCCGGGGCCCGGCGGTCGGTCCGGTGGCGCCGGCGGGCCCGGCCGTGGACCTCGGCCCTATCCTCGACCGTTCTCGCCCCGGCCCGGCTTCCGGGGCCCGCGCCCATTCGACGAGCCGCGGTATCCGGAGCGTGATCACGATGTGCCGGACGGGCCAGGTGGCCAGCCCCCCCGCCGCGGAGATGAGCCGTTCCGACCCGGACCATCCCGCCCGCCACGGGATCGGCCCTTCGAGCGCGGCGGCCAGCCGTTTGACCGTGGCGATCGACCACCTGGGCGGCCGGGGCCACGCCCGGGTCCACCACGCTCCGGCTTCGCGCCGCGCGGCGACCGACCCGGTGCGCCGTTCATCCGCGACGATCGAGGCGGACAGCACGGCCGACCGCCTGACCGCGGACACCGACCCCCGTACCGGGGTGGACCGCCTGGAGCGGATCGACCGCAACCCTGGGCGAGAAACGAACCACGCGACTGGCCGCGTCCCGCCGCCGCGCTTCCCGCGCCGGATCTGCTCGGTCCCGGGGAGGAGCTCGTCGCGGGCCGGCGACCGGTGGAGGAGGCATTCGCTGCCGGGCGCCCGGCGATCCGCCTCCTCGTCGTGCCACAACGCCGCGAACCGCTGGAGAAGCTCGTCCTCCACGCGACCCGTCTTCGGATCCCGATTGTCGAGCTCGAGGGAGGTTCATTGACCTCGCTGGCGGGCTTCGATGGTCACCAGGGCGTCGCGCTGGTCGTTGAGCCGCGCGTGTTCGCGTCCCTCGACGACATCCTCGATCGTGCGGTCGAGCGTGATGAGCCGCCGTTCGTGCTCGTCCTCGACTCGCTCGAGGATCCCCAGAACGTCGGAACGCTCCTGCGCAGCGCCGAGGCCGCCGGCGTGCACGGGGTGATCTTCCCGACGCGCCGGCAGGCACCGCTCACGCCGGCTGCGGTCAAGGCCTCGGCCGGCGCCGTCGAGCACCTGCTGCTCTGCCCAGTGGACGACCTCGGCGGCGCGCTCGCGGACCTGCATGGACACGGATTGCGAGTGGCCGGTTCGGAAGCCGATGCACCCCTGACGGCCCGCCAGGCCGACCTTCGTGGCCCGCTCGCCCTGGTCGTCGGGAGCGAGGGGCAGGGCCTCGGGCCGACCGTTCGAAAGCGCTGCGACCTGCTGATGCGGATCCCGATGCGTGGCGCCGTCGGTTCGCTCAATGCCGCGGTCGCCGGTTCCATCATGCTGTTCGAGGCGGTGGCGCAGCGCGATCCCGAGGGCCTTGCCCGGCGCGATCCCGAAGGGCGCGCTGCGACGAAAGTGATATCCGGCGCCGCGCCCCATTCCCGCGGTAGTGTCGAGGTCGTCGGCCCCTGGGAGCCCGAAGCGCCTGCCCAGGCGGCGACCGAGAACGATGCTGCCCCGGGCGAGCACGGGATCACTCACCACACCGAAGACACTGACGAGGCGTTGCTCCCCCAGGAGCCGCCCGCCACCCAGTCGCCACGCGCGAAGCGAACGAGGAAACCGCCAAAGCCCTGATCCGCTGGGCCGGGGAGCGTGGGCCGCGACTCACAGGCAACGCCTTGCGCGAACGCGCTGTTGATGGGCCTCCAGCGCGCGAGTTGATGCCTGGGAGTCGCGAGTTGATGCCTGGGAGTCGCGAGT
>JBBEBJ010000020.1:5293-7849 GCA_040882425.1 Chloroflexota bacterium | reverse complement strand
TTCGGCCTAGGAGGCGGTCGCCGCGCCCTCCGGTGTTACCTGCCGCGACGATCCGGGGCCGGCCACCCCGGCCTGGGCCCGCCAGCGCTCGACCGCCTGGTCAAGGAGGTCGAGCAGCGGGGCAGCCTCGAGGCGTTGGAAGATCCCGCGAGCAGTTACGACCCAGGCTCCAACCCCTGGCGCGTCCGGTCCAAGCGTGGTCACGGCGCTCAGGACGGTCATCGCCTCGTCGAACGGCAACGCCAGCTCCTGCCAGGCGTCCATCGCGGTTCGATATCCGCCGAGGGCCGTAGCCGCGTCCCCGTCCAGGGCCGCGATCCCGGCCCTGATGGCCGCCCGGTCCGCATCGACCGCTCGTCCGCGGGTCCCGATCGCGTCGAGCGTGTCGAGCGCCACCCGCGCTCCCGCCGCGTCGCCGGCCAGGATGGCCGCGTGGCCCGCGCGCGGCAGGACGTACGGCGTGTTGAGGTCACTTCGGCCCACGACCTGGAGCCAGCGGTCATGGGCGGTCTGCCAATCGCCCCGCGTGACAGCCAGGGTTGCCTGCAGGTCGAATGCCCCCGCCGAGACGTCAGCGTCGTTCAACCGCGAAACGCCGGCCATGATCTCCTCGAGCGCGCCTGGATCGAGGCGGCCCTGGAGCAGCTGGATGAAGGCAAGGGCGCCGCGGAGCGTGAGCTGCGTCGTTTCGTCGATGTCGAGGGCCAGGGCGGTTTCGACCTCGTCGATCGCCCACGACCATTCACCGGTTCGCCGGGCGTCCTCCGCGGCGTTACCAAGCGTCGTCAGCTCGGCCGACCGCCGGCCCAGTTGGCGGGCGATGTCGATCGCCGCCCGCTCCATTCGCAGGGCGGCGGCGGGGTCGTCGTGAGCGATCGTCGCCGCGAGCATGTTCATGCTGCGCATCGCGACGACCGGCAGGTTGTGCTCCTCCGCGAGCAGGCGCGCCCCCTCGAGCAGCGCACGGGCCTCCCATTGGCGACCCTGGAAGACGGCGATGATGCCCTTGGTCGAGAGCGCCTCCGCGGCGGTCCGGACCAGGCCCGCCCGCTCGGCTGCTGCGAGGGCGCGGTCGGTCATCTCGCGCGCCTGGTCGTACTGGCCGGTCAGCATGAGGATCCGACCAAGGCTTTGCGTGAGTTGGATCCCGACTGGGTGATCGGCAAGTTCACCAAGAGTCTCGATGACGGGCAGGAGGAGCTCCATGGCAGCGTCGCGCTGGCGCCCCTCGGACAGGGTCTGGGTGAGCAGTCCGATCGATCGGAGCTGCGCGATCCGATCGCCGAGCGCCTCGCGGATGTTGGCGGCCTCGCGCAGGAACCCCTCGGCGAGGTCGGCCCGGGCTGCAGCCGCAGCCGCCTCTCCGGCCCGGTCGAGCAGGTCCGCCCGGTCGCCCGGATCGGTGGTCACCTCGAGTGCCTGGCTGAGGAACCCGACCGCCTGGTCGGAGGCGCCGAGCGCGAGCGCACGGTCGGCGGCAGCGCTGAGCGAGATACGCGCCTGCGCGGCAACGGCTTCGCCTTCGGGCCCATCGGGTGCGGCCCGGTAGGCGGCGACGTAATGGGCGGCCAGCGCGCCCGCCAGCTCGGGGTCTCCGAGCGATTCGAAGAACCGCGCCGCGGCCAGGTGACGCGCCCGCCGGTCGCGCCGCGCGAGCGTCCCGTAGGCGACTTCGCGGATGAGCGCCTGGACGAACGCGAACATCCCGCGCTCGGGCGACCGAGGATCCACCTCCTGGTCGACGAGCTCGAGGCGAGCGAGGGCGTGGAGCCGGGATTCGAGCGCTGCGGGTTCCTCGCCGGCCACCGCGGCCAAGCCCGCCAGGGTGAAGCTCTGGCCGAGGACCGCGGCGTCCTGGAGGAGCGACCGATCCGCGGCGTCGAGTCCGTCGAGCCGGGCGGCGATCAATGCCTGGAGCGTCTCGGGCACGGCCAGCTCACCGAGCTCGCCGGCCGGTTCGTAGTGGTTGTCGACCTCCCGCAAGCGACCGTCGGCCAGCAGCATCCGGATCGTCTCGACAGCGTAGAGCGGGATTCCGTCGGCCCGCTCGATGATCGACCGTGCCGTCGCTGCCGGTAAGCCCGGGACCAGGCCGGCGAGCAGGTCGCGCATTGCCGACTCCGGCAGCGGATCGAGGCCGAGGGCCAGGAAGCTGCGCCGTCCGGCGCCCCAGTCCGCTCGCCGGTCCAGGAGCTCCGGGCGAGCGAGGGTGATGATCAGCATCGGGTACCCGCGGCTCCATTCAATCAGGTGGTCGATGAAGTCCAGCAGGCCGGCGTCTGCCCAGTGCAGGTCCTCGAACAGGAGGCCGACCGTGCCCGTTGCGGACATTCGCTCGAAGAAGGTCCGCCAGGCCCGGAAGAGCTCCTCGCGGCCACCGGCAGGCGCCTCGCTGACGCCGAGGAGGGCGAGCATCGCCGGCGAGATCCAGCCCCGCTCCGCCTCGTCCGGGACGTGCTCGGCCAGCATCTCGGCGACCTTGTCTCGGGTCGTCTCGACATCGTCCGTCTCGAGCAGGCCAGCGCGCGAGCGGACCATCTCGCCGAGGGCCCAGAA
>JBBEBJ010000020.1:0-5193 GCA_040882425.1 Chloroflexota bacterium | reverse complement strand
TTGCGCTTGCCCACGACCCGCAGCGCGACCCACGAGGGGACTGGCGACTCCTTGCCCTTGAGGACCCGCTCCCCGGCCGGTTCGAAGGCGATCGAGCCCGAGGCCGCCCGCTGGGTCGCCTCGCCGACCAGGACCGACCCGGGTGCCGCAGCGGACTGCAGCCGCGAGGCCGTGTTGACGAGATCGCCGGCGACCATCCCCTGGCCATGCGCCCCGAGCGTGACGGCGGCTTCGCCAGTCAACACGCCCGCGCGCGCCTCCAGGCCTGGACTGAGCACTCGCACGGCGTCGACCAGCTCGAGGCCGGCGCGCACGCCTCGTTCGGCGTCGTCCTCGTGCGCCACCGGCGCACCCCAGACGGCCATCACGGCATCGCCGATGAACTTCTCGACCGTTCCCCCGTAGCGCTCGATGACGTCCCGGGCGAGCTCGAAGTAGCGGGTCAGGAGCTCGCGGACGGCCTCGGCGTCGCGGCCTTCGGCCAGCGAGGTGAAGCCGACGAGGTCGGCGAACAGGACCGTGACGAGCCGCCGCTCCGCGACGGGGGCCGTGGTCGCCGGCGTCCGGGGCGCGATCGCTGCCGGCGCGGCCGCCATCGCCTGGCGCGCTGGGGCGCCATCCCCACCAAGGTGCGTCCCGCACTCGCTGCAGAACCGGGACGTCGGGTTGTTGACCGTCCCGCAGGACGGGCAGGCGGCCGACAGACGCGTGCCGCAGTCGGCACAGAACTTCTGGCCTGACTCGGCTGCCGTGCCGCACGACGAGCAGTTCACGCGGGGAATGTAACAGGAGGCATGGTCAACTTGGCGAGGCTGCCAGCTCCGGGATCCCGGCGGCCCAGGTGTCGAACTGGGTCCGCAGGGGCGCAAGGGCGGTCTCGTCGGCGAACGCGACGCCTACGTCGAGCGCTCGGCGGTCGATCGCCCAGAGCTCCGGCAACGTCAGCCCGATCACCTCGACCGCGCGCAAATATTCCTCGGACAGGGTGATGTCCGACACGGTCGTGTCGTCGGTGTTGAGGGTGACCGGCACGCCGGTCCGGTGGAGCCGAGCCAGCGGATGCCCCGCGACGGACGGAACGATCCCGGCCTGCCAGTTGGAAGTCGGACAGAGGTCGAGGGTCACGCCGCGTGCGATCAGCTCCCGGCACAACGCGGGTTCGTCGATGGCGCCCGGGCCATGCGCGATCCGTTCCGGGCTGACCGCCAGGGCGCGCTTGACCTGGGCGGCGCCACCCCATTCGCCCGCGTGGACCGTGATCCGCAGGCCGGCGCCACGAGCGGCATCGAAGGCGGCGGCATGGGTGAGGGGATCGGGGAACGCAGCCTCGGGTCCGGCCAGGTCCCAGCCGGTCAGGTCCTCCCCCTGGAAGCGGGCCGCGGTCCGGGCGAGCTCCAGGTTCGCGGCGGGATCGTGCGACCGGAGCGCGGTGCTGATCAGCCGGACGACCACGCCGGTTCGGGCCGCGCCACCTCGCGCGCCGCGGCAGACCGCCGCGATCCCATCCGCGAGGGACAGCCCGCGCGCCACGTGGAGCAGCGGACCCCACCGGATCTCGAGGTAGCGAACGCCCTCGGCCGCCTTCGTCTCGACGAGCTCGGCCGCGATCCGCTCGAGCGCTTCGGCGTCCTGCATCAGCGCGATCGGCAGGTCGAACGCCCGGAGCAGCTCGGCCTGGTCGACGCACGGCATCGGGGCGATCAGCACCGCGGACATGCCGGCCCAGTCGCGAGGCGCGTCGATCCCGCGCGTGCGCGCGAGCTCGAGCGCCGTGTCCACGCGGAGCGATCCGTCGAGGTGCAGGTGGAGCTCGGCCTTGGGCATCGCGTCGACCAGCCGCCGGAGTGCCTGCCCGGTCAGCTCGCTCGGAACGGGGCTCGAGCCTCGGTCGTGCATGGCAGCGATGCTACCCTGCGGCCGATGAGAGTTCGTGCCCGGCGCGCCCTGGTGGCACTTGTCTGGCTGCTGCTCGTCGTCGCGATCGCGATGGGCGCGGCGGGTCTCGTCAGCGGCGCCCACCACCAGCCGGGGACGTCCGCCCGTCCCGAGCTCACCTATACCCGCGACGGCGAGGTGGATGTTGCCCTGGACGCGGCAACGCGCGATCTCGAGACGCTCGTCGACCAGGTCGCGGCCCTGGGCGTCCAGGCGCGTGGGGCCCTCGCGGCGCTCAACGGGACCGATTCGTCGACCGTTGACGCGGCCATCGCGGAGGGGAGCCGACTGCTCGACGGCATGCTCGCCCAGACCTCGGCGGTTCGACGGGCGCTGCTGAACGTCCCGTACGTGGCACGGACCGATGTCGGCCTCCTCGTCTCGGCGGCGCGCATCGAGCGGCACGCCGCGCTCGTGGCGGCGCTCGATGCGACCGATGGCCTCCAGGAGGCCTGGGTGCGGCTGACGAGCGGGTCCGTCACTGCGACCCGGCTCAGCGGCCTCCTCGCCCGACACGACGACGAGGTGACCGACGCGGCCGCGCTCGGGCGGGCGGCACGCTACGAGGACGCGATCGAGCGACTAGACGACGCGGACGCGACCGTCGACGAGGCACGGACGCTGCGAAACCAGCTGGCCAACACCGTCGACGTAACGGTCCTCGACGCCTGGCTCGACCGGCTCGCGAACTACGACGTCGCGTTGCGCGACTTGTACGTCGCGTATTCGAACGTTGGACCCCGGGTCACCGACGAGCTCCGCGAGGCGCAGGCGGCTGAGGCGGCGGCACGTCGCGAGCTGCCGTCGGACACGCGCGGGATGGTCGTGATCATGGCCGAGATCGGGCGCGGCGGGATGAACGGCGCGGTCGTCGCGATCGAGCAGGCCCGCGGGCGGCTGACCTCGGCAATCGAGGCCGCCAACTCCTGATCCAGACTGCCACCCCTGACCGGGGTAGCACCGCTACACTGGGTCGCAACGATCGACCGTTCAGACCGCCGCCCGCAGGGCACCGACCGGCGGTCTCCCTTTCCGGAGGCCTCAGACCCGTGCAACTTCGTGTCGTCACCGATCAGCCCTGGGACGTCGCCGCCGACGTCCTCGTCGTCCCGGTCATCGCAGAACCGGTGTTCGAGGGCCCGCTCGGCGAGCTCGATCGCCGCGCCGGCGGCGAGCTCCAGGCGCTCGCGACATTTGGCGAGCTCACCGCGAAGCGCTACGCGACGGCGCTCGCGGCCGGCGGCGAGCTGCCGAGCGGGCGCCTCCTCACGGTGTCGATGGGCGATCCGGCCAAGCTCGATCGCGAGACCGTTGTCCGCCTGGCAGCGGCGGCCGAGCGTCGGCTCGGGGGCCGCTCGGTCAAGCGGCTGGCCGTCTGGCTGACGCCGCTCGCCGATCAGCTCGAGGGCGGGTCGGCGGCCGTTGCCGGTCTGGTCGCGCGCGGGATCCTCGAGGGTGCCTACGATCCGCGGACGATCTACCGCGACGAGGTCGACGCCAGTCCGCCGGTCATCGATGAGCTGATCCTGGTGGCGCCCGGCGCGGATGCCGCGGCGCTCACGCAGCAGGCGGAGCGGGGCGTCGTGATCGCCGAAGGTTCCAGCCTGGCCCGCACGCTCTCCAAC
The DNA here is from genome assembly GCA_040882425.1 of Chloroflexota bacterium. Taxonomy (GTDB): domain Bacteria; phylum Chloroflexota; class Limnocylindria; order Limnocylindrales; family CSP1-4; genus SPCO01. Next base: position 1,633 of record JBBEBJ010000020.1, on the reverse strand, counting down.
CGAGCCTCGAACGACCTCAGTCCCGAGGTCCTCGCCGAGGAGGCCAGGGCCGTCGCCAAGCGCCACGACCTGTGGATCGACGTGATCGAGCCCGACCGGGCGACGAAGCTCGGCATGGGCATGTTCATGGCGGTCGGCCAGGGCAGCGACAACGCACCGCGGATGATCCTGCTCCGCTCGGGCGGGGAAGGGGAGCGCGACGCGCTCGATCGACACCTCGCGATCGTCGGCAAAGGGGTCTGCTTCGACTCGGGCGGGATCAGCATCAAGCCATCCGAACGGATGGAAGAGATGAAGATGGACAAGACCGGCGCGTGCACGGTGATCGCGGCCATCGCCACGGTCGCGCGGCTGGCGCCCGGTACGCCCCTCCTCGCGGTCGCGCCCGCGGTCGAGAACATGCCCGGGCCGCGTTCGACGCGACCCGGTGACATCGTCACGGCGTTGAACGGCAAGAAGGTCGACATCACCAACACCGACGCCGAGGGTCGGCTGATCCTGGGCGATGCGCTGACGTACGCCGAGCGTTTGGGCGCCACCCACCTCGTCGACGTGGCGACCCTCACCGGCGCCGTGGCCCGCGCCCTCGGGAACCAGGTGACCGGGGCGTTCGGGACCCCGCAGCCGTTTTACGACCAGGTTGCCGCGGCGTCCGAGCGCGCCGGCGAGCGGCTCTGGCAGCTGCCCCTGATCGACGATTACGTGCCCGACATGGAAAGCTGGTACGGGGACCTCCAGAACGCCGGCTCGGCCGAGGGCTCGCTGATCAAGAGCGGCCTCTTCCTGCGCGAGTTCGTGACCCGGCCATGGGTCCACCTCGACATCGCGGGGACCGGCTACTACCGAAAGGCCGTGCCGTACGCGCCCCGCGGCGCCACGGGTGCCTCGCACGCCACGCTCGTGGAGCTGGCGCTCGCCGGCGCCGGCGCTTCGTAGCCGCCTCGCGGACCGCCGCCTCCCCGCAGGTGCCTTCGGTTCTGATCCCCAGGGGCCGATGGATCCGCTGAGCGTCGTCCTCGGCGCGGCCGGGTTCGGTCTCGGTCTCGCGGCCGACCGGCTGGCGACCCGCTGGCCCGAGCACGACGAGGAGCACCCGCCGGGCCGGGCGGTGGACTGGCGGACGGCGGCGACCGCCCTGGTCGGAGCGTTCGCGTTCGGCCTGCTGCCACTCCGCTTTGCGGTCGACCCGCTGGCGCTGGTCGTGTTCGGGGCGTGGTTCGCGACGCTCGTGGTCGGCCTGGCCACGGACCTGGACCAGCGGCTGCTGCCGGACGTGCTGACCCTGCCGGTGATCCCGGTCGCCATCGTCTACGCGCTGAGCGGTGCCAATCCCCTGGTCGGGTCGGAGCTGTTGCCGGCGGTCGTGGCCGCTGTGGCGATCCCGCTGGTGCTGTACCTACCGTCGATCCCGTTCGGGGCCGGCGCTTTTGGCATCGGGGATGTCAAGTTGCTCGTCGGGATCGGGTTGCTCGTCGGTGGGAGTCGTGGGCTGGGCGCCGCGTTCTTTGCCCTCCTCGTGTCGGGGGTCGTGCTGCTCGTGCTGCTGGCGGCCCGGCGAATCGGACGTCGGACGTACGTGCCGTTCGGGCCGTTCTTCATCATCGGGGCGCTCTGGGCGGCGCTGATCCGGTAG
>JBBEBJ010000019.1:0-1401 GCA_040882425.1 Chloroflexota bacterium | reverse complement strand
GACCCGCCGACGGCGTGACGCCGGTTCCAGCGTCGATTTCGCGGTCCACCGGCCGCGGGATCCGGGGTCCATTCGGCCCGTGTCGGCGTAGCCCAGATGTCCCCTCCACACTGGCCCTACCGCGGGGTTGGCGGAGTGCCGGTCGCCGGCGACGATCGCGTCATGCCCCATCCGCCCCGGCTTCTCTTCCTGCGCGCCCGCCATGGCAGCACGGCGCTGCTGTCCCTGGCGATGGCACTGGTCCTGGGGTCGGGCGCGACCCCGCCTTCGCACGCGTCGGCGGCGGCAACCCAAACGTCGAGTGCCGCGGAACCGGCCAGAACCATGGCCGAGGTCGCCTCGCTCCGGTCGGCGCGCAATCCCATGGTTGCCGAAAGGGACGCGTTGGCCGCGGACCTCGAGGCCGTCGCCCCCAGCGCACCGACACAGGTCGATCCGACCACGCCACTGCGCGACACCATCGGGCCCTCGGCTGTCCTCGACCCGCTCGTGGTCGAGCACGGCGACCTGACCGTGCACTGGCGCGATATCGACGGTCTCCGGGCCGGCATAGCCACGCAGAATGTCCTGATCGAGCAGGCAGCGGCCACGCCGACCGGATGCGGCGAGTTCACCCTGGCGCGAGGCGTGTCCCTTGGTGACGGGACCTACGACCAGGGAACCCTCTCGCTTGGGAAGCCGCCGTCCAGCGGTTGCCTTCGCGTCAGCCTCGCCCTGACCGATCGCGTCGGTCGTTCGTCGATCACGTCCAGCCAACCGTACCGGGTGCAGCCTCCAGCTCCCGTGGTGTCGGCCAAGCCCGCGCCCCCCAAGTGGAGCGGCCGCTACAACCTCTTTCGGGCCAACGCCTTCGTCACCCAGAAGACCTTCAAGTGGTGCGTGGCGGCCTCGGTCCAGATGATGGTCAACCTCGTCCGCGACCGCACCGACCGCAGCAGGGCGACGCAGGCGCGGATGATCGCCTACGCCCAGCGCTGGGACAACGGCCCGTATGGCGACCAAGGCGGGACCGACGTCACCGGCTGGATCAACGCGCTGCGCCACTACGGCGCCGGCCGCTACCGGGCCGTCGGGGCGACCACCGCCGCCCGGGCGCTCCGGGTTGCCGCAACGGCGATGCGCCAGACCGGCCGGCCGGCCGGGATCCTGGTGATGGAGGGCCAGCACGCCTGGGTGCTCCACGGGTTCGAAAGCAGGACCGACCCACGGAAGGACCGGCGGGCCACCATCACCGCCGTCCGGATCAGCGGGCCGCTCTACCCGGTGCAGCAGCAGGACGGGTATGACCCGCGCCCGAACACCAGGCTGACGGCCACCAGACTGGCGCGCTACTTCCAGCCGACGATCGTCGGGGCCATGGTCGGCAAATACGTGGTCGTCATCCCGACCCACTGAGTTCCT
>JBBEBJ010000018.1:0-1414 GCA_040882425.1 Chloroflexota bacterium | reverse complement strand
GCCCGTCGGTGGCGAGATGGTCATGGTCTGGCCGACTCCTTCCTGCCGCTCGCGCGGGACCCTCCGCTTCCGCCGGCGCTCGGACGACGCTCCGACAACGCCCCTCGACGGGTATCTTCCCACGAACGGGTCCGCCGACGGCGCGGTTCGATCGTTCCACCGGAGATGCCATGACCGACGCCTGGCTCGACGAAGACGCGCGATCCCAGCTCGACACGCCGCTCGTCATCGTCGACCTCGACCGGGTCGACGCGAACATCGAGCGCATGGCCGCGCTGATGCGCGACCGCGGCATTGCCCTCCGGCCGCACGCCAAGACCCACAAGAGCCTGGCGGTGGCGCGGCGCCAGATCGCCGCGGGCGCCGTCGGGCTCACCGTCGCCACGGTCGGCGAGGCGGAGGTGTTCGCCGACGGCGGCATCGAGGACCTGTTCATCGCCTACCCGGTCCACGCCGCCGGACCCAGGGCTGAACGGCTTCGGCGGCTGGTCGAGCGCTGTCGCCTGTCGGTCGGAGCGGATTCGGTCGAGGGGATCGAGCGGCTCGCCTCGGCCTTTCGTGGGACGGGCGCACCGCCGCGCGTGCTGATCGAGATCGATTGCGGCGGGCGGCGCAGCGGGGTTCTGCCGGAGGACGCCGGCGACCTGGCGCGTCGGGCGATCGATGCCGATCTCGTCGTCGCCGGCGTCTTCACGCACGCGGGTCAGGCGTACCGCGGACCGGACCGGCGGCTGGACGCGGCCGACGAGGAGGTCGATGGACTGGTGGTGGCGGCGGCATCGCTTCGTGCCCGCGGGATCGAGCCGACGGTGATCAGCGCCGGGTCGACGCCGACCGCGGCGTTGTCGGCGAGGCGACCGGTGAACGAGGAGCGCCCCGGCACGTACGTGTTCGGGGATCGCCAGCAGATCGTCCTCGCGGGCGATCCGATCGATGCGGCACACGCGGTGGCACTGGTCGTCGCGGCCACGGTGGTCAGCCATGGGGCGAGGGGCGGGTTCCTGATCGACGCCGGCGCCAAGATCCTGGGCAAGGACGTCGCGCCGTACGCGCCGGGATATGGTTCCGTGCTCGGTTATCCGGACGCGTTTCTATCGCGGGTCAACGACCACCACGGGATTGCGGAGGTGCCTGCCGGGACTCCGCGACCGGCCATCGGCGAGGTGGTCTGGATCGTGCCCAACCACGTCTGCCCCGTGGTCAACCTCGTCGACGAGCTCGTCGTGGCGCAGGGAGGACACATCGTCGACCGCTGGTCGGTCGACGCGCGCGGTCGCAACAGCTGACAGGCGGGCGAGGCTGCCAGGTCCTGTAAGCGCTGGATTCAGCTCATCGGCCCTGCGCGCCAACTGATCCGGCCAACCTCAGTCCGTCAGGTCGTGCCGCACGCGGGCGGTGTCCAGGACCTCCACGA
>JBBEBJ010000017.1:0-8286 GCA_040882425.1 Chloroflexota bacterium | reverse complement strand
TGGAGCTCGCGACGGTGCGGCTCGGCGGAGGCCGCGAAGTCGGTGTCGGTCGCGAGCGAGTGCATCCTGTGGACCCTAGCATCGGTCGGTCGGGGTGGATGACCCGTGGAACGCCGGGGCCCCCTCGAACTCATCGGCCGCGATCGCGCGGCTCGCCTCTGGCGACAGCCGCAGGGTCGTGCTGGGGCTATCCCCACCCGAAAGATGCCCGGTGGCCGGCTGGTGGACGAGCCCACGCTTGCCTAGCGTGGACGACATCGCAGGGCAGGACCGATCGGGTTGCCGAACCGGCTGCCGTGCCAGGAAGTTGCTCGAACGAGCGCCGTCGCGACCGGCGACCCACCGTGACGGCAGGAGGGATGTGGAACCCATGCGGGTCAACCGGAAGTTTCTGTACTGGGGAGTCTTCCTCGTCGCCGTGGGTGGAGTCCTCGTGGCCGCCGACCTGAACGGGGTCGACGAGACGACCATCGTCGACTGGCTTCGGCTCTGGCCGCTCGCCGTCGTCGCGATCGGGGTCGGGATCGTGCTTCGCCGATCGAGGTTCAACGTGGCGGGCGGGATGCTCGCGGCCGCGGTGCCTGGCCTCGTGCTCGGCGGCGCGTTCGCGCTCGGCCCGCGCATCGCCGTCGATTGTGGCACGCGCGGCGAACCGTCGACCTTCGTCACGCGTGAGGGCACATTCGACGGGCCGGCTCGCATCAACGTGACGACCGGCTGCGGGTCGCTCGCGGTGACGACCGCACCCGGCACCGGCTGGCTGCTCGAAGCGGGCAACACGGAGAACCGGATGGCTCGCGTCGAATCCTCCGGCACCAGCCTGTCGATCGACAACGGCCGGCGCACCGGCTGGCACGGGTTCGGGGCCGGGCGCGATGTGTGGCGCCTGACCCTGCCGACGTCAACGATCGACGCCCTGTCGGTGGTCGTAAACGCCGGCGAGGGCGACATCGACCTCGCCGGTGCTGAACTGGGTCGGCTCGATCTCACGACGAACGCCGGCCGGACGACGGTCGGCCTGTCGGACGCGTCACTCTCGACGCTGTCCGGGACCGTCAACGCCGGGAAGCTGTCTGTCGACCTGCCGGCGACGGTCGATCTCACGGGGTCGGTCGTCGTCAACGCCGGGGCGCTCGAGGTCTGCGTCCCGGATGGGGTGGGCCTGCGTATCCACCACGCGGGCGTGCTGGGTGGCACGTCATACAACGGGCTGGACCAGAGCGGCAGTGACTGGCAGAGCCCAGACTACGCGTCGGCGGCCCACCGCACCGACCTGACCGTCACCGTGAACTTCGGAAGCGTGGACATCAATCCGACTGGAGGATGCAAGTGAACCGCCGTCTGTACCGTTGCCGCCACGACAAGCGCCTGGCTGGCGTGTCGTCGGGCCTGGCCGAATACTTCGATGTCGACGTATCGCTCGTCCGGGTCCTCTGGGTCCTGTCGATCTTCTTCGGCGGGATCGGGATCCTGGCCTACATCGTCCTGGCGATCATCGTTCCGATGGAGCCGGAGTACCCGCCTCAGCCGGGTCACTCGCCGACTGACATCCCGACTGGATCCGGCCAGCCGGAGGGCTCGATCGCCCCCGAGGGGATCCCAGTGACAGCGACGAGCGCCCCGTTTGCGCCGCACGCCCACGGCGCCTGGTATGGCAGCGAGGAACCCCACCAGCATCGCCCCGGCAGCGGGATCGGGATCACGTTCGTCGGGCTGATCCTGATCCTGTTCGGCGCCCTGGCCCTCGTCGACGGTTATCTGCCCAACTGGGCGGACAGCGGCCGGTTCCTGTGGCCGGCGTTCATCCTCGGGGTGGGCGCGCTCCTGGTCGCCACCGCCATCCGACGCAGGCCGAACGAGCAGTGATTGGCGGCGCAGTCCTCATCGTTGGGCTGCTCCTGATCCTTGCCGGGCTGGCAGCAGCCCGGATCCCCGGCGAAGCCACGTTTGCTTCGTCGGGGATTTCCCTTGCCCCGGAGACCGCAGCCGATGGACGGCAGGGCCCGCTCGCCATGGCCCGGCGCGCCCGCAATCCGATCCGCGCCTTCCTCCTCTCGCCGATCCACCCGGCAACGTGGTACGCCAATGCCGCGATCGGGATCGGGTTTTTCGTCGGCCTGTTTGCGTTCGCCGCGCTCGCCTCGCTTGCGTCGGCAGGCCTTGCCACGATCGTTGCCGGCGTCGGCGTGCTGTTCATCGTCATGGGCATCGAGGGATCGCGCCTGGTCGCACGTCTCGAGCGGCGGCGCGTCATGCTCGCCGATCCGAAGCCGCTCATCGCCCACCCGTACCGGCCCCTCAAGGGCAACCCTGTCGAGCTGATCCGGGCCGAATTCGCGGATGAGAGCCGGTGGCGCGACGTCCTGTACGTCGTCGTGAACTTCCCGCTCGCGGTCATCGAGTTCACGGTCGTGGTGAGCCTCTGGGCGCTCGCCCTATGGCTCCTGTCGATGCCGCTCTGGTACGACGCGGTTCCGGGCGCCACCCTGCCGAGCTACCTGGACTGGCTGTCGGGCCGCTCGGCGGCCGAGACCGTGCTCCGGCCCATGGCCGGCGCTGTGCTGTTGCCCGTCGCCGCGTCCGTCTCCCAGCTCGTCATGACGCTCCACCGCGCCGTCGTGACCGGGCTGTTGTGCACGTCGGAGAGCCGGGCCCTGCGGCAGCAGGTCCAAACGCTCAAGGAGAGTCGCTCCGCCGTGCTGGACGTCGAGGCCAGCGAGCTGCGACGGATCGAGCGCGACCTGCACGACGGGGCCCAGCAGCGCCTGGTCATGCTGACCATCGACCTTGGGCTCGCCAGCGAGCGGATCGACTCGGATCCGGAGGCGGCCAAACGGCTCGTCCTCGATGGGCAGGATCAGGCCCGCCAGGCGCTCGCCGAAATCCGAAGCCTCGTTCGTGGCCTCGCCCCAGCCATCCTCCTAGACCGCGGGCTCGTCGCGGCCCTCTGGTCGGTCGCGGCGCACACCGCGGTCCCGACCACCGTCGAGTCCGGCCTCGACCCGGGCGAGCGGCTACCTGATGCGATCGAACGCGCCGCCTACTTCGTCGCCAGCGAGGCACTAGCCAACGTCGCTAAGCACAGCGTCGCGACACGTTGTGAGGTTCGCGTCCGGCGCGAAGACGGCCGCCTCGTCGTCGAGGTCTGGGACGACGGTATCGGTGGGGCGAGGCTGGAGCCCGGTGGTGGCCTGGCAGGCCTCGCCAGCCGGGTCGCCGGCGTCGACGGGTCGTTCGAGGTCGTGAGCCCCGACGCCGGAGGCACGCTCGTGCGGGCGACGCTTCCCGTGGCCGCCTGGGGCGGGGCCGGGCAACCGTCAGGACCGCCGGTCGACTACTGGCAGCGTTAGGACCCGAGATACGTCAGGACGGCCAGCACGCGCCGGTGGTCGTTCTGCGAATCTGGCAGGTCGAGCTTGCCGAAGATGCTGCTGATGTGCTTCTCGGTCGCACCTTCCGATATCCCGAGGAGCGTCGCGATCCCGAGGTTCGTCCGGCCCTCGGCCATCGCCGCGAGGACCTCACGCTCCCGTGGCGTCAACGACTCGAGGGGATCCTCAGCCCGGCGCGCCACCATGAGCTGGGCCACGACCTCGGGGTCCAGCGCCGTCCCGCCTCGGGCGACACGCCGCAGCGCGTCCATGAAGTCTCTGATGTCGCTCACCCGGTCCTTCAGCAGGTAGCCCACGCCGCCGGCCCGGTCGGCGAGGAGGTCGGTCGCGTAGCGCCGCTCGACGTATTGACTCAGGACGAGGACCGGCGTCCCGGGCACGAGCCGGCGGGCTTCGATGGCCGCCCGGAGCCCTTCGTCACGTTGCGATGGCGGCATCCGGACGTCCACCACCGACACGTCCGGCCGGTGCTCGACGACCGCCTCGATGAATGACGGCCCGTCGCCCACCTTGGCCACCACGGTTCCCCCGGATTCCTCGATCAGCCTGGCGACGCCCTCCCGGATGAGCGCCGAATCCTCGGCAATGATGACCCGCAGCGGTCCGGTTTCCACGGGTCGATGATGCACCACGGGCGAAGGGGGCGGGATCGTGGCCGTAAATCAGACCGGGCAACTGCGCCTCGAGCCAGATCACCCGGCCTGCCGATCGGATCGGCGCCGAGAACGGGACACTGTGGGAGCGCCCCGTTTCGGCGGGAAGTTCAGTCTGTCGTGTCGCCGGCGCCGGTATCGTCGCCGGTGTCGTCGCCGGTGTCGTCAACGGCCCCGGTGTTGCCACCCGAGGTCGCGTCGTCGCCGGCCGTCCGGGTGCCGTCGCCCGTGTTGTCGCCACCGCTCGTGCTGTCGTCGCCGGCCGTGTCGCCGCCGTCGGCGGTGTTCGCCGCGGCGCTGGTGCTGTCGTCGCCGGCCGTCCGGGTGCCGTCGTCGCCAGTGGTGTCATCGCCGTCGCCGCGGTCGTCGTCGTCGACAACTTCAAGGACGAAGCCGCCGTCGTCGTTGCGGCGGATCGCGGGCTCGCCATCCCCGTCCGAGAGCTCGACCGCCTCGACGGCCCGCGGCTGGTGGTTCATCCACAGGATCGAGCCGATCCCGCTCAATGCGAAGACCGCGGCGAGGGCCGCGACGGTGAGTCGCTTCAGTTCCATTTGGGACCTCCTGTTCAGTGTCGGCTCAGGAGGCGTGTCCACCGGGACCACGCTGCCGACGTTCCGACACCGTACGGGCGGCTCGTTGGCACGACCTGAGGCGGGATTGAGAAAGCTCTCATCGCTCGAACCGGCTTCCTAGCGCAGCCGCCGGATCGCCCGGGCGGACCAGTCGCCGAGAGGTTCGAGCAGCTCGTCGAGATCGCCCGCCGTCGGTCGATCGGCAGGCCGATCCTCCAGGCAGGCGCGGATCGCGTCGGCGAGCGCCGGCGGCGCCTTGTGGGGCAGCGACGGCGGACCGACTCGAAGTTGCGGAAACCGCCCGCTTGTGTCGGACGGGAAGGCCTGACGGCCGGTCAGCGCTTCGAAGAGCGTCGCGCCAAGGCCCCAGACGTCGGCCGGAGGTCCGATCTCCGTGAAACGCGTCGGATCGCATTGCTCGGGCGCCATGTAGGCGTCTGTCCCGACCGGCCGGCTGATCTGGCGGGCGGCGTCGATGCGCCGGGCTACGCTCAGATCGATCAGCCTGGGCGAGGACGTCATCACGACGTTCCGGGGCTTGACATCGAGGTGGACCCAACCCTCGCCGGCCATGAACTGGAGCGCCGAGCAGATGCGTCGTGCAAGCGGCACGAGCTGTTCGGCCGCGAGTGGCCCGAACTTGCGGATCAACGTCGACAGCCGTGGCCCGTCAAGGAACTCGAGGACAAGATGCGGCCGGTCGCCGTCGAGATCGGCGCCGAACGACCGGACGAGCACCGGATGCTGGAGCCGCTCGAGGGCCTCGGCCTCCGCGGCGATCGCGGCGCGCGCCCTCGGATCATCCACGAGCTGCGGCCGGAGGATCTTCGCGACGACTTCGAGGTGGAGGCGCTCATCCCACGCCACGTAGGCCTCGTACCGATCCCCTCCACCGAGGAGCTTCAGCGCGTTCCGGCCGGGGACGATGGCCTCGGCTGGCCGGAAACGCCAGGACCGATCCTGTGTCTGTTCGATCGCGCCACCGCGTGCGGCCACCACACCCACCATGGCGTCCACGCTAGGCGGCCAGGGTTAGGCGGGGGTGAGGTGATGATGAGAGAGTTCCAATCGAGACCCTCGATCGGCGGGATCAGGACGGCCCAGTGTCCCCAGGCCCGCCCGACGGCTCGAGCCGGTAGCCCATGCCCCGGACCGTGGTGATCCACGACTCGCCCAGCTTCTGGCGCAGGTAGCGGATGTAGACCTCGACGACGTTGGAGCCCGGGTCGTAGTCGTAGCCCCAGACATGGCTGAGGAGCTGCTCGCGACTGAGGACCTGTCCCGGGTGCCGGAAGAAGACGTCGGCAAGCGCGAACTCCCGGGCTGTCAGCTCAACCGTCCGCGACCCGACCGCCAGCCGCCGCGTCCGGAGGTCGAGCGAGGCGTCGCCGACTCGGAGGACGGTCGGTTCGGCGACGCCGTCATCGCGCAGACGGGCCCGCACCCGCGCCAGGAGCTCCTCGAACCGGAAGGGCTTCGGGATGTAGTCATCGGCGCCGCCCTCGAGCCCGGCCACCGTATCCTCGACGCTGTCGCGGGCGGTCAGGATGACGACCGGCAGGCGCCGACCGCGCGCCCGCAGCTCGCGCAGGACACTGAAGCCGTCCCTGCCCGGCAGCCCGACATCGAGGATGAGCAGGTCGAAGTCGTCGGAGTCGGCCAGGTCGAGGGCATCGCGTCCGTCCTCGGTCACGGTCGTCGTGAAGCCGTTCGCCCGCAGGCCCTTCTCGAGGAACGAGGCGATCCGCGGCTCGTCCTCGGCGATCAGGATCCGGCTCATCGCGGTGCTCTTCCGTCGTCGGGCACGATGACGGTGAAGGTCGCGCCGTGGCCGGGCACGCTGTCGAGCTCGACCCGTCCGCCGTGCGCCTCGGCGATCGCCTGGACGATGGACAGCCCAAGGCCGGCACCGTCCGAGCGCCGGTGACCGGACCGACCACGGTAGAAGCGCTCGAAGATCCGGTCGCGATCCTCGACGTGCACGCCAGGACCCGAGTCGCGGACCCAGAAGCGGACCCGCCCATCGCGGATGGCGGACCCGAGGGCGACAAGGTCACCCTCGGCCGTATGTCGGACCGCGTTCGCGGCGAGCTGCAGGACAGCCTGCATCAGGCGCTGCTCATCGATCGTCGCTCGGCCTTCGGCGGTGCCGTCGAGACGCCAGTCGCGCGGCGCCAGCCCCCGGGCGTTGTCGAGCATTCGGATCGTCAGCTCGTCGAGGTCGACAACGCGAAGCCGCAGGAAGTCGGGCTGATCGGTCCGGGCAAGCGTCAGGAGATCGTCGACCATCCGGGTCATCCGCTCCAGTTCGTCCGAGACGAGCTCCATTGTCCGTCGCCGGTCGTCAGGGTCGTCGCCCATGAGCTCGAGGTGGCCGCGGATGACGGTGATCGGCGTCCGCAGCTCGTGGCCGGCGTCGTCCACGAAGCGGCGCTGGGTCGCGAACGCCGCCTCCAGCCGTTCGAGCATCTCGTTGAACGTCCCCGAAAGCTCTGCGATCTCGTCATAGCCGTGGACGGGGATCCGCTCACTGAGATCGGCCTCGGAGATCGAGCGTGCCGTGCGCGTCACGAGCCGGACCGGGGTGAGGATGCGCTCCGCCAGGCGAATCGCAAGGATCGAGCCGATGACGAGCATGACGAGCCCGACGATCGCGGCCGCCACGGACGCAGCGTCGGTGTCCGCCTGCTGGAGGTCGCGGAAGCTGGCAACCACGAACACCCCCACCGGCTGCCCGTCCTCGAGGAACGGAACCGCCAGGTACTCGACCGTTCCGGCCGGGGTTGCGGCGCGTCCACGAAGTGGCTCCTCGACCTCGGCCCAGAGACGAACCAGTGCCGCATCCTCGTGGAGCGGATACGTCACGTTGACCTCAGCCAGGGGCTCGGGCTCGTCTCGCGGGCCGAACAGGTGGAGCCTTCCGTCGACGAACGTCAGGAGGGCTTCGTGCCGGGGCGGGATGTTGCGCTCGATGAACACCTCGAAGATCCGGTCGACTCGTTGCCCGAACGGCTGCCCGGTCTCGGGATCGTTGCCCTCGGCGAGACGACGGACCTCGTCGACCTCCTGGACCAGCTCGGCCTCGATTCGGGCGTCGAGACGCTGAACGAGGACCTGGCGGACGAGGACGACCGAACCGACAGTGGCTAGCGCCAGGACGACGATGAACCACCAGACCATCCGGAGACGGATGCCACCGAGGAACGTCAGGATCCGCCAACGGAGACGACCCAACACCGAGCCGACCGTCGGCGGCGATGGCTGGACGCTCGAGCGCCCTCGTCCACGCCTTGATGCGGGTCCGTACGCACCGAGGCAGATCCCTCGTGGGCTCCCACGCCGCGATCCATCAGGGAACACTTGCGCCTGGCACTGAACCCCACATGAGCCCTAGATTAGAGCCCTCTCATCTTCCTGGAAATACACACGGGCACACGAAGGCGCTGAAGCCAGGGCTCTCCGTCAGGTACCCGGCGACGTCGGTGCCGCTCGCGCTGGCATTGCGTTCGACGATCGGCGGCAGGGACCCGAGGTTCTGCCCGACCCACTCTCGCGTCTCCTCCTCGCTACTCGAGTACCCGAGGTCGGCGTTGAACTCGCTGTTGGCCGACGACACCCAGGGGAAGTCCCAGCCCATGCGCCGCTTGTACGCCTGCAACTTCTCCA
>JBBEBJ010000016.1:27492-46326 GCA_040882425.1 Chloroflexota bacterium | reverse complement strand
GTAGCGTTCCGGCTCCCGGGTGGCGCAAGGCGTCGAGAGGGCGATGCGCTAGCCGAGGATGACCTTCACGTGGTGGGTCTGCCCGTCGTCGACCAACGGGACGGTGGCCCCGGGACCCTCGAGCGTCACGCCGTCCAGCTCCGCCGACAGGACCCCGCGGCTGACGCTGTGGGGGTTTTCGACGGCGATCTCGTAGCGCGCCGAGTGATACGCGAAGTCGATCTCGAAGCGCGGCCAGGCACGGGGAATGCACGGTTCCATCACGAGGCTGGTCCCGCGGAGCCGGAAGCCGAGGATCGAGTCGATGCCGGCCTGCTGCATCCAGCCCGCCGATCCCGTGTACCAGGTCCATCCGCCGCGGCCGACGTGCGGCGGCTCCGAGTACACGTCTGCGGCCATCACGTACGGCTCGACCTTGTAACGATGGACGCCCGCCCTCGTGCTCGCGTGGTTGATCGGGTTGAGGATCGAGAACAGCTCGCCTGCCTTGTCGCCCTCGCCGAGCGCGGCGAACGCCAGGATCGACCAGATCGCCCCGTGGGTGTACTGCCCGCCGTTCTCGCGGACGCCGGGCACGTACCCCCGGATGTAGCCGGGATCGACGTCGCCGCTCGCGAACGGCGGGGTGAACAGGAGGACGAGGCCGTCGCCTTGCCGCAGCAGGTACTCCTCGACCGCGGCCATGGCGCGGATCCCGTGGGGCGGATTGCCCGCCCCGGAGATGACGCTCCAGGACTGCGCGATCGAGTCGATCCGGCACTCGCTGTTGACCGCCGACCCGAGCGGCGTGCCGTCGTCGAAGAACGCCCGGCGGTACCAGTCACCGTCCCAGCCGTGTCGCTCGAGCGCGCGCCGGAGGCCCTTCATGTGCGTGCGCCAGCGAGCCGCGCGATCCTTCTCGCCGCGCGACTCGGCGATGGGTGCAAGGGCCGCCATAGCCGTGTGGAGGAACCAGCCGAGCCAGACGCTCTCGCCTCGGCCCTCGTGGCCGACCCGGTTCATCCCGTCGTTCCAGTCGCCGGACCCCATGAGCGGCAGGCCGTGCGCACCGACCGCCAGGCTGACGTCGATCGCCCGGGCACAGTGCTCGAAGAGCGACGCCGCCTCCCACGTCCGTTCGGGCAGGAAGTACGCGTCGTCCTGGCCGGCACGCAGGGCTGGACCGTCGATGAATGGAACGGCCTCATCGAGAATCGCGTTGTCTCCGGTGATCGCCAGGTAGCGATCGACGGCGTAGGGCAGCCAGAGCCGATCGTCCGAGATCCTGGTCCGGACACCGCGCCCGGTCGGGGGGTGCCACCAGTGCTGGACGTCGCCCTGCGGGAACTGCTGGGCCGCCGCTCGCAGCAGGTGCTCACGGACCAGTTCCCGCTTCGACGTCGTCAGCGCGATGGAGTCCTGGAGCTGATCGCGAAAGCCATAGGCACCGCCGGCCTGGTAGGAGGCGGTCCGCGCCCAGATCCGACAGGCCAGGGCCTGGTACAGCAGCCAGCCGTTCAGCAGGATATCCATCGACCGGTCGGGCGTCCTGACCTGGACCGTCCCGAGCGCCTCGTCCCAATGCCGGGCAATCTCACGCAGCGTCGCCCCCTGATCGAGGGCTCGAGCGCGGCGCACGACGTTGGCGACGCCTGCCGTCGACTCCGCCTGTCCGAGCAGGACCCGAACCTCGGTCCGCTCGCCCGGGGCGAGCTCGAAGCTGGTCATGAGGGCGGCGCAGGGATCCAGCCCGGCTCCGCCCGCGGCCAGGAGCCGGTGTCCCCGCTCCAGCCCGGCCGGCCGGTCGAGCGCCCCGTTGCGCCCGATGAACTCGGTGCGATCGGCAGTCCACGCCGCCTGGCGACCGCCGAGATCCAGGAACGCGACCCGCCCGCCAAAGTCAGGGTTCCACGGATTGCGCGCCAGGAGCGCGCCGCTCTCGGCGTCGAGCTCGGTGACGATGGTGGGCACAGATGCCCCCCGCGACGAGCCCAGCGCCCACTCGGCGTACGCGGCGACGGACAGGCGGCGGCGGCGAACCGAGCGATTCTCGATCGTCAGGACGCCGATCTTGACCGACTCCCCGAGGGGAACGAACTGCACGAGCCTCAGCGCAATCCCCCCACGAACGTGCTCGAAGCGGCTGTAACCGCGACCGTGCCCGACGAGATAGGTCGACCCCTCGCACCGGATCGGGAGGGCGGTCGGACCCCAGATCTCGCCGGTTTCGTCGTCCCGCATGTAGATCGCCTCGCCGACGGGGTCGGAGACGGGGTCGTTTGACCATGGCGTCAGCTGGTTCTCGCGACTGTTGTCCGACCACGTGTACCCCGAGCCCGATTCGGAGACGAGGAACCCGAACGAGGGGTTGGCGACGACGTTCACCCATGGAGCCGGCGTCGCCTGGTCCGGTCCGAGGACGATGACGTATTCGCGTCCACCATTCGCGAAGCCGCCGATCCCGTTGAAGAACTCGAGCGCCGGGCGGGGTGCGATCTCCTCGGGCCTCGACGCCGCCTCGACGGAAGCCGGCAGGGTGGGCGCCGTTCGCTCGGGCCGCTCGAGACGGATGACCTGGTCGGCGAGGCTGCCGCGCCGGCTGAGCAGCACCGCGCGGGCGGCGGTCAGGAGGAGCGTCCGGTCCTCGGTCGAGAGCTGGTCGCCGCGCAGGATGCGGACGGTTCCATGGCCTTCATGTGCCTCGTGCGCGGTGAGTGACTGGCTGGTCCGGACGGCAGTCTCCAGCGCGTCCTGGAGGGTCTCCGCGTACGTCGTCCCGTGCTCGTTGAGGATGACGACGTCGACATCGAGCAGCTTGTTCCGCCAGTACTCGTGGGCTCGCAACAGCTGGCGCACGATGTCGAGGTCCTCCACCTCGTCGATCCGCACGAGCACGATCGGCAGGTCGCCGGAGACCCCGTGCGGCCACAGGCCGCTGGCGCCGCGCTGGTTCTGGGCGAGCAGCCCGGCGGGCGGCCGGAGCGACGGATCGGAATAGAGGATCCGGTTGGCCAGCCGCTGGAAGAGATGCGCCTCGTCCTGGTCGATCCCGAGGTGATGCAGCTGTACCTGCGCCTGCGTCCAGGCGAGGGTCGCGGCGCGCTCGAAGGTCGCCGACTCGCGGTACTTGTCGGCGAGGTCGATGACCTCTTCGCGAGATTCGGCGACGACCGTCGAGAAGATCGCGTGGGCCGTCGCCCCGGGTTCGAGTTGGATCCGCAGCCGCAGGCTGAAGATGGGATCGAGCACGGGGCCGACCGTGTTCGAGAGCGGGCGCCCATCGACCACGGCGGCCGGAGCCCGGACGGACCGACCACGCCCCAGGAATCGTGCGCGATCCGTCTCGTACTGGATCACCCGAGGCAGCTCGCCCTCGATCGCCGCGACGTGCGCCGCCCAGACCTGGCGGTCATCGGCCGATCGCGGCCGACGCGTGGCCAGCAGCGCATTGACCTCCGGTGCGAACTCGGTCTGGACGAAGAGGTTCCCAAAGGCGGGGTGGGCGACGTCGGCGGCTTGTGGCGCCAGGACCACCTCGGCGTACGAGGTCAGCTCGATCTCGCGGGCCTGCGAGCCCAGGTTGGTCAACGACACCCGTCGGATCTCCGCGTCGTGCTCGGCCGAGACGACCACCGTCAGGCGCGTCGAGATCGGCCCGTCGCGGCGGACAAACTCCGCGTGCTCTTCGGCGTAGTCGACCTCGTAGCTGTCGGCCTCCACGCCCGTGGGCTGGTGACCCGCGGACCAGACGTCGCCGGTGTGCCGGTCGCGCAGATAGAGGTAGCTGCCCCACGAGTCGCGGGTCACGTCCTCTCGCCAGCGCGTGATGGCGAGATCGCCCCACCGGCTGTACCCGGAGCCCGCGGCGGTGACCATGACGGCGTATCGACCGTTGGACAGGAGATGGGTTCTGGGGATGGCGTCGTGCGGCGAGGTGAAGCGCCGGAGCACCGGCGGCACGATGTCACGGACATCAGCGGCGCTCTTGACCTCCTCGGCGCGCGGCCGGGCGACGAGCACGTCGCGCGGCATCCGCTCCTGGAGGAGCAGCTCGGTCGCCTTGACCATCGGGTCGGCGTGGAAGCGCTCGATCATGTCCGACCCGCAGAGCACGTTGCCGAGCGCGACCAGGAGCATCCCCTGGTGGTGTGCCATGTAGCTCATCACGACCGCCACGGTCGAGCCCTCGGGCAGGCGGCGAGGGGTGTAGTCGAGGGCCTCGCGGAACCCGAACGGCCCGGACGCCCCCGCCTTGAGCAGGCGCTCGAAGTTCCTGATCGCCGGCTCGGGCGCGACCATGGCTCCGAGGCCCGTCGCATACGGCGCGATCACCAGGTCCTCGCTCAGGCCACGCTTGAGCCCGAGGCCGGGGATCCCGAAGCTCGAGTACTGGTACGTCTGCTCCACGTCGCGCGCGTTGAACGCCGATTCCGAGATCCCCCAGGGCACGCTGCGACTGGCCGCATAACTCATCTGCCGGGCGACGACCAGGCGATAGGTCTGATCCATCAGGCTCATTGGATGCGAGCGCATCACGAGCGCCGGCATCAGGTACTCGAACATCGAGCCAGACCACGAGATGAGCGCCGAGCCACGGCCCACCGGCGTCAGGGCGCGGCCAAGCCGGAACCAGTGCTCCGCGTCGACGTCCCCCTTCGCGATCGCGAGGAAGCTGGCAAGCCGGGCCTCGGACGCGAGGAGGTCGTAGTAGCTCGGGTCCAGCGTGCCGTCGGTCACCCGGTAGCCGATCGAGAAGAGCTTCCTGGTCGGGTCGAACAGGAAGCTGAAGTCCATCTCGTCGAACAGCTGCTGGGCGCGGGCCGCGACGGAGCCCAGGCGGCGCTCCAGCGCGGGGTCCTCGTCCGCGGCCGACAGCGCGGCGAGGTCACGGCGGTGACTGGCCACGGCCGCCCCGGCCGCCTCAGCCCAGACGACGAGCTCGCTGTCGAGGCCCTCGCCGCGCTCCGCCGTGATGGCGGCGGCCACGTCCGCAAGCGTGCGCGTGTGCTCGGCCAGCTCCGCGAACCGGTCCGACCAGTCGGTCCATGAGGCAGGGGGCACCTCGCGCCAGTGGTCCGGTTCGGTGAATGCCTCCTCGAGCTGGCGCGTCGTCAGGGTCTGCGTCCGACGTTCGTCACCGATCGCCGTCGCGGCCTTGCGAGCCAGTTGGAGCGCGTCGCCGATCCCGGCCAGCGCACCTTCGAAGTCGGGAGGCCGGTCGACGAGCTCGCGACAGGCATTCGCGAGCGTCAGGAGGTGGCCCGCCAGGTTGCCGCTGTCGACCGATGAGACGTAGGCCGGGCCCAGCGGCTGGAGCGTCCGCGTGTCGTACCAGTTGAGCAGGTGTCCCCGGAAGCGCGGGAGGCGATCGATCGACGCGAACGTCGCCTCCAGGCGATCGACCATGTCGAGCCGCCCGATCCAGCCGAGGTCCCGAGCGGTGACCGTCGCCAGCAGGTAGATCCCGATGTTCGTCGGCGAGGTGCGATGGGCGATCACCGGGGTGGGTTCGTCCTGGTAGTTGTCGGGCGGCAGCGCGTTGTCAGCGGGCCCGACGAAGGCCTCGAAGAAACGCCATGTTCGCCGCGCGATCAGTCGCACCGTCTGGAGGTCCGCGGCGGAGAGCTGGGCGCCCGGCGCCTCCGATGGCGGCTGACTGACGATCCGCGCGACGAGCGGTGAGAGCAGCCAGAGGACCACGAACGGTTCGGACAGCCACGCGTCCTGCGGCTTCACGAGGAGGACGAGGAAACCGATTGGCAGGGCCAGGACGACGCCGCCGGCCATCTGGCGGTAGAACCCCGCGATGCTCAGGTCGACGTCAGCCCGGGCCTGCGCCGCGGTCGTCCACTCCAGGAGCTTTCGGCGGCTGACGTAGACGCGGCTGAGGGCACGAAGGATCGCGTCGCCCATCAGCCATGCCTGATGGGCGAGGAAGGTCCAGCCGAGGACGATGTGGGTGAGGGCCAGGCCGAAATCGGTCCCCACGGCTCGGAGGTGGCTGCGCTTGGAGATGCCCTGGCGCCGCGGCAGAAATCCGGTCGCGACGGGCAGCAGGGCCGGGACCATGGTCACCGCCAGGAAGAACGCCGTCCACAGCGATGCCGACGCTCCGGGCAGGATCCACGCCGCCGCGAGCATGGCCAGGGTCGATGGCGGTGACAGCGTCCGGCGGAGGTTGTCGACCATCTTCCAGCGGCCGATCGGGGGCAGCGACCCCCGGTGCCGCTGCCCCGCCGAATCGCGCGCACGTCCAAGGATCCAGGGCAGCAGCTGCCAGTCGCCTCGCGCCCAGCGGTGTTGCCGGGCCACCGCCTCGAGGTAATGCGACGGGTACTCGTCGAACAGCTCGATGTCGGCGACGAGGCCGGCTCGCGCGAACACACCCTCGAACAGGTCGTGGCTGAGCAGCGAGTTCTCCGGTGTCCGATCCGCCATCGCTGTTTCGAAGGCGTCGACGTCGTAGATCCCCTTGCCCGTGTAGCTGCCTTCGCCGAAGAGATCCTGGTAGACGTCCGAAGTCGCCGACGCATACGGATCGATCCCCGCGGCGCCCGAGTACGCGCGCTGGAAGGCGGTCGCCTCGTGCTCGGCCGGTAGGGTCGAGGTGATCCGGGGCTGGAGGATCCCGTGGCCGTGCGTGACCCGCCCGGCCGCCTCGTGGACGCGCGGCTGGTTCAACGGATGGGCGATCGTCCCGACAAGCCGGGCGACGGCGCCGCGCGGCAGGCGCGTATCGGAGTCGAGGGTGACCACGTACCGGACCCCGGCCGGCGGGGTCGACCACGCGGTCCCGGTGGTCAGGATGTCCGTCGTGGTCGAGCCGCGGAGGATGGCGTTGAGCTCGTGGAGCTTGCCGCGCTTTCGCTCCCAGCCCATCCAGACGCCTTCGGCCTCGTTCCATCGCCGCTTGCGATGGAACAGCAGGAAGCGGGCCCCGCCACCCGGCGCCTCGCCATGACGGGCGTTGAGGCGCTCGATCGCCGCGGCCGCCGCCGCCAGCAGATCATCGTCCCCGTCGACGTTCTCGTCCGCGGCGTCGAGCCAGTCCGAGAGCAGGGCGAACCGAAGGTCGCCGTCCGGGTTGGCGAGGTAGTGGATCTCCATGGCTGCCACACGGGTTTCGACGTCGTCGAGGCCGCCCAGGAGCGTGGGAACGACGACCAGTGTCCGCAGGTCCGAGGGCACGCCATCCGAGAACTCGAGACGGGGCAAGGCGCGTGGCCCGAGGAGGCTCGACACGGCCCGGTTGACCAGGGCCACGGCAAGATCCGATGCCGGGCCAAGTCCGAGGATTGCCAGGAGCAGGACCACGCCGGCCGCGCCGGGCGGCGACAGGAGGATCGGCACCGCGAGCACAAGCGCGGTCACCAGCGCGAGGCTCCCGAGGTAGGCGGGTGTCGCCGCCTTCAGGTAGGCACGCCGGAGTCGGGTCGCCCTGGGGAGGCGGACACGGAGCGTGCGCTCGAGCTCCGGCCTCCCATCGGAGATCAGGAACCAGCCGGGGTCCCGTGGGGGTGTGACCGCATCGCTCGCACCCGTCGCGTCGGCCGCCGGGACCATGGGTGGGGCCGCGGCCACCGTCGCGGCGGTCGCCCGAGCCGTGGGCGGCGCTGCAGCCATCGTCGCCGCGGTCCGCGCGACCTCGACCTCGGTCCGGCCGGAGCTTTGGGCGAGGTCCTCGATCGCGTGTCGGTAGCGGTCGCGCGTCGCGAAGTCCATTTCGCCAAACGCGCTCGTCGCGCGGAGGGTCGCGTCGACGAGGCTCACGCTCTCCACGAACTGCGCCCAGTCGAACCACGAGATCAGGCGCATGCTCGTGATGACGTTTCGGACCGTCACATTCATGGAGGCCTGGCGCTGGTGCTCCAGGCGAACGGTCTCCTCCGCGGTGGTCCCCTCGGTCGCCAGCAGCTCCTCGAGTCGCGGGAGCGCGGGCGTCACGGCCGGGTCCTGGTCCCGGAGACGCTGGAACAGCTGGACCTTGCCCGGCATCGGCAGCGACAGGCGGTGCAGCCGGCGCAGCGTGGCGGCGGCTCGCTCGGGGGTCTCGTCGCCGAGTCCCAGCAGGCTGTCGGCGAGCTCGTCGGCTTCCTGGCGGGCGGCGCGGCTGCGCACGATCTGTTCCGCCAGGCGACGCAGGTTCTCGACGAGCAGGATCCGCAGCGTGATCGCGACCGCCCAGAGCTCGCCGAGCGTCAGCGGCTCGACGCGCTGGTAGGCGATCACCAGCCGGCGCAGGCTGTCGGGGTCGAACCGGCTGTCCGTGTGGGCGACATAGGCCCAGGCGAGGCCGAGGACCCGCGGATAGCCCTCGAGGTGCCCGTTGGCGAGCTTCGGCAACTCCTCGTAGTAGTCGCTCGGAAGGTCGTCGCGGATCTCGCGCAGCTGCTCCTCGACCACGTGGAAGTTGTCGACAAGCCACTCCGCGGCGGGCGTGATCGAACGTTCATCCTTGATCGCCTGGGCCAGCACGCGGTAGTCGCGCAGCAGGACGCGCCCGTTCTCCGCCACCCGCGGCCCGATCGGGAGTCCTGCGCCCGGGTGCCGGGTGACGCGCTGCGCGGCCGCGAGCGATTCGCCGTGCTGTTCGAGCCGCTCGACGCTGAACAGCTCCGCGACGATCGGTTCCGTATCGTCAACCTGGCTTAGGGCTGGACTGGAGGTGCTGATCGACCACTCCCCTGAGACTGATGAGACGTCCGACGCTGGGCCCCGATCATAGGCTGGGTGGACCGAGGTCGCCTCAGACATCCGCCGGCATCAGCCGCCGGCATCAGCCGCCGGCATCAGCCGCAGCGTCGGCTACGACGGGTCGATCAGGGTGGGGGCGGCGTGCCCCAGCGGTCTGGCGGCGGCGTCCAGGCGGCGAAGCGCGCCAGGAGCCCGTCGAGATCGTCGTCGATGGCGATGAGCCGGCGATGGTGCGGGGCGATGAAGCCCTCGGTCACGGCGTGGTCCAGCCACGCCACGAACGGCTCCCAGTACCCGCCGAACGACAGCAACCCGATCGGCTTGTCGTGGAGCTCGAGTTGCCCCCAGGACGCCACCTCGGCCAGCTCTTCCAGCGTCCCGAGGCCACCGGGCAGCGCGATGAAGCCGTCGGCCAGCTCGGCCATCTTCGCCTTGCGCTCGTGGAGCGAGCCGACCACGTGGAGCTCGGTCAACCCGGGATGCGCGAGCTCGCGGTTGACGAGCCGTCGCGGGATGACGCCGATTACCTCGCCGCCCGCGGCCAGCGCGGCATCGGCCACGGCGCCCATCAGGCCGACGCGGCCACCGCCGTAGACGACGCCGATCCCGCGGCCAGCCAGGCCCGCGCCGACCGACGCGGCGAGCCCGGCGTACCCCCGGCCACGACCCGGGCTCGCGCCGCAGAACACGCAGATCCGGCGCACGTCAGAAGCCCAGCTCGACCAGCCGCGGCGCCAACCGGCGGGCGGCGCGTGCGCGATGCGAGATGGCGTGTTTCTCGGCCGCGGTCCACAACCCAAACGTTCGGCCGCCGGGTGGCTCGGACGCGGGCTCGAAGATCGGGTCGTAGCCAAACCCGCCGGTCCCACGCGCTTCCGTGGCGATCCGGCCGCGGCACGTCCCGCGGGTCGTGATCAGGGGAATCCCGCCACGGCGACCCGTGGCCGTGGGCAGTGCCAGGACGAGCACACAGACGTAGCGGGCGCCACGACGGTCGCGTGGCAGGCCGCGGAGCACCTCGAGGAGCTTTGTGTTGTTGTCCGCATCGGTGGCCCCTTCACCTGCGTACCGGCGCGTCCGGACGCCCGGTCCGCCGTCGAGCGCGTCGACTTCCAGGCCCGAATCGTCGGCGACGCTCGGGAGGCCCGAGCGCCGCGCCCCAAACCGGGCCTTGATCGCGGCGTTCGTCTCGAACGTGGCGCCGTCCTCGATCGGATCGTCGAGGATCCCGAGGTCGTCGAGCGAGACCAGGTCCGTCCGGTGCAGGTCGAACAGCTCGCGGAGCTCGCGCAGCTTGTGCGTCGAGCGTGTGGCGACCAGCAGTCGCCGGCGAGTCACCGCCTGACGGTGGCGAGGACCGCGGCCTGTGCCTCGAACAGGCGGGCCAGGCCGGCATCTGCGAGATCGAGCAGGCCGTCTGCGGCCGCCCGGTCAAAGGGCTTGCCTTCGGCCGTGCCCTGGAGCTCGACGTAGGCGCCGGCATCCGTCCCGACGACGTTGAAGTCGACATCGGCCCGCGAATCCTCGGAGTAGTCCAGGTCGAGGTAGGGCAGGCCGTTGACGATGCCGACCGAGACCGCGGCCACCTTGCCCACGAGGTGCCGTTCCATGCCGTAGGTGATGAGCGCAGCGGCGAGCGCCACGTACCCGCCGGTGATCGACGCCGTGCGGGTGCCACCGTCCGCCTGGAGGACGTCGCAGTCGACGGTGATCGTCCGTTCGCCGAGACGCGACAGGTCCACGACGCCGCGCAGGGAGCGCCCGATCAGCCGTTGGATCTCGTGGGTCCGCCCGCCGATCCGACCCTTGACCGATTCGCGGTCCGTCCGCTCGGACGTGGCCCGCGGCAGCATCGCGTACTCGGCGGTGACCCAGCCGGTCCCCTTGCCGCGAAGATGCGGCGGCACGCGGTCGACGATCGTGGCCGCGCACAGGACCTCCGTGTCACCGACCCGGATCCGGCACGAACCCTCGGCCCATTTCTGGACGCCGAGCGTGAAGGTCACGGGTCGCAGGTCCGTGGGGCCGCGCCCGTCGACGCGGACGGTGGGCGGCCGGTTCCCGATGGTCATGTGGCGTTCTCCTCAGCCTTGGCAGCATCCCACAGCGCGTCGAGGGCCGTGAAGTCGAGGTCGCGGAGGGCGACGCCCTGTGCCGCGGCGGCACGCTCGACGCTGGCGAAGCGCCGCCGGAACTTGTCGTTGGCGGCACGAAGGGCAGCCTCCGCCTCGATCCCGCGACGGCGGGCGACGTTCACCAGGACGAGGAGCAGGTCACCGTATTCCTCGCTCTGCTCGGCCGCGCTGGCAGCGTGGCGCAGCTCGTCCGCCTCCTCGGCGACCTTGTCGAGGACACCGTCGATCGTCGGCCAGTCGTAGCCCAGGTTCGCCGCTCGTTCCTGCATCTCCTGGCTGGCGGCCAGGGCGGGCATGGACGGACTGATCCCGTCGAGCGCGCTCTTCGGAGGAGCGTCGCCACCGAGCTCGTCGGCAGCGGCCGCGCGCTCGTCGGCCTTGATCCGCTCCCATTGGCGATTGACGTCCGAGGCGGTCCTGGCCCGCGCGTCGCCGAACACGTGCGGGTGCCGACGGACGATCTTGGAGGCGATGGCGGCCTGGACGTCGGCCAGGTCGAACACGCCCGCCTCGGCGGCGAGCTGGGCATGCAGCACGACCTGGAGCCACAGGTCGCCGAGCTCCCCGGCCAGCTCGGGTGTGGCGCCCGCCGCGAGCGCGTCATAGACCTCGTACGCCTCCTCGAGCAGGTGCTTGCGTAGCGACTCGTGGGTCTGCTCGCGGTCCCAGGGACAGCCGTCGGGGCGACGCAGCCGGGCCGAGATCCAGGGCATGGCCCACGGTCCGGCGAGTGCGAGCTCCGGCGCGACGGGCCGAAGGTAGAGCGGCGCCTTGAGCGATCCCTCGTCGAGCGAGCCGACCGTCGCCCCGTCCGCTACCCCGAACCGGCCAACGGGATGATCGACCGGGTAGAGCCGGCGAACCAGGTCCAGCGGGTCGCTCGATCCGGGCCCCGCCCGGCCGGGCAGCGGCTCGGGCGCCGGCCCATCGCCCTCGCCTGCGCGGAGCAGGGCGAGCGGCACGAGAAGGACAGGGCGCGACGCCTCGATCGGGCTGGCGAGCAGGCGCTCCACGGTCACGACCTGCAACCCGTCCGCGGGCTCGAACCCCCAGCGGAGCCGCGCTTCCGCGACAAGCGCGTCGAGCATCGGCTCCCCTCGCCTAGCCGAGGTCGGTCGCGAGCTCGCCCCGGTCGATCTCGACGGCATCCTTCTTGGCGCTGTACCAATCGGAGAATGCGGTCGAGCGGAGCTGCTCGAGCTGTCGACCCTCGGGCGTGCGAACTTCCTCGGCAAGCACCTTGAACAGGTAGAGGCCGTCGTTGTCGACGGTCACGACCGGCGTGGTCCCACCCAGCTCGGCGGCGAAGATGGTATCGATCAGGCTCGCCTCGAGCTGACCCCGCGCGACCCAACCGAGATCGCCACCGGCGCCTGCCCGTTCGGACTCGGAGTTGTCGCGGGCCAGCTCGGCGAAGTCGCCACCGGCATCGGCCTGGGTCTTGAGCGCGTTCATCCTGTCCAGGTCGGGCGGCATGTACATCACCTGGATGACGTGCCAGCCGAACGACGATCGGGCCGGCTTGAGGATCTGGCCGGCCTCGAGCCCGGGGACCACGATCGCGGCCTTGAAGCCCTCGTCGACTGCGCTCTCCGCGTCGAAGTACGGGAGCTTGCCGCCGGTGCCGGAGATGCCCAGCGCGCTGCTCTCGTCGCTCTCGGCGCGGGCGATGGAGTCGAAGAGCTCGGGGTCGTCCAGGAGCATTTCGTAGGCGGCTTGCGCCTCCTCCTGGGCGGCGGCCCACGAGGGGTCACCGGCCTCCAGCTCGGCTGCCCCGGATGGATCGTCACCCGGCGAGTAGAGGATGTGCCGGGTCTTGACCGCGCTCGGCCCCAGCCCTTCTTGCGCCTGTGCGATGTAGATCTCCTGGACCTCGCGCTGGAGACCGGGACCCGTCACCTGGGCCACGATCTTGTCCTCGAGCTTCTCGTGGATGACATCGGCCAGCACCACGGCGCGGTATTTCTCGAGGTCGATCCCGTCATTGGTCAGCTTGGCCTGGTACGCGTCGTCGACCGCCTCGGGGGCGATCTCCGTCACGCGCCCGATCCGGTAGATGTCGTCGTCGCCGGCGATCACGTCGGTGGGCGTGTTCAGCTCCGCGGCATAGATGGCCGCCAGGAGGGGTTCATCGATCCGCGTTTCGTCCTCCTGCAGCCAGCCGAGCTCGCCCGCCCGTGGCGCCGTCGTGGGGTCGGTCGAGACGGAGGAGGCAACGTCTTCCCAGGCCGTTCCGTCCAGGAGCTGCGCGAGCGCGTCTTCGGCAGCGGACCGGGCGGCGGCCTTCTGCGCGGCCGTGGGCTCGGTCGCTCCGGGATCGATCTCGGGCGCGAGCTCGATCACCCACGCGTGACGCTGTTCGGGCGTGGTTGCCTCCTCGAGCAGCTTGGCATCGATGTCGGCGGGCGTGGTCGTGATGCCCTCTTCGGCGGCCAGCCTGGCCTGGAGCTTGGCGTCGATGACGCGCTCGAGCGCGATCCCGGCCAGCTGCTGCCGCGTCTGATTGAGCGAGTTGAGCTGCGCCTGGCCATCGGCTTCGGACACCTGGCCGGCCACCACGGCCGTGCGGACCCGGCGCTCGGCCTCATCGACGCGCCAGGACTCGATCTCGAACCGGTCGCGCAACTCGTCCGTCGTGATCGACTGGCCGTCCACGCTGCCGACCGGCGCGAGGTGGTCGTCGTACCACGTGATCGCCGCAGCGACGACGAGGATCAGGACCGCGGCGACAACAACGATCGCGAACCCGATGTTCAGATAGAAGTTCCGTCGATCCTGGCCCTCCCAACCGGGGCGATGGGCGCGCTTGACGACGGGCTTGGCCTTGAAGGTCATGGGTTGGGTGGCTTCCTGCTGGCATGGACGGCTGGCGGCCGGGGTATGACGGGCAAGGTATGGTACTAGATGTCCGCCCGACGCCGACTCAGCTACGGTCGCATCACGACGGGCAACGCCGCCGCGAGACGCTCCCGGAGCGCGACGACGTACGGTGTCGCGAGGTGGTGCGTGTCGCGGTAGACGAGGTACCTCCCTATCACCGCCGGGCACGGGTCCGTGGGGCAGGCCCAGTCCGTCGGGTCGATGAAGGTCACGCCGAGCCCGGTGGCGATTGTGGCCTCCGTCTCCCGCCAGCGCTGATCGACCGTGCTCGCCCGCGGCTCGGAACAGTCGAGCACCTCGTTCAGGTGCGACGACAGGCAGTCGGGCGGATCGTCGTCGAACTTGGGCGTGTCGCCGATGAGCACGACGGCGTCGGCCAGCGGCCGGAGGCGGTCCAGCGTCTCCTCGAGACCGGCCGCGAGCGCCACGCCACCGTCCGGCTCGGCTGGTGCCCCGCTGCCCGCGGAGCGAATCGGATGGCTGCTGGCGACGATCACGGCCGCCGGGTGCTCCAAGGCGACGCGCTCCAGCACCCGCTCGCGCCACTCGTCGCATTCGGTGTACGCACGCTTGAAGTTGGTGTTCCAGACCGTGATCCACGCCGGCGTGCAGCCGCTCTTGGTCATCGAGACCAGGCGCCATGATCGCTCCGTGGCGAGTCGCTCGAGCGCCGGGAACCACTGCGCGGCATGCGAGTCGCCGACCAGGACCACGACCGTGTCCGAACCCGGGTCGCCGAACGCGCACTCGGGAATGCGCGTCGAGGGCTGGTCGAGATGGCAGCCGTCCCCATAGATCGACGGGATGTCGTTGCGGGCCTGGGTGAGCGCGGGGATCAGGTCCGGCGGCACCGGACCGCCGGGTGGCGGCGGGAGTGTCGGGGTGGGCGTCGACAACACCGGCGGCGGCGACTCGCTCGCCGGCGAGGGCGTCGCCGCGAGTCCGCCCAGCTCCGGGAGCGGGGGGGCCGTGGCACCCGTGCTGACCCCGGACGCCGCGGCCGCGGTCAGGCGCTGCGTGGTGATGAAGCCGAGCCCCAGCGACGACGTCGCGACGGCGATCGAGAGGGCGCCGGCGAGGACGAGGTTCCGGCGCGGGACCAGCCCGACGATCCGCCCGCGACGGATTGGGTCCTCCAGCCAGCGCTGGCTCGCGTAGGCGATCGGGATGGCTGCCAGCATCAGGCCAACCCGGACCGGCAGCGGGAGCGTCTCGCCGGCGACCGCGGTCGGCAGCACGAGCATCGGCCAGTGCCACAGGTACAGCGAGTAGGAGATGCGACCCAGGAACCGCGCCGGTCGCACGCCCAGGAAGCGGGCCGGAGCATCCGTCGTGTCACGCATGCCCGGCAACATCGCCAGCGCCGTGCCGAGGACAGGCAGCAGGGCCGCGGACCCGGGAAACGGCGTGCTCGTGTCGATCAGGACGCCCGCCGCGCCGATCATGCCGAGCCCGAGCCATCCCGTGGCGGTCGCAAGCCCGCGCGGTAGTGCCGCAAGCCGGGCCGAACCGACCGCCAGGAGTGCCCCGATCCCGAGCTCCCAGGCTCGCGACGGCAACGAGAAGAAGGCCCACGGCGCGCTCGCCGTCGTAAGCCACAACGACAGCGCGAAGGAGGCGACGACGACCGTAGCGGCCACGATCCCGACCCGAACACGCCGATCCGAACCGGTGCGCGTCGCGAGCAGGAGCAGCGCCGGCCAGAACAGGTAGAACTGCTCCTCGACGCCGAGCGACCACAGGTGGAGCAGCGGCGACGGCGCGAGCTCCGATTGGAGGTAGTCGGTTGCCTGGACGGCAAACCGCAGGTTCGACGCGTAGAGGGCGGCAGCCGCGCCGTCGGCGGCGACATCGCCGGCCCGCAGCGGTGAGAGCACGGCCACGGAGACCGCGACGGTGACCAGGATCAGGAGCGCCACCGCCGGCAGCAGGCGGCGCAGGCGGCGGGCATAGAACGAGGAGAGCGAGATCGTCCCCGAGGTCTCGAGCTCGCGCAGGAGCAGGCCGCTGATCAGGAAGCCGGACAGGACGAAGAAGACATCCACGCCGACGTAGCCGCCGCCAAAGCCGGGGACCGCCGCATGGTAGAGCAGGACGAGGCTTACCGCGACGGCCCGGAGCCCTTCGATATCCGGCCGAAAGCCGTCCTTCTCCGCGGCCACTACGGAGCCTGGCCGGCCCTGCCGGCGCGGGGCGGACGCGCGAGACGATCGACAAGCGCGAGATACCGCGCCGACTCGCGCTCCCAGCCGATGTCGCGAACCCGCCGCAGCGCCCGGTCCAGCCTGGCCTCGCGCTCGTCGGGCGCGTCGACGAGCCGGAGGAGGGCCGCGGCGAGATCGTCGGCGTCGCCCGGCGTATAGGTCACGACGTCATCGCCAAAGGTCCGCTCGACCATCGGCAGGCGCGAAGCCACGACCGACCGACCCATCGCCGCGTACTCGAACGCCTTGGTCGAGAGCGAGAAATCGGTGAACTCGGAGCGTCGCGTCGGGGCCAGGCCCACATCCGCGGCGGCGATCGCCGCGGGGACGGCATCGAGCGGGATCCGGCCGTGGAACACGACCCGATCCGTGACGCCGAGGGCGATCGCCTGCTCGCGGAGCGGGACCTCGGCAAAGTCGCGGCCGTAGAGATCGAGACAGACCCGCAGGCCGGGGCGCATCCGCCCGAGACGGGCGATCGCCGCGAGCACGACATCGAGCTCGTAGATCGGGCTCAGGGCACCGGCGTAGACGAGGCGGAGCGCGCCGTCGGCCATGAATGGGCGGGCGGGATACCGGGCGAGGTCGAACCGTGCGAGCGATGGCGTATTTGGCACGACCGTCACCTTCGACGCCGGCACGCCGACCGCGAGGAGCCGGTCGCCGAGCGCGTCGTTGACGGTGACGACGGCGCTCGCAAACGCCGTGGAGGCACGTTCCTGGAGACGCAGCAGGGCGTACCCGATCCGTCCGGCCCGGCCGCCGAAGCGGCTGCGAAAGAACTCGGGCATCGCCTCGTGGAGATCGAGGATGACCGGCACGCCGGTGATGCGGAGGGGCAGGGCCGCGAAGACCAGGAAGTCCGGCAGCGTGTGGACCTGGACCAGGCCGTAACGTCGCCGACGGTGTGCCCCGGTCAGGGCGAGCCCGGCCCGGACGAGGAACGCCACGTATTCACCCAGGTAGGTCGCGAGCCCGGCGCCCTGGTGACGCTGGACGCCGAGTCGGCGGATCGTCACGCCGTCGAGGACCTCGGTGGGTGGATCGTCCGGCCGGCGCAGCGCGAAGACGTCCACCTCCCGACCCGCGGCGACGAGCGCCTCGGCCTCGCGCCGGACACGCGGATCCTCCTCGTAATAGGAGTGCGTCAGCATCGCGACCGGGCGCAGTGTGGACGTCGTTGGGGCGGGCGTCATGAGCGTCGGGCAGCGTACCCCAACCGCCAGTTCGGCCGTGGTACGCTGCGGGCCCCATGAGTGCGACGGCCGACGCGCCAGCCCATTTTCGCCGCGGCGCCGTCCGTCCCGGGCCCATCGGACTCCTCCGCGAAGCCGTCGTCGAGGTCAGCCAGCGGCGCCGCCTGATCCGCTACCTGGTCCAGGCCGACATCCGCAAGAAAGGCGCCGACACGCTGCTCGGCAACCTCTGGTGGGTCCTGGATCCGCTGCTCCAGATGGCGGTCTACGTCGTGCTCGTGTCGGTCGTGTTCAACCGCTCCACGCCCGACTATCCGTTGTTCATCTTTGCCGCGATCCTGCCCTGGAAGTGGTTCCAGTCGACCGTCCAGGACGCGATCACGTCAGTGACCGGAGCGGATCGGTTGATCCGCCAGATCCAGTTCCCAAAGCTCGTGCTGCCCGTCGCGTCCGCGGGTGCCGGCGTCGCCAACTTCCTCTTTGGCCTGATCCCGTTGGCCGCGCTGATCCTCGTGCTCTATCGCGAGCGGTTGTCGGTCGTGATCCTGCTCATTCCGCTGATCGCGGTCGTCCAGTTCGTGTTCAACCTCGCGATCGCGGTCGGGCTCGCGGCAATCAACGTCTTCTATCGCGACGTCGGCAACCTGTCGCGTCACGCCCTGCGCCTCTGGTTCTACATGTCGCCCAGCCTGTACGGGATCGAGGACCTGCGCCGGGCAGCGGGCGAGATCCCGGTGATCGGGGACGTGTTGCTGGCCAACCCGTTCGCGATCCTGTTCACCGCCTATCGCGACGTCATCTACAGCGAGCGGGTCCCGGACTGGACCGGCCTGGCGGCTCTCCTCGTCGCCTCGGTGGTGCTCCTGGCGCTGACCACGCTCCTGTTCAAGCGGGTCGAACCGTCGTTCGCCAAGGTCCTCTGACCGTGGCCACCGAGACGAGCCCCGCGGCCAGCCCGGAGATCAGCCCGGCGCATCCCGACGAGCCACCGGCCAACGCCCACGTGGCGATCCGCGTCCAGGACGTGGGGGTCAAGTACAGCCTGCGGTTCACCCGCAAGACGACGCTCCACCGATCGTTCGTGAACCTGTTCGTCCGCCAGCCGGCCGACGAGTTCTGGGCCCTGCGCGACGTCAACTTCAACCTGGTCCACGGCGAGTCGTTGGCGGTCATCGGGCCGAACGGGGCGGGCAAGAGCACGCTCCTCCAGGTGCTGGCCGGGATCATCCTCCCGTCCGAGGGCACCGTGGAGGTCGACGGGTTGATCTCCAGCCTGCTGACGCTGGGTGCGGGTTTCGACCAGGAGCTGACCGGGCGCGAGAACATCCGGCTCGCGGGTGCGTTCCTGGGCATCCAGGGCAAGGAGATGGCCGAGCGGACGCCCGGGATCATCGAGTTCGCCGATCTCGGCCCCTTCATCGACGCACCGATCCGGACCTACTCATCGGGGATGCGGGCGCGTCTCGGCTTCTCGATCGCGACGTCCGTCGATCCGGACATCCTCCTGCTGGACGAGGTCCTCGCCACCGGAGACGAGGTGTTCCGGGCAAAGTCGAAGGCACGGGTGCTGGAACTGGTGCGCCAGGCGAAGGGTGTCGTCTTCGTCACCCACGACATGAACTGGGTCGTCGAGTTCTGCAATCGGGCGATCCTGCTGCAGAAGGGTCGCGTCGTGGCCGAGGGCGACCCGGCGGACGTCGTGGCCATGCACAAGGAGCACTCGCGCCAGGCCAAGGCGGAACGTGA
>JBBEBJ010000016.1:25704-27392 GCA_040882425.1 Chloroflexota bacterium | reverse complement strand
CCGGGGCGCGGGTCGTTCGTCGCCGACCTTGTCGCCGCGACACGCACGGCTGGCGTGAACGCGCGCGTCGTCTCCTTCGATCGCGTCCTGATCCGCGGCCGCGTCGAGTGGCGCGACGCGGACCTCGTCCCGGCTCGCGCCGCCTTCGAGCGGGTCGCCACCCCGGACGCCCTGTTCGCGACACCCGTGTCGTACGGCGCGGCGGGCGTGCCGGTCGCGCGGATCCCGATCGTGCGCCGTCCGGGCGCCGGTGATGCCGAGGCGCTCGTGGACGACCACCTGGAGGCGCTCCGACCGTTCGTTCGGCGGCTGGTCGAAACCTGGCGGCCCGACGTGATCCACGCCCACACCGGTCTCCCCGATGGCGTGGCGGCCGCCATGGTCGGCCGCGAGCTCGGGATCCCGGTCATCGTCTCCGAACACGCGAGCACGGTCGACGCCGACCTCGTCGATCCGGTCGCGCGCGAACGCTACCGGACGCTGTTCGAGCCGGATGTCCGGCTCGTGGCGGTCAGCCCGTCGCTCGCCGACCGGATCGCCACGGCCGCGACGGCCGCGCGGGACCGGATCGAGATCCTGCCGGACCCGGTCGCGGATGCCGCGTTCCCGCCGGCCAATCCCGGACGCCGCGACCCCGGCGAGCTGCTCTGGGTAGGGTCACTCGGCGAGCACAAGGGGATCGACGTCCTCCTGCGCGCCTTCGTGCACGTCCGCGCCGAGCGACCCGACGTGCACCTTCGGCTGATCGGCGGCGAGCGAACGGGCGCCGAGCTGGCGCAGTGGTTGACGCTGGCTGAGACCCTTGGTATCGGTTCGGCCGTGACGTTCGACGGCTGGCTCGATCGCGCCGGCGTGGCGGCCGCCATGGCGCGGGCCGGGGCGTTCGTCCACCCGAGTCCGTCCGAGACGTTTGGTGTGGCGGCCGCCGAGGCGATCCTCACCGGGCTGCCAGTCGCCGCACGGCGGTCCGGGGGCGTGCCCTGGATCATCGAGTTGTCGGGTGGATACGGGCGCGTGGCGGACGGCGACGATCCCGGGGCGTTCGCCGCTGCGATCCAGAGGGTTCTCGCGGGTGACCTTCCCGTCGACGCGGAGACTGCGCGGCCTCGCCTCGTGGACGTCGTCGGCGAGGGCGCGGTGGCGCGTCGATGCATCGAGCTCTACCGCAACGCGGCCTCGAATGCTCCGGCCGCGACCGAGCCTGGCGTGCCGGCCGCGGGAACCAGCGCGACCGAGGTGATCCCCTCGGTCGACCGCCCCTTGCCCAGGATCGTCCTGGCCACCGGTAGCGGGCAGGCGCGTCGCCTGGTCGCCGAACTGCCCGCCGGTCTTCGGGGAAGGGTCGCCGTGGTGCTGCCCGCGCCGGTCGGCGATCCCGACCCGGGCGGTGCGGCGGCTCCTGACGTCCGGATCATCGAGGCGGAACCGGTCCCGCCGCCCAGGCCCAAACCGCGAGGGCGAAGCCCGCTCGCGCGCCTGAAACGCGCCTTCTTCCGGCCGGCACCTACCGCCGACCAGCTCCTCGCGAGGGCGGTCGGTGCCGCCGCGCGAGCAACGGGCCACGGCCGCGGCCCGGTCGAGATCGTCGCCATCGACGCCCCGGCGGTCGTGTTCGTGGCCCGGCTCGGCGAGCGGCGCGCGCGACTCGCCCCCGGCTCGCTCCGCTGGCTGGCCGATCGCTGGGACGC
>JBBEBJ010000016.1:5465-25604 GCA_040882425.1 Chloroflexota bacterium | reverse complement strand
GGCGCGCGCGACTCGCCCCCGGCTCGCTCCGCTGGCTGGCCGATCGCTGGGACGCACGGGGCCATCAGCGGTCGGACTGACCGACCGGGCCGACCGGTATGCCACCATGACCGCCATGTCCTACGACCCCCGCGATCACTGGTCGCGGCTCCATGCGCGGGGCGACCTGTCGAGCGTCGGCCAGTCCGGGCTGCCGGCCGACCTGAACGCCTGGCTCTACCGCGCCCTCGAACGGCGGGTCCGCTGGTTCGTCCGCCGGCACCATCTCCTCGATGGTGTGCGGTCCGCGTTCGACGTGGGGGCCGGGACCGGCTACTGGGTCCGCGTCTGGCACGACCTGGGCGTGCCGCGGGTGGACGGCTGCGACCTCGTCCCCGATGCCGTCGAGCGGATCGAGGCGGCGTTCAGTGATCGGGGCGACCGGTTCGTCGTCGCCGACATTGGTGCGTCCGATTCGGGGCTGCCGGCCGGGCCCTACGACCTCGTCTCGGTGATGAACGTCCTGCTGCACCTGACCGACGATGCGGCGTTCACGCAGGCCCTCGGCAACCTCGCCGCGCTCGTCGCCCCGGGCGGCGGGCTCGTGCTCGTCGAACCGATCCTCCTGGACCCGACCTACGAACGCGCGCCGACGGCGGCCCAGACATCGCGCGCCCGGGGGTTCGCCGCCTACCGCGACCCGCTGATTTCCGCCGGTCTCGAGCTGGTCGAGCTTCGCGGGGCCGTCGCCATGGCCAACAACCCGATCGAAGCCGGATCGAAGACCGCGTACGACCGCTACGTGCGGTGGTGGCGATGGGTCGCGCGACGCGCGAAGACGTCACCGCAGAGCATCCGGTGGGTCGGTCCGCTGATGCTCGCGCTCGATCGCCTGGTGCTCGCGACCAGTGCCGCACCATCGAGCAAGATCGTCCTGTTCCGCCGGCCCAGAGGCTCAGCCGGCTGATCGCCCCGTGGTCGGTGCGAGTCGTCGCACGAGCTCGAGGTACGGAACCACGGCGGTCTCCCAGTTGTAGCGGTCGCGGCTGACGGCGAGGCAGCGCTCGCGCATCGCGTCGTATGCCTCGGGCGGTTGTTCGAGCACCTCGCGGAGCGCGCGCGCCAGGTCGTCGGGATCGGTGGGATCGGCGACTGCGCCAAGCGAGTCCGCCTCCACGATGGCGCGCATCACCTCGAGATCACGACCGATCACGACCGGTGTTCCCGCGGCGAGGCTCTCCCAGAACTTGTTCGGGGTAGAGAGCCGCTGATTGAGCGAGTTCGCCTGGACCGCGATGATCGAGACATCCGCCGACGCGGCCCAGGTCCTGACGTCGTCCGGATGGACCGGCGGCAGGACGACATGGCGTCCCTCGAACCGCGGCTCGCGCGACTTCGAGGCCAGGTCGGCGGCCCAGCCCGGGTTAACGGCGGCGCCGAGCATCACCAGCGCTGCGTCGCGCAGCCGGACGACGGCCTCCGCGGCCACCTCCAGCCCGCGCTCGCGGCCGAGCTTGCCGAGGAAGAGGACGATCCGCCGTCCTCGTGGCAGGCCGGTGGCTTCGCGGATCACGTCCGGCCGTGGCGCGGGCGGCGTCCAGCGGGGCTGGCAGTTGAGCAGGACCGTTGGTCGTTCGCGGAACGGCCAACGCCCGCGGCAGTGGTCGGCGAGAGCGTCGTTGACCGTGACCACGGCATCCGCGCGGCGGACCCAGGCCGCCTCCTTGCCCCGATACCGCGCGATGACCGGCCGCGGCACGTTCTGGTAATTGTTCGAGTCGAGGATGGCGTCGATCACGTCGTACACGACCAGCCCGCGGCGGCCGGCCCGTCGCGACTCGTTCGCGAGATCGAGCGCGATCGGCAACGTCAGGATCCCGAAGGCGTGGTAGAGATCCGCAGGCGGCAGCTCCCGTCGGAGCGTGCGCCACCAGGCCCGAACGTGGATCGGCCAGAGCGCCACCTTGAGCGCCTTGTCCGCGTTGAGCGCGAGCACCTGGAGCAGCTTCGTGGGTGGCGTCGGGGGTGGCGGCTGACCGATCCAGCGCCGCAGCGGTCCGCTCGGGACGTAGCGGCGAACGCTGATCGTCCCATCGAGCGCTTCGCGCGGCACGCCCGCTCCTGCGACCGCGGCGATCTCCACGTCCCAACCCGCATCCGCCAGGCTCCGGGCGACGCGCAGGCCCCGCGAGTACGGGGCCGCGGTGTTTGCGACCAGCAGGACCGCCCGAGGGCGTGGGGCGCGGGGCGCGGTCGGACCGGACGGCGCCGGGGCGACCTCGCTCACCAGCGACTACCGGTCAGCCGGCCGTACTCCTCCAGCAGCCCCTGGACCTGGGTCTCCCAGTTGTACGTGTCGTGGGCGGCGGCGAGCGCGCGGGCGCGCATCGCGGAGCGCTCGTCTGGCGGCGCGTCGACGATCGTCCGGATGGCGGCGGCGACCGCGTCGACGTCGGCTGGGTCGACCGGGATGCCGCAGCCGGTTTCGCGCGCGATCGGGCCCATCCCCGGGTGGTCCGAGCAGACGGTCGGCACACCCGCGGCCATCGCTTCAAGGAACTTGTTCGGCGTGGAGAGGTAGTTGTTGAGCGTGTCGTGCTGGAAGAGCACGCCTACGACGTCGGCTGAGGCGACCCAGTCGAGCAGCTCGGTGGGTGGCACCGCGGGCAGGACGTGGACGCGACCCTGGTTCTCGGGGAGCTCGGCGGTGGCCCGGAAGTCGGCCTCGAGCGCGCCATAGCCCATCACGACGAGGACGGCGCCGGGGACCTGACGGATCGCGGCCATCAGCTGCTCCACCCCGCGGCCGACCGAGAACCCGCCCTGGTAGAGGACGACCCGCATTTCCGGATCGAGCCCGAGTCGTTCGTGGAACCGCCGGGGCTGCGGCGCCGGCGACGAGAAGCGGTACGAGCAGTTCATGACGATGACGGGCATCGCCACGTCGAACCGCCTGGCGAGCTCCGTGGCGTACGGCTGGTTGACCGTGAACACGCGATCGGCGCCACGCGCCCAGCCACGCTCCATCCGCGCGAGCACCGCCTTGATCGGCCCGCGCAGACGGGCGAGGTTGGCGGCGACCATGTAGATGTCACGGGAGTCGTAGATCACCTTCGCCCGATGCCGCTTGCCGAGCTCGAGCGCCACGGAGATCCCCATGTACGCCATCCCGTGATAAAGGTCCGCGGCCGGCGCCACGGCCAGGGCCTGGCGGCGGTGGCTGCGGATCATGAGGAAGATCCGGCTACGCCGGACATAGTCGCGAAACCGGCTCGGCAGGCCCGTGCCCGGGGCGCGTCGTGTCGGGTGAGCCCAGCCTGGCGCGGTGCCGTCGTCGGTCGCGGCTGTGTCCGCCGTGGTCGCGGCAGCGTCGTCGGTCGCGGTCGTGGGCGTCGCCGCGGCGGTCCCCGCCGCCCCTCGCTTGCCCGGCCGCGCACTGAGCCGCAGGAACCGCAGCAGCGGCAACGTCAGCGATCGGAGCGGCAGCCCGTCGAGGGCCGTGGTCTCGACGCGAACGATCGGGTAGCCAACTTCGTGGATCTCGCGGCGCTCGAGACCCGGCTTCCATCGGGCGAGGACGGTGACCTCGTGGCCCCGCTCGTGCAGCGTTCGTGCGATCCGGTACGTCCGCGAATCGAACTCGCCGGTGGACGGCAGGACGACCACGCAGCGCTGGGGCACGATCTCGTCTGGCACGGCCGCGAGTGTAGCCGACCGCCCACGCCAAACGCAGTCACGGCGCCGCCGAGGCGCTGCCGCGGCGCCTGATGTTATGGTTCCAGCAAGCGTCCGGACAACCTCTACCGCACCGGAGATTCCGCCTCGTGCACCTCTTTCTGCTCGGTGCCGGCCACGTCGGCCTGGTCACCGCGGTCGGTTTCGCGCGGCTCGGCCACCGGGTGACTGTTGCTGATCTCGACGCGGCACGCATCGCGGCTGCGAACGACGGCCGGGCGCCCATCTTCGAGCCGGGTCTGACCGAGGCGATCACGCAGGGCCTCGCCAACGGCTCGCTGACCTTCAC
Organism: Chloroflexota bacterium; assembly: GCA_040882425.1. Classification (GTDB taxonomy): domain Bacteria; phylum Chloroflexota; class Limnocylindria; order Limnocylindrales; family CSP1-4; genus SPCO01. Next base: position 21,601 of record JBBEBJ010000016.1, on the reverse strand, counting down.
GACCGAGCTCGATCCACCAGCCGATGTCGCCTTCACCTTCGTCTGCGTCAATACGCCGACCGGCCCTGACGGTCCGCTCTCGACCGCGTACGTGGAGGCCGCGATCGAGCGGCTCCTGACCCGGGTAGGCCCTGAGCACACGATCGTCGTCCGATCCACGCTCCCTCTCGACGGCCCCGGTCGTCTGGCGGCGCTGGCCTCGGGGCGTCCGGACCGGGCGTCGATCGTGACCAACCCGGAGTTCATGCGCGAGGGCCAGGCCCTCGAAGACTTCGATCGGCCAAACCGGGTGGTGACCGGCTGGCTCGAGCCGCGCGACGCCGCCGCAGCGCAGGCCGTGCTCAACATCTACGCACCGCTGGGTGCGCCATCGCTCGTCGCCGACGCCAGGTCTGTGGCCCTGATCAAGCTCGGCTCGAACGTCTTCCTCGGGATGAAGATCTCGTTTGCCAACGAGCTGGCTCGGGTGGCCGATGCCACGGGTGCGGACATCGGGGAAGTTATCGCCGGGATCGGGCTGGACGGGCGGATCGGAACGGCCTTCCTGCAGCCGGGCCCCGGCATTGGCGGGTCATGCCTGCCCGAGCAGGCCGTCGCGATCGCGCTGGAGACCGTCGCCCTCGACGTCGAGGCGCCGCTGCTCTCGGCGGTCCACCGGTCGAATGCCGTCCACCAGCGCCAGATCGTGCACCGCCTCGAGCGGCTGCTCGGCGGCACGGGCTCACTCGCCGGTCGTCGGATCGGGTTGCTCGGCCTGTCGTTCAAGGCGAACACGGACGACGTCCGCGAATCGCCGGCGCTCGCCCTGGCGGCCAACCTTCGGGCGGCCGGCGCCAACGTGCTCGCCCACGATCCGAGGGCGGAGCGTCGAGCCCGCCTCGCGGACCCGCTCCTCGCAGTCGCGGCGACCCCGCTCGATGCCGTCCTGGACGCCGACGCGGTCGTCGTGGCTACCGAGTGGATCGAATATGCGCAGCTCGACTGGGAGAAGGTGGCGGCCGCGATGCGCGGCAACCTCATCTACGACACGCGCGCCGTGGTCGACGTCGAGGCGGCGCATGCGGCCGGCCTCCGGGTGGTGCGGCTCGGTCGGCGGGACGTCGGCCCGGAGCAGCTCGCCGGAGCTGCCTACGCCAAGCCGGACGGCGCGGAACTCGCGGTCCCGGAGCCGGCTGCCTCCAACGCAAGCGAGTCGTAGAGCTCCACTAGCCGCGCTGATTCGGTCTCCCAGTTCCATCGCTTGTGGGCCGCCCGCAGGCAGCGCGCCCGTAGCGCGTCCCGTTCGGCCTGGCTCAGGTCGAGGATGGACCGGATGGCCGCCGCGACGGACGCGGGATCGGCCGGATCACATACCGCCCCGAGCGGCCCGTCGGGGTCCTCGAGGACGATCCGTCGCATCTCCAGGAAGTCGCTGACCACGACCGGGAGCCCCGTCGCGAGCGACTCGAAGAGCTTGTTGGGGCTCGACAGCCGATGGTTGAGCGTGTTCGCCTGGATCGGCATGACCCCCACGTCCGCGGAGGCGACCCAGAGCGGCAGCACGGCCGGCGCCACGGCCTCGAGGACGTGGATCCGCCCGCCGTACGTTGGGTCCTCCGCCATTTCGCGCAGCGTCGCCTCCTGGCCGCCGTACCCGAGGTAGACCGCGTGGACCCGCTCCATGCCGGGCTCGAGCAACGCCGCGGCCAACTCCTCCAGGCCGCGGTGCAGGAAGAACGCGCCGTGGTAGAGCGCGATCGGGGCGGCCGCCGGTAGACCCGTGGCCTCGCGGATCAGGTTGGGCCGTTCGGCCGGAGCCTCCCAGCGGGCCGGCGTGTTGTAGACGACGACGACGCGATCGATCCGAAAGCGCGGCCCCAGGATCTCCCCGAGCGAGCGATTGACCGTCACCAGCGCCGTCGCACGGCCTGCCTGCCGGCGTTCGAACCAGCGCAGGATCGCCTTGCCCCAGCGGGACCGGTTCACGTTCGTTCCGGAATCCATGAACGACTCGTGGCTGTCGTAGACGAGCAGTCCACCGTTGCGGGACTGGGCGCGGACCGCAGCCGGCAGGGCCGTCAGATCGTGGCCGTGGTAGACATCGGCCTTGGGTGCCGCGGCGGCAGCCGCCTCGTTCCAGCCCAGGACCCCGAAGCGCCAGCGGATCAGCCAGTCGATCGTCGAATCGTGCTTGGGCGGGTTGAAGCCACCCGAGATGGCGATGAACGGCAGGCGGACCAGCGACGCGATGGCCACCAGGACGGCGACGCCCAGGAACGCGACCGACCGAACCCAGCCGGCGGGCCCGCGGAACAGGTGATACAGGAAGCGACGCCGGACCAGGCCGTACATCCGCCATGGCCGCCGGTAGCGGTAGACCCAGGTGCGCCATTTGTGCGGGATCGGGACGAGGACGATCTCGAAGCCGTCGCGCTCGTGGCGGATGATCTCGCGTTCGTCCGGTCCGTGCCGACCGATGATCGTGACCCGGTGCCCAGCCGCGACCAGGGTCGCCGCCTCGCGAAGGACCCGTGAATCGCGGGTGACGTCGTTGTAGACAGACATCACGACGCGGAGGGCGCGGCGGGATGGGCCGGTCTCGGCGATCTCCCTTGGGCGATCGTCCACCGTCATCGACGCGGGGCGCTCATCAGCCGACCTCCAGCGCTGTGACGATGGCCTCCGCAGCGCCCGCGGGCTGGAGATCGAAGCCGGCCGCCCGGACCCGGGCGAGTTCCGCGGCACGCTCGGGCGGTGCGAGGGCGGAGAGTGCCTCGATCGCTCGGTCCGCGTCGAGGCCGACGACGACCATCCTGCCCTCCGAGCCGGCGACTGCCTCGACCCACTCGGTCGTGCCGCGCAGCACGAGGCACGGGACGCCGAGCCAGGCCGATTCGCGCTGGACGCCTCCGGAGTCGGTCAGGACGGCGGCCGCATGGAGCTGGAGGGTGAGGGATGTCCGATACCCCTGCGGGTCAACCAGCCGGACGTCCGGCGACAACGTGATCCCGGCAAGCTCGAGGGCGACACGCGTCCCGGGGTGGATCGCGAGGATGACCGGACGCGATGCGGTCGCAGCGCGGCTGAGCAACGCCGACCACGCTCGGATCGCGTCGGGTTCGCGGTTCTCGGCCCGGTGGATCGTGGCGAAGAGATACCCGCCCGGGTCGAGGACGAGTCCGGGCAGGCTCGTGGCAAATCGCCGGCCGACCTCGCGAATGGCGCCCGCGCTGGCGGCATCTCGACCGACGCGCGCCGCGAGGTCCTGCATCAGGTCGCCGACGAGCACGACGCCGTCGGTCATCCCTTCGGCCCTGAGGTTCTCGACCGCGGTCGGGGTCGGCGCGAACAGCCACCGCGACAGGTGGTCCGCGACGAGCCGGTTGATCTCCTCGGGCATCCGACGATCGAAGCTGCGCAGCCCAGCCTCGACGTGCGCGACCGGGATGTTCAGCTTGGCCGCCGCGAGCGCCCCCGCCAGCGTCGAATTCGTGTCGCCGTAGACGAGAACGGCGTCCGGCCACCGATCGACCAGGATTGGCTCGAGCCCAGCGAGCATGGCGGCGGTCTGCTCGGCGTGTGTTCCCCCGCCGACGCCCAGCTCATGGTCGGGCGCCGCCAGGCCGAGCTCCCGGAAGAACGCACCCGCGAGCGCGTCGTCGTAATGCTGGCCGGTGTCGACGAAGATCTCGTCGTGGTGCACCCGCAGCAACGGCGACAACGCAGCGGCCTTGATCAGTTGCGGCCGCGTGCCGACGACGCTGACGATTCGCACGGCCAAAGGGTAGCGGTCCCGGCCCTGGTCGCGAGTCTCGGCGCCTCAGACTGCGCCCGGGCCTCAGCCGACCGTGGTGCGCGCCGGGATGCCGATCCCGTGGTACGCAACCTCGGCCGGGAGGGCCAGATCGCGCAGCGAGTTGCGACCGTCGAGCACGACCGCGAGCGCCGGGAACCAGGCCGGGTCGAGCGACGCGAAGGCGGGGTCCGCGGTCTGGGTCACGATCGCCCGGACAACGGGCGACGCTGTAGCCCAGGCCCATGGCACCGCACCGACGTGCACGATCTCGTCGTCGTCGAGCAGCGGATCGAACGCCAGCACCCGGGCGCCCCGCGCCCGGAGCGCATCGATCAGCGGGATGGCGCGCGAGTAGGCCAGCTCCTTGACGCCGTGACGGTAGGTCAGGCCCAGGACGAGGACTTCGGCGCCTTCGAGACCGCCGAGCGCGCCCTCGAGCGTCGCAATCGCGCGTTCGACCTGGCCGTCGTTGGCCTTGCGCGAGGCCTTGACGAGCGTGAGCTCGGGGGCCCGGCTGAGCAGGAAGTGAGGGTAGACCGGGATGCAGTGGCCGCCGACGCCGATCCCCGGCTGGTGGATGTGGCTGTATGGCTGGCTGTTCGCCGCCTCGATGACCTCGAGGATGTCCACCCCGGTCCGCTCGGCGTAGTTGGCGAACTCGTTGGCCAGGGCGATGTTGACGTCGCGGTAGGTCGTCTCGGCGAGCTTGGCGAACTCGGCCGCCTCGGCGTTGCTCATGGCCACGACCTCGGCGTCGAGGACCGAGGCGTAGAACGCCGCGGCACGCGCCGTGGACGCCGGGCCGATCCCGCCGACGAGCTTCGGATAGGTGGCCAGGTTCTGGAAGACGTGGCCGGACAGGAGCCGCTCCGGCGAGAAGGCGACGAACAGGTCGTCCTCCACCGTCAGCCCGCTGGCCGCATCGAGCACCGGCACGTACCGTCCTCGCGTGTCGCCCACCGGCAGCGTCGTCTCGAAGATGACCAGCGAGCCCGGATGGAGCCCGGGCCCGACCGCCGCCGCGGCCGCATCCATGTACCGGTAATCCGGCTGGTGGCGGTCGTCGAGCATGACCGGGACGATGATCACGACGACGTCCGCCGACCGGGCGGCCTCCGTCCCGTCGGTGGTCGCGCGGAGCCGGCCGGCGGCGTGGGCTTCCGCCACCGCCTCAACCAGCCCGGGCTCCTCGCCGACATGCGATCGGCCTTCGTTGATCGCATCCACGACGGCCTGGTTGACGTCCACGGCCATCACCTGCCAGCCGTGCCCGGCGAACTGGGCGGCGAGCGGGAGGCCCATCTTCCCGGCACCGACTAGCGCGACGGATCCGGCGGTCCCGGGCTCGCCGATCCATGGCGAGACCGTCCGCGGCGTCTCGTGGAGGCACGGGTTCGCGGGCACGTCGATCGAGCCACCGAGCAGGCTCGGACCGCCGCGGGTGGGTCGCGTCGTGATGGTCATCGTGCCGACAGCCGGTCCCCGAGGGTCGTGAGGTCGACCGGACGCCCGTCCCTGCCCGCCTGGAGCAGACCGCTGGCCATCGCCACCGCCCACAGCCCATCCACGGCGCTGATGATCGGCGGCGACCCCTCGCGGATCACCGTGATGAACGCGTCGAGCTCGGCGCCGAGCGGCTCGGCGTTCTCGACCGGCAGTTCGGCCACCTCGCCGGTGAACGTCGGCGCGTAGCCACCGATCATCTGCGGATGCCCGACGTCCGAGCGAGTGAACGTGAGCCGCTGCGTCAGGTAGTCGAGCTCGAACATGCCCTCTTCGCCCACGACGACGAGCTGGCGGCGCTTGGCCGGGGTCAGCCAGTTGACGTCGAGCATGCCCGTCGCGCCCGACGGGAAGTGGAGCAGCCCGAACAACAGGTCCTCGTGGTCGGCGTGCTTGCGCTGGGCAAGCTCGGCGAAGACGCGGGTCGGGCGCTCGCCGGCGATCCACGACAGGATGTCCACGTCGTGCGTGGCGAGGTCGATGGTCACACCGACGTCGCGGATCCGGGCCGGGAACGGACCGGCCCGTCGACTGACGATGGCGTAGACGGTGCTGAGCCAGCCGGCCTTGAGCAGGCGACCGAGCTCGAGGACCGCGGGGTTGAACCGCTCGACGTGGCCGACCTGGACCGGCACACCGCGGTCCGTCGCCGCGTGGACGATCCGCAGGGCATCGTCGACCGTGCCCGCGAGCGGTTTTTCGACGAGGACCGGCACGCCGCACTCGATCGCGGCAAGCGCCAGCGAGAGGTGCGCGTTGGTCGGGGCCGCGACCACGACGCCGTCAAGACGCGCCTCGCGGATCATCGCGAGCGGGTCGGCATAGCCCTCCGCACCGGTTCCCGCGATCGCCGCGGCGAGCACGTCGGGCACCGGATCGGCGACAGCCGCCAGCCGGCTCCCCTCGCGGCTGGACAGGATGCGAAGATGGTTCCGACCCATCGACCCGAGCCCGGCCAGACCGAGCCGGAGCGCGCGCGCCCCCGCTGGGTGCCAGGCGTCGGTCATGCGCCGGCGCGGCCGGGGGCGCCGGCGCGGCCGGCGGGGGCGACGGCCCCCGCGGTTGGGCGTCCATCCGCGACGCCCTCGAGGTGGTGAGCCACCGCAGCGCGGACGGCGTCGATGACCTGGCCCTGCTCCCCCTCCGTCAGCCCTGGATGCATCGGCAGGGCGAGCGTCCGCGCGGCCGCACCGTCGGTCACGGGCAGATCGGCGTACAACCCTCGCTCCAGGATGTAGGCCTGCCGGTGCACCGGCGTCGGGTAGTAGATGTCCGCGCCGACCCCGGCCTCGCGCAGGTCGGCGACGATCGCGTCGCGCGCCCCGCCGACATCGATCGTGTACTGGTGGAAGACGTGTGTCCGGCCGTCCGGCGTGATCGGCAGACCGATCGGCAGCTCGCCGAAGGCCTCGTCATAGCGGGCCGCGATCGACTGCCGCCGCGCGGTGTTGCGCTCCAGCTTGGCGAGTTGGACCAGCCCGATGGCGGCCGCCAGGTCCGTCATCCGGAAGTTGTAGCCGAGCATCTCGAACGCGTACCGGGTACGCATCCCCTGGTTGCGGTGGAGCCGCAGCCAGTCGGCCAGCTTGTCGTCGTTGGTCGTGACGAAGCCGCCCTCGGCCGTGGTCATGTTCTTGGTCGCGTACAGGCTGAACGCGCCGTGACCAAAGCTGCCCGCCCGCCGTCCGCGGAACGTGGCGCCATGCGCCTGGCAGGCATCCTCGACCACGATCAGGCCGTGCCGGTCGGCGATCGCCTGGATCATGTCCATGTCGGCGACGAGACCAAAGAGGTGGACCGGGCAGATCGCCCGCGTCCGTGGGGTGATCGCCGCCTCGATCCGCTTCGCGTCGATCAGGTAGGTGTCGGGCTCGATGTCCACGAACACCGGCGTCGCGCCGGTGTACAGGATCGCGTTGGCCGTCGCGGCGAAGGTGTGCGAGACGGTGATGACCTCGTCGCCCGGCTCCAGGCCGATGCCCGAGAAGATCGACATCAACGCGAGGGTGCCGTTGGCCATCGCGACGGCGTGGCGGACGCCGCAGAACGCCGCCCACTGGCTCTCGAGCTCGGCAACCTTGCGGCCCTGGGCGAGCATGCCGCTGGAGAGGACCTCGGTCACGGCCGCGATCTCGTCGGGGCCGATGTCTGGGCGTGCGATCGGGATCATGCTGGTGCTCCCTCGGTGATGGCCGGGCCTCGCTGTTCCTGGAGGGCGCCCTCGTCACCCACGAACGCGTAGTGGCGTCCGCAGGCCGCACAGGTCAGCTCGGGATCGATGGCGTACCGTTCGCGCGTCGCGGGCGCGGGATGACCGGTGGCATCGCGGAGCCGCTGGCCGCAGGCGCACACCCAGCCCAGGACGCGTGCCGGGTTGCCGGCGACGAGCGCGTGGGCCGGGACATCGCGGGTGACGACGGCGCCGGCGCCGACCATCCCGAACGGTCCGACGTCGCAGCCGGCGACGACGACGGCGCCCGCACCGATCGACGCCCCATCGGCCAGGAGGATGCGGCTGACTTCCCAGTCCGCGGCCCTGGCGAGATCGCCCGCCGAGGTGATGGCCCGGGGATGCCGGTCGTTGGTCAGGATCGCACCGGGTCCGATGAACACGCCGTTGCCGACGGTCACCCCGTGGTAGACCAGCGCCCCGTTCTGGATCTTGACCCGGTCGCCGATATGGACGCCTTCGTCGATGAAGACATCACGCCCGATCACGCAGTCGCGCCCGATCCGGGCCCCGGTTCTGACCTGTGCGCGATGCCAGATGCTCGTCCCCGCGCCGACGGTGACGTCGTCCTCGAGGTCCGCGCTCGCATGGACGCGCGCCGAAGGATCGATCACGGGCTGGCGACTCCTGGGGTCTTGCAGGGCGACGTTGGGGACGCCCGCGAGTATATCCCGGATGACCGGGCCAGCCTCCCGGGGCCGCCGATCAGCGGCGACGAAGCAGCCCGACGAGCAGCCCGAATGCGGCGCCAAACGCCAACGCGCCGCGCCAGTCCATCAACGCCTTGACGGGACCCTCCGTCTTGCCCGCAAGGAGCAGGAAGACGCCCGACGGCTTCTCGAACGTGACCTTGCCGGCGAACGCCGTCCCGATCAGGCCCTGATCGACCCTGACGTCCTGGGCAATGACCGTGCGCGCCATGCCCTGCGTCACCTGCGCCTCCCGCGCCAGCGCGAGGCCGACGCCGCCCATCTCGACCGACAGCCGATCCGCCCGGGCGAGTGCGACGCCGCCCATGCGGACGGTGATGTCGTCGGCCTGGGCATTGGCGATGCCTCCCTGGTGGACCTCGACGCTCCGGGCGTTCACGACGGACGCGCCGCCCTGCGTGATCGACACGGAGTCACCGGCGACGGAATCAGCGCCACCCTGGAAGATCTCGACGTTGGCGGGACGCGCGGCCTCGAGCGTCGTCACAGCACGCGGCTCGGGGGCGGGCACTCCCTTGTTGTTCATGGCAGCCTTGTCGGCCTTGTCGGCCTTGGGCTGCGCGACCCGCCGGGGCCCTTCGGATGTCGTCGCCCGTGCTCGGGTCACCTTGGCCAGCGGTTCCGGTTCGGGGGTCGCGACCACCTCGCCGGTGGTCTCGGAAGGGGTCGGATTGGCCATGACAGGCTCCTCGGTCGTGTGGCCCGGAAAGGGCCGGGCTCGGTGCGTGTCCCACCAGCCTACGCCTCGGCTAGCAACGACGTGATCCGCATGGCCCTTCTCCAGCCTCGCATCGTCGTGTATCCTCCGCCGGCACCACGGGCGAGTCCGAGGGGCGGGTCCAGCGACACACGCAACGAGGGCAGTCCAGGGTGTTCGGTCGATGAGACGGTCGGTCAAGGCCGCCGCTGCCACCCTCGGGCTGGCGGGTGCCATCGCCGTGGGCAGCGCCGCCAGCGGGCCGCTGAGCTTCGGAACACCCGCCTCCACCGGCGCTCCGGCCGGCGGCGGACTGGTCGAGCCGGTTGCAGCGGCGAGCCCGGAGCCGAGCTCGTCACCCAGCCCGGCGGCCACGGCGACGCCGAGCCCAACGGCGACACCAACACCCACGCCGACGCCGGTACCCACGCCGGTCCTTGTTCGGGCACCCCTCACCGGTCGGATGGTGACGGAGAAGGTCGCGTCGCAGCATCCGATCGCACTGATGATCGACGACGCTCCGGGGGCCCGCCCGCAGTCGGGGTTCAACGCCGCAGCCGTCGTCTGGCAGGCGCCGGCGGAGGGTGGGGTCCCGCGCTACATGATGATCTTCCAGGACCAGATGCCGACCGACGTCGGACCGGTTCGCAGTGCGCGCTCCTACTTCATCACCTGGGCAGCCGAGTGGAACGCCGTCTACGGGCATGTCGGCGGCTCGCCGCAGGCACAGGCGACGCTGCGGGCGAAGGGCAACGGCCAGCTGGTCTACGACGCCGACCAGTTCCGCTGGGGCGGCACGTACTACCGGCGGGTCTCGTCGCGGCGCGCGCCACACAACGTGTACTCGGACGGCAAGGCACTGCGGATCATGGCAACCAGGGTCGGCGCCAGGAACGAGCTGCTGAAGCCGGTCTGGCGGTTCGCGGCGGACGCGCCGCTCGCGGAACGCCCGAGCGGCGGGATCATCCGCGTCGTTTATCCCCACAACTCGATCGAGTACCGCTACGACCGGGCCACGAACACGTACCTGCGCGGCGTGTCGGGCCAGTCGAAGCAGATCGACGCGGCGACCGGCAACCGGGTGGCGCCGAAGAACGTGGTGGTCATGATGGTCTCGTTCGGACCGCTCAACGACGGCTCGAACAAGCACCGCCTGGAAGCCAGGAACATCGGCAGCGGCAAGGCCTGGATCGCGACCAACGGCCGGACCGTCGTCGGAACCTGGAAGAAGGCATCGATCGCCGGGCCGACGCGGTTCTACGACAAGGACGGCAAGCCGGTGACCCTGACCGCCGGCCAGACCTTCATCCAGGTCATGCCGCTCGGGTCGAAGGTCACCATCAAGGACGGCCCGCTCCCCAAGCCGGTCGCCACCCCGACACCGACACCGGCGCCATCCCTGTCCAGCGGTCCGTCGGGTTCTGCCGCGGCCTCGCCCAGCGCGAGCCCGTCGCCCTCCTGAGCCGTCAGCGGGTGTCGGCGACCCTGCCGCCCGCTCCCTCCCGGATCCCGACCTCCGCGTAGATCGCGCGGGTTTCCGAGGCGACGTCGGCCCAGGTTCGTCGCTTGCCCTTCGCCCGTTCGCGCGCCGCGGCGGCGATGCGATCGTGAACGGCGTCATCCGCCCAGATGGTGGCGATGGCCGTGGCCAGCCGCTCGGGCTCGCGTGGCTCGACCAGCAGACCCGCCCGACCGACAAGCTCGGGTAGCGCGCCGACCGCGGACGCCACCACGGGTGTCCCCGACGCGAGGGCTTCGACGACGGGGAGTCCGGCCGTCTCGGAAAGCACGGGCAGGATAGCCCCGCGCGCGGATCGGACCAGCCCGGCGAGTGCCTCCGTCGAGAGGGCGGGGGCGTACACGAGCGACTCCCCAACCCCGTGGCGAGACGCCGCCCGCGCGATCGAGGCGCGGTCATCGGGGCTGGCGCCGGCCAGGAGGACCTGTGGCGGCCACGCGATCGCGCCGTCGAGCCCTCGCGGTCGAGGCTGGGCCGCAAGGCTCGCGAGCGCGCCGAATAACGCGCCGTGGTCCAGCCGGGCATCGAATCGCCCGGTGAAGATCAGGAAGCGGTCGTCGACGCCGAGTCGAGCGCGCAGATCGGTCGCCGCTCGCTCGTTGCGCTTCGTCCCCCGGACGGCGAAGGCCGGCCGGGGGGCGATTGGCACGACCCGGATCCGCCCTCGTGGGATGTGGAGCAGCAGCCGGGCGGCCTGCGCGACGGCCTGGGTGCCGACGACGACCGCGGCAGCCTCGCGCAGCAGCTGCGCCCGGAGTCGATACCCGAAGCGCGCGGCGATCGACTGCTGGAAGGTGCCGGCCATCTCCCAGGGGGCGAGGTCGAGCAGCGTCGCCACCACCGGCAACCCAGCGGCGATCGGTGACGGACCGCCCCCGATCACGTGGTAGACAGCGCCGGCCGCACCGGACCGCTCCGCTCGCCAGGCCACCCCGACTGACGCACCCCGCAGGAGGAACGGGTCGACGGTCATGCCGGCGGCCCGCAGGATCCTGGTCGGCGGCAGGAGCCGCCGACCGACAACCTCCAGCCGACGATAGCGACTGGTCGGATCGGGCAGGTCAGACCGAAGGAAAAACGCGAACGACTCGCCGTCGAGTGGCTCGGCGTCGTAGGCGCCCAGGAGCCCCTCGATGTAGGCCGCCGCCAGCGGCGCGCGGTCCGGGGCCTGGAGCGGTCGCGCATCGAGGACGACGCGGACGCCGGGCGTCGCGGGCGCCGGCCGCGGCGCTCCCAGGCGATCCGAGGCGCCCCGGCTCACGGCCCGCGCCGTCGACCGCTCACACGGTCGCGGAGCTCCTCCACGCGCAGCTGGACCACCACCAGGAGCGCCTCCACGATGATCCGCCGGCTCATCTTCGATTGCCCGATGCGTCGGTCGCGGAACGTGATCGGCACCTCCCGGATGCGCGCGCCGGCGCGACTGGCACGAAAGGTCATCTCGATCTGGAACACGTAGCCACCGGCGTGGACGCCATCGAATCGGACCGCCGCGAGCGTCGCGGCCTGCCACGCCTTGAACCCGCCGGTCAGGTCATGTGGTCGGAGCGCCAGGACCGTCCGCGCGAACAGGCTCCCGCCGCGTGACACGATGCGGCGGGCGGGGCCCCAGTCGACGACGCCGCCGCCCCGCGTGTACCGGGACCCGATCACCAGGTCTGCGGTCCCGGCAGTGATCGGTTCGATGAGCCCGGGCAGCACCGTCGGATCGTGGCTGAAGTCCGCGTCCATCTGGACGACCGTCGCGGCGCCGCCGGCGAGCGCCGTCGTAAACCCGTCGAGGTACGCGCGCCCGAGGCCCTGCTTCGCGCCACGATGCAGGACCCGGACCCGCGGATCGGCAGTGGCCAGCTCGTCCGCCAGCCGGCCCGTGCCATCGGGCGAACCGTCATCGACCACGAGCAACGTCGAGGCCGGCAGGGCCGCCAGGATCGCGGACACGATCGGAACGAGGTTCTCGGCCTCGTTATAGGTCGGGAGGACGACCCACACGCCCGCGCCGACCCCGCTGGGCGAACCCGCCGCAGGCGATGCCGTCACTGTTGGGCCGGGCGCGCTGGGATCGGTCATCGCACCAAGTGTACGGGGCGCCATCCGCCCCAGATGCCCGGGGGCGTCGGGTCAGGGTGCCCCGACGGTGACCGTTCGAGTGAGTCTCGACACGCCAAGCGCCGTGGTCGTGGTCACGGCCGCGGTGTAGACGCCCGGCTCGACGAGCTCGCGATGACCGTTCAGGCCGTTCCACGACCACGTCCAGGTGCCCTTGGGCAGCGGCTTGTCCACGAGTGCACGTCGCACGAGCGTCTTGCCCTTGTAGATCGAGACGGAGACGGTGGCGGCGCGGAGCAGCTTGACCGTAAGCTGGTCCTTCTGGCCGCTCGCCGGGGTAAACGAGCGCCGAGCCCAGGTGATGTCGATGATCGTCCGGTCCACGATGATCGGCATGACCAGCACGGTGCCGTTGCCGGCCGCATCGACGCCGTCGAGCCGGAAGTCGTAGATCCGGTCCTTCACGGGCTTCCCGGCCGCGTCCGTGCCGTCCCAGGTCCACGATTCGGTGGTGAGCCCGCTGAACTTCCAGGTGCGCACCGTGACGCCGGTCCGGTCGATCACGCGCGCCCGGCCGGTCACCACTTCATCCGACGCCATGCCGAGGCTCGTCGAATCGAAACGGCGGTCGCCGTTGGGGGAGATCGTCAGCGGCGTCGCGCTCGAGGCCAGGACGGGCCGCGCGGTATCGACGATCACCACGTTCCCGACCGCAGAGCGGTTGTCGGACGCGTCCCCGGCCCAGACCGTGACCCGGTAGGGTCCGTCGGGCACCGGTAGGCCGTCCGCGCCCAGCCCGTTCCAGGTGAACGTCGGCGCGGTTCCGTCGGCGACGCCTTCGAGGATCGTCGGCCCGGCGGTCCCATCGAAGAGCGGCTCGACCCGCCAGCCGTACCTCACCAGCCCGGTGGCGGTCAGACGCACCGTTGTCGTATCGAGTCGCCCGTCGCCGTTCGGCGAGAACGAGGCGGCGCTGACCGTCGAGGCGGTGATCACCGGGGGCACCGTGTCGGTGATGAACTTGTCCTTGATGACCGCGTACAGCTCGGGGCGACTGCCGTCATACCCGAGCGCCCAGATCCCCGCGCCGCGCAGGTTGTACTGGTTGACCAGGTCGTACTTCTCGGCCAGCGTCGCCGCGTCGTCGTAGTAGAGCTGCCGCCAGCTGGTGACGCAGCCGTAGGTCTGCGAGCAGTTCTCGCGCTGGTAGGTCGTCCAGGCCACGCCCTCCACCGGGTCGTACCGGCGACCGTTGGTCGCGGCGAGTCCGATGGCGGTCTCGTACAGCGCGGTCACCGACGAGCCGTACTTGGCGGCCGGGACCGTCGGCGAGTTGAGGTCGGACGTGGCCGTCGACCAGGCGCGCCCGTAGTACGGCACGCCCAGGATGACCTTCTCGGCCGGGATCCGGCTGGTGTAGGCGGCGAGGGTGTCCGCGATGTCGTAGACGGGGCCGCCGATCGGCGCGATCGAGCCGGCCGTTCCCGACGAGGAACCCTTGTAGTCGTAACCCATGATCAGGACGGCGTCGGCGCCGCCGGGCGCGGTCGCGGCCTCGATCGGGTAGTTGCCGATGAAGCCCATGGCGTCAAAGGTGAGCTGGTAGCCGGGCGCGATCGCATCGAGCTCCGCACGGACAGCCTGGACCAGGGCGGTGAACTCGTCGGCGTACCCGGACACGATCGGCTCGACATCGAGATTGACGCCGTCCGCGCCACGATCGCGCACGGCAGCGGCGATCTGGCGGGCCAGGTTGCCTCGAGCCGTGGCGCTGCCGAGGAGCGCCTTCTGCTTGGTCACCCCGCCCGAGTTCCAGGCGAAGCTCTGGATGGTCAGGACGACCCGCGTGTTGTTGGCGTGGGCCGCCTCGATGACCTGGGTCATCTTCGAACTGGTCCAGCCCGCCCAGCCGACCGTGGTCGACCCGTCGCTGTTCCTGGTCTCGAGATTGCCGTTCGCCGCGGCACCGACCCCGAAGTAGGCGATCGTCGAGAGCTTCTCCCAGTCGAGCGTCGTCGAGCTGTCGGTGAGCTCCCAGTACGGCAGGAAGCCAAAGACCTCGCGACGGAGACCGCCCGGGTCCACGGCGGCGGCGAGGCGGGCCGTGACGGCCGTATCGCGGTCGATGATCGGGCGATCGAGCGCCTCGGGTTCCGGCGCAGGATCGAACCTGACCTCCGGGCGACCCGTGCCGCCCTCCCGGATGGTGGAGCCGCTCAGGCGGCCGGCGGGGAGCGGTCGCGGGGCCTCCCCCGCCACGCTCCAGTCATCTTCGGCGCGGGGCGTGAACGGGACGGTGACCCGGCCACCCGGGGTGAACACGATCTGGTCGTCTGCGTGCGCGACCGCTTCCTCGTACTGGATGCTCGGTCGGATGGCACCGCGCGAGGCGGGCTCGGTCGGGGCCGCAGCACCGGTCAACGGCGCGCTGACCGCGAGCATCAGCATCCCGCACACGATGGCCAGGAGCGGTGAACGTGCTCGGCCGTGCGGCCGGCGAACGATCGAACGATGGGGCGTGAACGGCACGGCGATCCTCAGCGGGTTGCCTGGACCGCTAAATCTAGCCGTGCGGTCAATCCGTTCCACCCGCCGAAGGTCCGGGGCGGGGGTAGTACGGGTGGGTCTGGTGGAGTCTGGGGTAGTTCGCGGCGCGGCCGCGCCGGTCAGCGATAACGCCCGAGGCGCGCCGGTGACCAGACCGCTGCCGTGACCTCGTCGCCGGGGAAGTACGCACGAGCCGAGATCCACGTGGCGTTTGAGCTCCGCAGGTAGTAGTAGGCATTTCCGGAGGCGTCCGCGATGCGCGCGGTGCGGTTCGTGAAGGCGCTCCACGGCTCGGTTCCGACCCGGTTCGCGACCCAGATCTCGACCCTCCTGCCCGCCATCGCGGGGCCGCCGGAGAACTGCCAGGTGAAGTACTTGCCGACGGACGTGACCTTGGTCGGAGCGGTGAACGCAGCGGCGGTGGTCACGCCCTGCGCCGTCCCCGCGGTGAGGTTGACGTTGGTGTCGGTGGTGACACTGGTGACGGGCTCGCCGACAACCACGCCCGACGAGCGGACGACGATCGAGCGATAGAAGCCCGAGGTCGGGGTTTGTGGATCCTGATAGGCCGTGGCACCGGGCGTGCGGACCGAGGGGAACGAGACGATGTTCCCGTTCGCGTTCGACTGGTTGGCCCACATCGACTCGATCGGCTGCTGGGTCGTGAACAGGGCCTGGAGGTAGCCCTCGGGTCCGGCGTGACCGTCGGCGATGACCGCGGCCGCGCCGGTCTTCAGGAAACCCGCCGCAAAGTTGTCGACACGCTGCTGGGCAACGGACACGCTGGGTTCAGGCTGCCCCGGCTCCGAATTGCCCGCCGCGTAGCACAGGTGATGGAGCATCACGACGGCACCCGAGGCCAGATCGAGCGTCGAGACGTACGGCTCCCCGTAGTACTTGTTGTTGTAGTCGCCGTTCCCCTCGGTCGCGTTGAGACCGAACCCATTCTTCGTCGAGTACGTCGGATCGAACGTGTACGGGCTGGGCCAACCGTTGCCGTGCCCGAAGTAGATGACGATCGAGGCCCCGGCAACGGCCGACTTGACGCGCGCCCAGGTGGCGTTCGGGCTGTACACCTTGACCACGTTGGAGGTGTATTTCGTCGC
>JBBEBJ010000016.1:0-5365 GCA_040882425.1 Chloroflexota bacterium | reverse complement strand
CCGTCGTACAGGTTGGTCACGAGGTACACCATCTCGAGCGGCTCCAGGGCGAGGAAGCCATGCGCCACGCCCTCGGGGATCACCACCCAGTGATCGGCGGGCAGCTCCCGCGTCTCGACCGCGGGGGTCGGCGCGGACCCGTCGAGCAGCGGGCGGACGTCGACGAGGGCGACGAAGGCACGACCCGACGCGACCACCCAGTAGTCGCGCTGGCGACGGTGCAGGTGCAGGCCGCGCAGGACGCCGGCCGCGGACGTCGACAGGTTGACCTGGACGTATGGCGCGAAGACGGTCGCATCGGCGACGACGTCCGCCGCGTCGGCCCGCCACAGCTCCCGGAACGAGCCGCGCTCGTCGATGTGGCGCTCGACCGCCCCGTAGCGGACGCCCGGCAACGCCGACGGCGCGCGTTCGAGGGTCACGCGCGCGCTCGCACCGAACGCAGGAGCCGAGGCGCGTAGTCGGCCATCGCCTCGGGCCACGGCCGGATCGGCTCCCCGGACGGGAGGTCCGTGGCCGCGAGGACCCCCCAGCGCGGTGGCGTCGAGGGCCGCTGCCAGGTCGTCGAGGGCACGTCAACGATGTCGACGGTCACGCCCGCGCGGGTGATGACGTCGCGAGCCCAGTCAGCCCGGCTTGCGACGCCGCCGTTCACGAGGTGGTGGATTCCCTCCACCTCGTCGGCCGCGAGGAGCTCGACAATCGCCTCGGCCAGGTCGTCGACGTAGGTCGGCGTCCCCCACTCGTCGGCGACGGCCCGGAGCGGCTCGCCGGCCGAGGCGGCACGCTCCGCGGCATTCAGGATCCGGCTCGGGAAGTCGCGGCCCGGGGCGCCGAACAGCCACGCCGTCCGGACAATGCCGAAGCGCCCCGACGTTCCGTGCCGGTAGGCAGCGCTCGCGACGCGCTCGCCCGCGAGCTTTGATGCCCCGTATGGGTTGGCGGGCGCCGGATCGTCGGCCGGCGCGTACCCGAGGCCATCGGTCCGCAGGCCATCGAAGACCTCGTTCGTGGAGATGGCGAGCAGGTCAATCGAGCGAGCGGCGCATGCCTCGGCCAGCACGCCTGTGGCACCACCGTTGCGACGCAGGGCCAGCTCCGGGTCGAGCGCGCAGCCGTCGACGTCGCTCCACGCCGCGGCATGGACGACGACCTCGGGTCGATCGTTGTCCAGGCGCTCGCCGATGCCCGCGGGCGCATCGAGGTCGAAGGCGGCACGATCCCAGGGGATGGGTCCGGCCGGCCCGGTGAACGGCGCGTCGGAGAGGGCCGTGACGAGCGCCTGCCCGAGACGACCAGTCGCCCCGGTGACCGAGACGCGCATCAGGCCCCCGGCACGATCGGCCCGGCCGCGGCAGCCTGCCCGTTCGCCAGCCGACGGCCGTACTGGCGCTCGTACCAGTCGTCCCAGTCGCCCGAGCGAGCCGCGCGCCACCAGGCCTCATTGGCCCGGTACCAGTCGATCGTGGATGCGAGCCCGTCCTCGAACGCGACCGTGGGGCGCCAGCCGAGCGCGCGCAGGCGGGCGCCGTTCATCGCGTAGCGTCGGTCGTGGCCGGGGCGATCCTCCACCTCGCGCACCAGCGACCAGGGCTTCCCGAGCCGATCGAGCAACAACGCCACGACGTCCCGGTTGGTCCGCTCGGCGTCGCCGGCCACGTTGTATGTCGCTCCGCCATCGCCGTGGCGGAGGACGAAGTCGATCGCGGCCGAATGATCCGCGACGTAGAGCCAGTCACGACGCTGCAACCCGTCGCCGTAAAGCGGCAGCGGTCGATCGTCGAGGGCGTTGGTGATGAACAACGGGATCAGCTTCTCCGGGTGGTGGTACGGCCCGTACGTGTTCGCCCCGCGGGTCACGACGGCATCGATGCCATGGGTCACCACGTAGCTGTGCACGAGCAGCTCGCCGGCTGCCTTGGCGGCGGCATACGGGGAGCGAGGTGCAAGCGAGGCATCCTCAGCCGCACTCCCGGTCTCGATGTGGCCGTACACCTCATCGGTCGAGACCTGGAGGAAGCGAGGCCGGGTCGGGGCCGCCCGGCATGCCTCGAGGAGCACGTGCACGCCGATGACCCCGGTGACCAGGAACGCCTCCGGGTCGAGGATGGAGCGGTCGACGTGCGATTCGGCCGCGAAGTTGAGCACGGCATCCACGGACTCGACGAGGGGGCGAACGACCGTCGGGTCGGCGATGTCGCCTCGGACGAACGTCAGGCGCGCGGCCAGCTCGGGATCGTCACGGACCGGCGCGAGGTTCGTCTCGTTGCCCGCGTAGGTGAGCTTGTCGAGCACGGTGATCCGGGTCCCGTCCCGGCGTGCCAGGACGTCGCGGACATACCACGAACCGATGAACCCGGCGCCACCGGTGACCAGAAGATGACGGAAGGTCCGAGCCTCGCCCACCGCTCAGCCCACAGGTCGGCTGGTCGGCGGCGCGAGTCGCCCGGCCGCATCATCCGCTGCGGCAAGCTCGGCCGCGCGCAGGAGCGACGGCACCGTCCCCGCGTCGGTCCAGTGGCCCTCATAGACCCGGCTGAACAGGCGGCTGCTCGGGATGTAGTGGTTGAGGACGTCCGTGATCTCGAGCTCGCCGCGCCCTGACGGGGCCAGCCCCTCGATCACCTCGAATGCATCCGGCCGGAGAAAGTAGACCCCGATCGGGATCAGGTCGCTCTTGGGGTGTTCGGGCTTCTCCTCGAACCCGACGACGCGGCCGTCCGCATCGAATTCCGCGACGCCGAACCGTTCGGGGTCCGGCACCCTGTAGAGCAAGGTGCCCGCGTCATACGCCCCGGCCTCGAATTCCGCGGCCACGTTCGCCAGCGCGGGGCCGCGCAGGATGTTGTCGCCGAGGACGCAGCAGAACGCGTCGCTGCCGACGAAGCCGCGCGCCAGACCGATCGCATGCGCGATCCCGAGCGGACCCGACTGGTAGCGGTACGTGAGGTCGAGCCCGAACGCCGACCCGTCGGCCAGCAGCTCGACCACGTCGCCGACGCTCTTGCCGCCGACCACCACCATCACCTCGCGGATCCCCATCCCGGCGAGTGTCTCGATCGGGTAGTAGATCATCGGCCGGTCGTAGATCGGCAGCAGGTGCTTGTTGGTGACGATCGTCAGCGGGTAGAGCCGGGTCGCGGTGCCGCCGGCGAGGACGATGCCCTTCATCGCCGCGAAGGGTAGCAGCCGCTCGGCGGTCACTGACTGGGGGCTGCGCTCCCCGACGGGGCCTCACTCGGCGTGTAGCAGGGTTGCTCGCCCTCGGGCAACGTGCCGTCGGGTTCGTTACAGTCGATCGGCTGCTGCTCGATCGGTGGCAGGCCGCCCTCGTACGAGGTGATCACGAGCACGTACTCGAGCCGATCGAGATCGGCGGCGGGTTGCAGGTAGGCCGTCTGGACGACGTCATTGGCATCGCGCCGGACGTCGATCACCTGGCCGAGCAGGAGCCCCTTCGGGTACGGTGAACGGACGCCGCCGCCGAGTTCGATGCCGGCCGTGACGACCTCGTCGCCGATCGTGACCGTCTCGCTCGAGTCGATCTGGCGCATCACCAGCACCCCGGCCCCGAGCTGTCCGATCACCTCACCTGTCGCGGCGCTCGTCGACAGCTGGCCGATGACCTTGAACTCGCCGTCGGTCAGGAGGATGACCGTGGCGCTGTCCGGTCCGACCTCGGTCACGCGCCCGGCAAGCGCACCACCGGCGACGATGGCCACGTCGCCAACGGCGATTCCGTCGTTGGTTCCCCGGTCGAGCACGACCAGGCGGCGGAACTCCGATGATTCACGAGCGATGACGGTGGCCGCGATGGTCCGGTGCTCGAAGCCGGCCTTGAGCTGGAGCAGACCGGTCAGCAGATCGTTCTCGCGGACGGTCCCTTCGGTTCGCGCGTTCTCGTTCCTGAGACGCTCGTTCTCGGCCAGGAGCGCGGCGTTGTCGACCCGCAACCGGTCGATCTCGGCGAAGGCGCTGACCAGCGATGCGACACCGGCCGCCACGTCATGGACGGCACCCTGGAGCGGTCGGAAAGCAAAGCTCACCCCATTCTGGACCTCGCGGACCGTCGGGTTCGAGGAGAAGGCCATCATCAGCGTGCTGACGACCAGCAGGGCCACGAAGGCGGCGCCCCGACGGCGTGCGGCGCGGGTGGCAAGCAGCGAGGTCATCTGATCGCCTCGTCCGTTCTCCTAGCGTGGTGGCCGCAGGTACGTGTCGGAAACGAGCACCCGATCCATCGCATCGAGGCTCTGGAGGACGACACCGGTCCCGCGCGCCACGCAGGTCAGCGGATCATCGGCCACGTGGACCGGCATCTGGGTCGCCTCGGCGACGCGGCGGTCGAGACCGGCGAGCAGGGCGCCGCCACCGGCCAGCACGATTCCCTGGTCCATGATGTCGGCCACAAGCTCGGGCGGCGTCTCCTCGATCGTGTCCTTGACCGTGTCGACGATCTGCTGGACCGACGGCTCGATCGCCTCACGGATCTGGTCGGCGCCCACCTCGACGCTGCGCGGCAGCCCGGTCAGGAGGTCGCGCCCGCGGAGGGCGACGCGCTGCGCATCCCAGTCGCCCGGGTAGGCCGAGCCGATCGCAATCTTGATGTCCTCGGCGGTCCGCTCGCCCAGGAACAGGTTGTACTCGCGCCGGGCGAACGACACGATGTCCTGGTCCATCTCGTCGCCGCCGATCCGGATGCTCCGGCTGACGACGATGCCGCCGAGGCTGATGACCGCGACCTCGGTCGTGCCGCCGCCGATGTCGACGATCAGGCTGCCCGAGGGTTCGCTCACCGGCAGACCGGCCCCGATCGCCGCCGCCATCGGCTCCTCGATCAGCCGTGCCCAGCGGGCACCGGCGTTGAGGGCCGCGTCGCGGACGGCGCGTTTTTCGACCTCGGTCACGCCCGACGGGATCCCGAGCAGCATCCGCGGCCGGGCGATCGTGCCGACCCGGTCGTGGACCCGGTCGACGAAGTACTTGATCATCTGCTCGGTCACGTCGAAGTCGCTGATCACCCCATCGCGGAGCGGGCGGATGGCGATGATGTTGGCCGGCGTCCGGCCGACCATCCGCTTGGCTTCGGCGCCGACCGCGAGGACCCGGCGGGTCTTGGCATCGATCGCCACGACGGACGGTTCGCTGATCACGATCCCGCGATCGCGCACGTGGACCAGGGTGTTGGCCGTCCCGAGATCGATGCCGATGTCGCGGGAGAAGAGGCCGAGCAGACGGTCGAGCATGATGCCTGGCGAGTCCTTCGTGCGGGTGGATCGTCGCGTCGCGGGCGTCGCCGGAGTCGGGCGGGTCGCGGGAGGACATCCGGGTCGGGCTGGGAAGCCCGGGCAGTATACCCGCTCGC
>JBBEBJ010000015.1:0-8305 GCA_040882425.1 Chloroflexota bacterium | reverse complement strand
GCCTTGATCTTGGCGCTGGATTCCTTGCTGGGGGCCACGGTCGACACGTCCTCCTGGGGCACTGAGGCATTCGCACTTGGCCGGACAAGGATACGCCCGGCCAGTGGCTGGCCGGACGCGTTGCCTGGTTGGAGGAGGACCGGTTTCGGTCGTCGACGGATCGTCAGTACTGGAAGAGCAGCTCCCGGTACTTGGGCAGCGGCCAGAGGTCGTCGGCGACGACCGTCTCGAGCTCGTCCACGACCGCCCGGAGCGCCTCCTGGGCCGGGATCACGGTGTCCACGAACGCCCGTGCCTCGCCGGGGACGGACCCCGCCTCGTGGGCCTCGTGCTGCGCGCGCTGCAGGGCACCGACCGTGTCAACCAGGGAATCGGCGAGGGCTGCAACCCGTTCGCACACGGCGGAGATCCCTCGCGATGACGGCGCCTGGCCGAGCTGGCCGAGGTAGCGGACGGCGGCCGGCAGGATCATCGTGGTGGCGATGTCCGCGGCGCAGTTCGCCTCGATGTCCTGAATCTTGACGTAGCGCTCCCAGCTGATCTCCACGCGCGAGGCCAGCTCGCGTTCGGAAAGCACGCCGAAGTCCGCGAAGAGCGCCCGCGCCTTCCTGGTGGTCAGCGCGGGCAGGGCATCGACCGTTGTCCGGTTATTGGGCAGCCCGCGGCGGGCCGCTTCGGCATGCCACTCCTCGGAGTAGCCGTTGCCCTCGAAGAGGACCTGCTTGTTGGCCCTCGCGATGCCGGACAGGATGGTGGTCAGGCCGGCCATGTCCTCGGCAGCGAGCGCCTCCAGGTCGTCGGCCAGCTTCTTGAGCGAATCGGCGACCGCCGTGTTGAGCACGGTCTGCGGCCAGTAGATCGGCGCCGACGACCCAACCGCGCGGAACTCGAACTTGTTGCCGGTGAACGCGAAGGGCGAGGTCCGGTTGCGATCCGTGGCGTCCTTCGAGAGCACCGGAAGCGAGGTCGCGCCGAGCTCGACCGAGCCGCCCTGCTTGGAGCCGGTCGCGCCGCCGTTGCCGATCTGCTCGACCACGTCCTCCAGCTGGGAGCCGAGGAAGATCGACATGATCGCGGGCGGCGCCTCGTTCGCGCCGAGGCGGTGGTCCTGGCCGGCGTCGGCGATGCTCGCGCGGATCAGGTCGGCATGCTCGTTGACGGCCCGGATGACCGCCATCAGGAAGGCCAGGAACTGGGCGTTGGCATGCGGATCGTTGCCCGGGTCGAGCAGGTTCTCGCCCTCGTCCGTTGCCATCGACCAGTTGTTGTGCTTGCCCGAGCCGTTGATCCCGGCAAACGGCTTCTCGTGGATGAGGAACATCAGGCCGTGCTGCGGGGCGAGCCGCCGCATCATGCTCATGACGATCATGTTGTGGTCGGAGCCGACCGAGGTGCTCTCGTAGACCGGGGCCATCTCGAACTGGCCCGGCGCGACCTCGTTGTGGCGGGTCTTGGCCGGGATGCCGAGCCGCCACAGCTCGCGGTCGAGATCCATCATGAACGCCAGGATCCGTTCGCGGATCGGGCCGAAGTACTGGTCCTCGAGCTCCTGGCCCTTGGGTGGCGGGGCGCCGAACAGCGTCCGACCGGTCAGCAGGAGGTCGGGGCGCTGCTCCGCCAGGCGCCGATCGACGAGGAAGTACTCCTGCTCCGGACCGATGTTGGTGAAGACGCGCTTGGCGGACGTGTTGCCGAACCAGCGCAGGACGCGCAGGGCTTGCACGCCCAGCGCCTCCTGCGAGCGAAGCAGCGGGATCTTGTGGTCGAGCGCCTCGCCGGTGAACGAAACGTAGGCCGTGGGAATGGTCAGCGTGACGCCATTCGGCTCGACCTGGAGGAAGATCGGCGACGTGACGTCCCAGGCCGTGTAGCCGCGGGCCTCGAACGTCGCGCGGATGCCGCCCGACGGGAAGGAGCTCGCATCGGGCTCGCCCTGGACCAGGTTCCGGCCCGAGAACTCGGCGATCGTCTTGCCGTCGACGGTTGGCGTCAGGAACGAATCGTGCTTCTCGGCCGTGGAACCGGTCATCGGCACGAACCAGTGCGTGTAGTGCGTGGCCCCGTGGGCCATCGCCCACTCCTTCACCGCGTGGGCCACCGCATCCACGATCGCCGGGTCGAATGGCTCGTGGCCGTCGATCGTCTGTCGGAGCTTGCGGTGGATCGGCTTGGCCAGGTACTTGCGCTGGGCGACGTCGTCGAACACGTACTGACCGTAGATGTCTGCCCCGGCGCTTTCGAGGTAGTCCTGCGTCTTCGCGACTCGATGGGCGGCGATTCCCGAGATGGCGGTCTGTCGAGCGGTCATGGGTCTCCTGACATCGGCGACGATGTTGGTCGGCGCGGAGACGATCGCCTGGACCCGCTCCAGCACGGTCATCCGATCCCCAGAATCCTCCTTGAGGACGGCCGGCCATTTGTGCGCGCGGCGCCACGTTCGGCTCTCGCGCCGGCGTGGCCACGATACCAGCGGGATAGGTTGCGATTCAGCGTCGAGCGGCGGCGGCAGGGTTGTGGCTTCTGCAAGATTCGCCCGGGAACGCTGAGGCGACGCGAGACTCGCGTCGTCTCAGGTCGGCCGGCGGGCGGCGACGAGCTGGTCGAGCAGCCGGCCGAACTCCCGCTCGACGTCGATGTAGCGGTCCGAGCGCCAGACGATGCCGAGCCTGCCGTCCGCTGTCAGTCGCGTCCACACGCGACGGCGCGGCAGGTAGAACGTGATCGTGATGCCCGCGATCAGCAGCCCGAAGGCAAGCCAGACGAGGCCCTGGCCGGGATCGCTCTTGGCGATGAGCAGGGTGTACTCGCCAAAGCCCGCCAGTTCCACGGAGATGCCGAGGTCCGGCGAGGCGCGCGTCTCGCCGCGGTACAGCCGGACCGGGGCGTAGTTCTGCGGGATGGGGTCGCCGGCGGCATCGGTCCCGATGACCCGGTACGGCAGGACGATGACGAGGCCGCGGCCGTCCGTGGCGCGGTCCAGCAGCAGCTGGAGCCCGAGATCCCGACCGGGGACGGCGAGGATCCCGTACGGCAAGCCGCCGGCGGAATCGGTGAGTGGGATCTGCGCGTCCCACAGCGGGTCGCCCGCCGCGTCGCGAACGACAAGGTGCGGCGCCGGCCCGAACCCGTTCTGGTGGAACGTGTACCCGGCGACCGACAGCGGGTCGTTGACCCGGATTGTCTTGCGCGCGACCTCGCGCCCGTCCTGGTAGACGGCGAGATCGGTGGTGAAGTCCGACGCCTGTCCGGTTTCGAAGCCCGGCGCCTCGAACTCGAGGTTCTTGACCAGGAGGAGCCCCGGCGTGCCGATGGGCTGGACGGTGAGCGAGGTCCCTTCCGGAACCACCAGGCCCTGCTCATCACCGAGCCGCGAGGTGACGGCGGCGGCTACCAGGAACGTGACCAGACCGGCATGGGTCAGGAGCGTGGCCAGCTTGGTGTACTGGTGGCGATCCCCGTAGACGTAGCGCGCACCATCCGCGCCGGCGGCCTCGCGGATCCGGAACCCGTTCCGCCGCAGGGTGGCGCGAACTTCCTCGATCGGCGCGTCGCGCATCGCCGCCCGATCGGGCAGCCGGGGGTCGAAGAACGGCTCGGGCTGGTCGACGCGGACCTCACGCACGCCCCGCCAGAGCTTCGGTGTCCGGTCGAGCGTGCACACGACGATCGAGATCACCAGGATGGTCAGCCCGGCGCTGAACCAGACCGACCGGAAGATCGAGAAGGCGCTCAGCCGCTCCAGGACATCGACCGCCGCTGCCCCGAGAAGCGGGTCGTACCGGGCATGGAGGTCGTCGAGCGCGGCTGCGTAGTCCGAGGCCGACCGGAAGGCGAAGTCCGGAATCTGCTGGATCGTCATCCCGACGACCGCGAGCAGGGCCAGGACGATGATCTGCGCGACGGCGAAGTCGACCGACGTCAGCAGGCGCCAGAGGCCTCGGCCAAGCCGGGCCAGGATGGACAGGCCGGCCGGCCGCATCGAGGCCGTCGAGACCGCAGCCGGCGTCGCGATGACCGGCTCCTAGGTCCCGCCGAGCGCCGGAACGGACTCCCGGTCGGCCGCGGGCGGGTCCGCCGGGACGGCGGTCAGGGCGGCCCCGAAGTCCGCCTGCAGGTCATCGATGTCCTCGAGCCCGACCGAGACCCGCAGCAGGCCGGGCGTGATCCCGGCGGCCAGCAACTCGGCCTCACTCGACTGGCGATGCGACGTGGACGGCGGATGGACCACCATCGTGTGAACGCTGCCGAGCGAGGCGGTCAATTCGGGGAGCCGGAGCGCGTCGATGACGGCCCGGCCCGCCGCCCGGCCGCCTTCGACCTCGAAGGCGAGCATGCCGCCCGCGGCGCCCGGTCGGAACTGGCGCATCGCCAGCGCGTGTTGCGGGTGGCTGTCGAGGCCAGGATAGAGGACGGAGCGCACGCCCGCATGACGTTCGAGCCAGCCCGCCAGTGCCATGGCGGTGTGGGCATGGCGTTCGGCTCGGACCGCCAGGGTCAGGATCCCGCGCAGGACCAGGAATGCCTCGAGCGGTCCGAGACTCCCACCCGTATCGATCTGGACACGCGCGACCTTCTCGATCCGTTCGCGTGAACCGGCGACGACGCCGGCGATCAGGTCGCTATGACCGCCGAGGAACTTGGTCGCCGATTCGACCACCAGGTCCGTGCCGAGCTCGAGCGGCCGGCACACGTACGGCGAGGCAAACGTGTTGTCGGCGACGTACACGGCGTCATGGCGGTGGGCGAGGTCGGCCAGGGCCGCGTGGTCGGCCAGGAACGTCGTCGGGTTGGCGATCGTCTCCGCGTAGAGGACGCGTGTCGGGGCGAGCGCCAGGGCATCGGCGACGGCTTCGAGATCGGTGGTGTCCACGAAGTCCACGCGGACACCGAACACGCCGAATGTGCGCAGGAGCAGGGCCCGCGTCGAGCCGTAGAGCGTGAGCGGCGCGACAACGCGGTCGCCGGCGCGCAGGACGGATGAGAGCGCCGCATGGATGGCTCCCATGCCCGACGCCAGGGCAAGGCCGGCCTCGCCGCCGGCGAGCTCCGCGTACGCGTCCCCGAGCGCGGTCGTCGTCGGATTCGAAATCCGGCTGTAGGCATACCCGGCCCGCGGATCGCTCAGCACCTGCCCGAGCTCGTCGGCATCGGACGCCGCAAAGGTCGCCGTCTGGTAGATCGGGACGCTCGTCGGAGTCTGCTCGAGGCGCGGAGCGCGGGATGCGGCCGCGATGGCCCGTGTCGAGAAGCCGCGGTCCGACCGACCGTCCCGACGTCCTGTGGGTCTGTCTGATCTGGAGGCGGGGTCGCTCACGAGGGCGATGCTACACCGGACTCGTCGACCGCCGCCCCATCGCCTCCACCGCCGCGTCCGCCTCGGCGACCGCGATCGTCATGGACCGGGATGGAGACGCCCGTCACGCGGTCCTTGCCGGCCCGCTTCGAGGCGTACATCGCGTTGTCGGCACTGATCATCAGCTCGTCGGCCGTCCGCCCGTCGCCCGGGTAGCTGACCACGCCGATCGAGATCGACGGATGCGAAACGTCAGGCAGGTCGAGCGCCATGGCGTTGACACCGAGACGGATCTTCTCGGCCAGGACGAATGCTCCCGTCGGATCCGTCTCCGGCAGGAGCACGACGAACTCGTCGCCGCCGTACCGCGCCGCCGTATCGATCCGACGGACGCCGTCGGAGATGACCTCGCCCACGCCGCGCAGGATCCGGTCGCCCTGGAAATGGCCGAGGCGGTCGTTGATCGCCTTCAGGTCGTCGAGATCCATCATCAGCAGGCAGAACCCACGACCCGAGCGGGCGCAGCGAGCGATCTCGCGGCCGACCGCCGCAAAGAAGAAGCTCCTGTTGAACAGCCCGGTCAGCGCATCCACGGTCGACAGGCGGATCGCCGCGTCGCGGGTCCGGCGCTGCTCGCGGGCGACGACCATGGCGGCGTAGGCCAGCAGGATCAGGGCGGTCAGGTTGACCCCGACCGTCGCCGCCGTCGCCGGGGTGAGCGCCCCACCCGGCGATCCGGCCAGGACCGCGAGGACGTAGCCGAGAGATGCACCCGTCGCGAGCACGACCGTGATCGTCGACGAGACGACGAGGGCCGCCCCACCGACGATCAACGGGAACACGAAAAAGAACGGGCTTGCCACGCCGCCGGTCAGGGCGACCAGCAGGGTCGCCACGGTGACCGCGACCGAACCCTCCACGACGAACTTGGCCGGACCAAGGACATCGGCCGGGAGGAGGTCGTGCACGACGAGCACGAACATGCCGCCGAACGCGAGCAGGATCAGGATGGCCGGCTGCGTGTCCGTCCAGAGGCCCGTCGCGGCCACGATGGTTGTGGTGCTCAGCAGGAAGACCCAGGCCACGATCCGGACGATCCGGTCGTAGGCGGGGTTCGTGGCGCCGTCCTCCGCGCCAATCCCTACGAAACCGCCGATCAGCGCGGCTTCCGTGGCCGCGAGCGTCACCGATTCCGCCGGCTCGTTCGCCGGCGTGGCACGACCAAACCGCCCGCGAATCGGCGGGATGACGATGAACGCCATCAGGACCAGGTTCACGGCGATCGCTGCGACGATGAGAATCAGGACCGGCTCGACCGGCATTCTCACGGCTCCCCGGGTGGCAGGAGGCGACCGCGCCCCAGTAGTCGGTGCATCTTAGCCGCTGAGACGCCGCGGGCGGAGCGGTTGGTGCCCTCCATGGTGCGATGGGTCAACGGATAGGCGGCTCAGCGCGTGCCGTATTGGTAGGTCTGCTTGACCAGCCGCAGGTAGACGAACGTCTCGGTCTCGCGAACGCCGTCCACGGCGCGGAGCCGCTCGGCCAGGAACACGAGCAGCGCCTCGTTGTCCTCGCACACCGTCTCGATCAGGAGGTCGTAGGTGCCGGCGGTGATGACGACGTAGTCGACCTCGGGCATCTCGGCCAGGCTCTCGGACACCTCGATCAGCTTGTCGCTCTCGCACCGAATGCCGATCATCGCCATCTGCTGGAAGCCGAGCTTGAGGGGATCGGTCACACCGACGACCTGCAGGATCCCTCGCTCGATGAGCCGGTTCGTGCGCGCCCGCACGGCGGCCTCGGAGACGCCGAGGTCGTTGGCGATCTGGGTGAACGGGCGCCGCCCGTCGGTCTGCAGGTGCTCGATGATCCGCTTGTCGAGCGCCGAAACCTCCTCGCCGCGGCCTGAAGCGGCTCGCGACCGCGCCGAGGAGCGCGCCGGGAGGGTCATGGCCGCAATCGCATGGCGGACGGATGCTAGCACGGGGATCGGGCGCTGAGCGGGCCGTCGTGATCCGTCCCGGCGGGCGGATGTCAGTGGCGGTCGAGGTCCCTGAGCACCGGTTCGAGCGCCTCGATGGAGCCGAGCGTGATCGGGTCGAGCACGAGCTGGACGTGGCCGATGCCTTCGGTCCCATACCCGCGCAGCATCTCTGCCATCTCGGCGGAGCTGCCCCGCATCGGCTCGGGCGTCTCCTCCGAGTAGGCACCCTGCAGCCGGCCGGCACCACCCGGCAGCTCGACGAGGACGGCCGCCGTTCGTTCGAGCTCGACGGGATCGCGTCCGACGTCACGGCAGGCCGCATCCACCCGCTCCCGGAGCGCGGGCACGCCGTCCGGTCGATTGCCGGTGTCCGCGAACCAGGTGTTCCACGAGTCGACGTACGGGACGGTGGCGCGCAGCATCCGGGGCCCGTTCGAGCCGATCATCAGCGGCGGCCCGGCCGGACGCGGGCCGCGGGGCAGGAGCTCGCAGTCGCGGACCTGGTACCAGCGGCCGTCGAAGTCGATGGCCCCCTCCCGCAGGAGCGTTCTGATGATCGTGAAGGCTTCCTCGAATCGATCGATCCGGTGGTCGTACGGGAAGCCGTAGGCCCTGAACTCCGTCTCGTTCCAGCCCGCTCCCAGGCCGAGGATCAACCGACCGCCGCTGACCTCGTCGATGGTCGCGGCCTGCTTGGCCAGGAGCGCGGGGTTGTGGAAGCTGGTGCAGGCGACCAGCGGACCAAACTCCACGCGCGAGGTGGCAGCCGCGATCGCGCCCATCAGCGTCCAGGCCTCCCACGGGCCGCGCGGCTCGCGATCGGGGAAGCGATAGAGCAGGTGTTCGCCGAGCCAGATCGAGTCGAAGCCAAGATCCTCGATCGCCCGGATCATGTCGAGCAACTCGGGCCATCGAACCTCGCGCTCGACTTCGGGAAGCTGGATGCCGACCTTGAGCGGCCGACCCGAAACGGACATGGCGTTCATGGGTCAAGCGTACTGACCGTAGCGGCTCGTTGCTCCGGGTCG
>JBBEBJ010000014.1:19984-46527 GCA_040882425.1 Chloroflexota bacterium | reverse complement strand
GACGGTGGACTTGCGTGGCCGTGCTCGACGTGCGTTTCCCATCGCCTCATGGTCGCCACGGCCGCTCACCCACGGCTTATCCGATGCTTCTGAAGGCGGCTACGCCTCCGCGATCACGCCGATGGAGATCCGGAACCCGGCGCGACGCTGGAGGGGTGGCATGAGGGTGCCCTGACCGATCGGCGCGTCACCCGGGAACCAGCGCACCCACTCCTCGTTGAAGGTGTCGAACTCGGTTGGGTCCTTCAGTGACCAGTTGGCCCACACCACCTTGTCCAGGGAGCTCCCTGCCGCCTCGAGCCGGCCCTTCAGGTTCTGCAGGCACTGCCGTGCCTGCTCCTTGATCGCGCCGTCGATGACGCGCCCCGTCTCCGGGTCGATCGGGCCAATCGACGAGACATAGACCATGCCCCCGGCCGTGACCGCCCGGCCGAGACCGATCGACGACAGCGTGGCCGGGTCCGGCGGCAGGGTGTCCGCGGCCGCCCAGCGTCCCCGGTCCTTGCCCGGATGCGTGGGCTTCGCCGGGTCCTCGGGCGGGATCCCGAAGTCGCCGGGTGGCAGCTGGATGCCGCTGGCCTGGAACCGCCGCATGAAGGTCGGTCGGATCCCGGTCGGCTTGAGCTCGCCCTCGATCTTGCCGTCGTGGTAGCCGGTCTGCTCGAAGGCAAAGATGTCCTGCGTCAAAATCTCGTCGTCCTCGAACCCGTAGACCTCGGT
The DNA here is from genome assembly GCA_040882425.1 of Chloroflexota bacterium. Taxonomy (GTDB): domain Bacteria; phylum Chloroflexota; class Limnocylindria; order Limnocylindrales; family CSP1-4; genus SPCO01. Next base: position 45,807 of record JBBEBJ010000014.1, on the reverse strand, counting down.
GATGTTGATGACCTTGCGCGTGCCGTCCTTGAGCCGCGCCGTGTGGACGATCAGGTCGACGGCCGAGGCGACCTGCTCGCGGATCGCCCGCAGCGGCAGGTCGTAGCCGGTCATCAGGACCATCGTCTCGAGCCGTCGGAGCATGTCTCGCGGGCTGTTGGCGTGCCCGGTCGAGAGCGACCCGGCCTGTCCGGTCGTCATGGCCTGGATCATGTCCAGTGCCTCGCCCGCCCGGCACTCCCCGACGATGATCCGGTCCGGGCGCATGTGCAGCGCGTTGCGCAGCAGGTGGCGCATCGTGATCTCGCCCTCACCCTCGAGGTTCGGTGGGCGCGATTCGAGCGTCACGAGGTGTTCCTGGTACAGCTGGAGCTCGGCGGCGTCCTCGATCGTGACGATCCGCTCGTCATTCGGGATGAACGAGGACAGGACGTTGAGCGTGGTTGTCTTGCCGGAGCCCGTGCCACCCGACACGAACAGGTTGAGCTTCGCCTCCACGCAGACCCTCAGGAACTCGAACATTTCGGCCGTTGCCGTGCCGAAGCGGATGAGGTCGTCCACCACGAACGGCTTGGCCGAGAACTTGCGGATCGTGATCACCGGGCCCACGAGCGAGAGCGGCGCGATGATCGCGTTCACCCGCGAGCCATCGGGAAGTCGGGCATCGACCCGGGGACTCGATTCGTCGATGCGGCGTCCGATAGGGGTGATGATCCGGTCGATGATCCGCCTGACGTGCTCGTCGTTGTGGAACGAGACGTCGACACGCTGGATCTTCCCGCTCCGTTCGATGTAGATGTTGTTCGGGCCGTTGACCATGACCTCGGTGATGGAATCATCGGCGAGAAGCGGCTCGAGCGGCCCGAGCCCGGTGACCTCGTGGATCATCTCGTCGATCAGGCCCATGCGCTCGTCGTGGGTCACGGCGAATTCGTACTGGCCGATGATCCGGTCGACCATCTTCTCGATCCTGGCGCGGACGTCGGCCGAGTTCTTGACGTCCAGCTTCGAATCGAAGGCGTTGACAACCTCGTCCTGCAGACGAAGGGTCACGCCGCGGAGCATCTGCTGGCGACCCGGAGCCCGAGGCGCCTCGGGCGGCGCCGGGACGAGGGCGCGTGCAGGATCAGGGAGCTCCTGACCCCCGGCTTGCTTCTTGGCTCTTTCGACTCGCTGTGACAGCGACATGAACGGGACCTCCCCCGAGCCTTGGCAATGACTCTACGGATGATGGCGGTTGGAAGTCGGACCGACGGAGCCGCTCCCCGTCCAGCCTGCTGACCTCGCGGGGAGAGGATACCCCCGCCCGGCAGCAACGGCCATGGGCCCAACGACCCAGGCACGCGACCCAGGCAAGCGGACCCGGGCAAGTGGAACCAGTCGACAACCGGCGGGTCCGGTCGGATGGCCCCCGACGTCGTGACCTCCGGCCCATGACCTGTAGATGTATTTGGCATATATCAACACATGACAGATATAGGCATGCACATATGTGGCCTGCCTGGCCCGGAGGAGCAATGGTGCTCAATGCCGCTCATGACATCGAGGTGATCCAGGCGTCCCTGCTGCGTGCCCTTGCGAGCGTCCATCGGCTCCGGATCGTCCACCTGCTGGGGACCGGCAGCGTGGAAGTCCATGACCTGGCGCGCGACCTGCAGCTTCCCCAGGCGACCGTCTCCCAGCACCTGGCGGCACTCCGGAGCGTCGGGCTGGTCGCGGCCACCCGCGACGGGCGAACGGTGCGATATGAGTTGACCGACCCCGAGATCCTCCTCGCCTGCGATCTCATGCGCGATGTCCTCGTGCGTCGCCTGTCCGCACTCGGGGATCTCGCCGTCGCAGCAACCATCGACGACGCGCGCCGGCGAGTGCACCACACCGGCGAGATCGCGCCAGCGGCAACGGCAGGAGGCCAGCCATGACCGACGGCATCTCGTTGGTCCTGTTCTCCGGGACCACGGACAAGCTCCACGCGGCAGCGACGATCGTTGCCGGTGCGGCCGCGATGGGTCGGCCGGTCAACGTCCTGCTCCAGTACTGGGCGCTGGACGCCTTTCGAGCCGACCGGATCGAAACGGATCATGGACTCGCATATGACGCCATGACGCCCGGTTCGAGCCGTCCTGTGGCGGGCGCGGCGGAGATCCCCTGGCTCGAGACGTTTCGCATGGCGAAGGAGCTCGGCGACGTAACCATCCAGGCCTGCTCGGGATCGCTCGAGACGCTCGGGTTCAAGGCCGATCGGCTCGATGGGCTCGTTGACGGGCCGTGCGGCATCGCCTCGTTCCTGATGGCCGCCGAGGGCGGTCAGATCCTCTTCATCTAGGACGTACGAAGGAGACCCTCATGACCACGACATGCGCCGAGCTCGACGCGATCACGGCTGACAAGGTGATCGACGCCCGCGGCGCCGCCTGCCCGGGCCCGCTGCTCGAGGCAAAGAAGGGGATGGGCTCGGTGCCGGTCGGGTCGATCATCGAGATCTGGTCGACCGATCCGGTCACGAAGTCCGACATCGGCGCCTGGTCCGCGAAGATCGGGCACGACTTCCTCGGCTCCGTGACCGTGGACGGCTATGACCGGGTCCTGGTTCGCCGCGGCAAGTAGCGCCGGCACGGGCCAGTAACACGGAGCCATCGCGCATGACCGTAGTCGTTGCGACCGAGCCGCCTGTCGGCGGACGGACCGTCGTCCCGCAGATCCTCGTCTTCTCGACGCACAACATCTCGGACCCGGGTGTCGATCTTGCGGGTAGCGCGCACATGCACTATTCGCCGGGCGTCCGGGTGATCAGTCTGCCGTGCACGAGCGGGATCCGGCCGTCCTGGATCCTCCTCGCGCTCGAGCGAGGGTTCGACGGGGTCTTCGTCGCCTCGGACGGCGATGAGTGCGCCTACCTGCCCGACTGCGCCGAACGATCCTCGAAGATCGTCGCCGACGCCCAGGCCCGGATGCGGGAGCGGGGGTTGGACGCGCAGCGCCTGCGGCTGGCGGCCATCTGTTCCGTGTGCTCGGAACCGTTCACTCGACACGTCCAGCAGTTCTCGAGCGCCCTGGCCGATCTCGAGCCGGTGACGACGTGACCGCCCAGCAGTACGACGTGCTCGTCGTCGGCAGCGGCATCGGCGGGATGGAATCGGCGCTCAAGCTCGGCGACATCGGCTACAAGGTCCTGCTTGTCGAGAAGGAGGCGAGCGTGGGCGGGAAGATGATCCTGCTCAGCAAGGTCTTCCCGACGCTCGACTGCGCGAGCTGCATCTCGACGCCGAAGATGGCGGCGACGATCCACCACCCGAACATCACCACGATGACCTTCAGCGAGGTCGACGGGATCCGGCGCACGGCGGACGGCCGGTTCCACGCGTCGGTCACGCAGAAGGCCAAGTTCGTCGACGGCGACACGTGCACCGGCTGCGCGTTGTGCGAGACCGCCTGCACGGTCGCGGTGCCGGACCAGTTCAACGCCGACCTCATCGCCCGTCGCGCCGCCTACATCGCGTTCCCCCAGGCCGTGCCCAAGAAGGCGGTCATCGACCGGGCCGGCAGCTCCCCATGCTCCTACGCGTGCCCGGCGGGCATCCAGGCGCACGGGTACGTGTCGCTGATCCGCAGCGGCGAATACGAAACGGCCTACCGCCTGGTGCTCGAGGCGACGCCGCTGGTCGGGACGCTCGGGCGGGCATGCTACGCACCGTGCGAGGTCGACTGCACGCGCGGGTCGCTCGAGGGGACCCTCCCGATCCGCCGCCTGAAGCGGTTCGTGGCGGACGTCCACGACGCCGGCGCCCATGATCACGGAATCACGGCCGACCCGCCAAACGGCCGCCGCATCGCGATCGTCGGCTCCGGGCCCGCCGGCCTCACCGCCGCCTGGCAGCTCGCCCGCAAGGGCTACGCGGTCAAGATGTTCGAGGCCGCGCCGGTCCCCGGTGGCTTTCTGCGGCTGGCGATCCCGTCCTACCGGCTGCCGGAATCCGTGGTGGAGCGCGACATCGACAACGTCCGCGCCCTCGGCGTGGAGATCGCCACCAACAGCCGGGTCAGGGACCTGGGTGCGCTGAAGGCCGAAGGCTTCGATGCCGTCCTGATCGCGACCGGTACACACCGCTCGACGAGCCTCGGCGTCCCGGGCGAGGATCGCCTCGGCGTGCTCGGTGGAACCGAATTCCTGCGCAAGGTCAAGCTCGGCGAGCCGCTGGACCTGTCGGGCCGGCGGGTCGTGGTCGTGGGCGGCGGCAACGTGGCGATGGACGCCGCCCGGACGGCGCGCCGTCTCGGAGCCGCGTCGGTCACGGTGGCGTACCGGCGTGGACGCGAGGAGATGCCGGCGCATCACGTCGAGGCGGACGATGCGGAGCGCGAGGGCGTGACCTTCAGCTTCCAGGTCGCCCCGGCGGAGGTCGTCGGCGACGAAAACGGCGCGGTCAGCGGGCTGGTCCTTACGCGGATGACGCTCGGTGCGCCGGATGCGTCGGGCCGTCGTCGTCCCGAGCCGATCGCCGGCAGCGAGCTCGTCCTGCCCTGCGAGATCATCATCGGCGCGATCGGAATGTCGCCCGATCCGGGTGCCTTCGCCGGCCAGGTGGTGACGAGCCTCGCCGGCTCACCGCGGGTCGATCCGACGTCGCTCCAGACCGGCGTTCCCTACATCTTCGCCGCCGGTGATGTGGTCAACGGGCCGACCGACATCACCCGGGCCGTGGGTGAAGGGCGCCGTGCCGCGCACATGATCGACCGCTGGCTGACCGGGGGGACCTTCGACGGGTTCGACGACCGCCTGCCGGTCGTCGACAAGGCCCAGGTCCTCGCCCGGCAGAAGGCATACACGTTCCGGGCGCCCGTCGCGGACGGGACGACGCTCGTCGCGGCACCGCGCGACTTCTCGGAGGTCGAGGCGCCCATGACCGAGGCCGACGCGCGCGAGGCGGCTGGCCGGTGCATCGACTGCGCCGTCTGCTCCGGGTGCAACGAGTGCGTGGCGGCCTGCCCGGTCGACGGCTGCATCGACCTGCACGCCCGCGATCAGCAGCGGGAGGTCGAAGTCGGGGCCGTCGTCGTCTCGACGGGGTTCAAGCTCTTCCCGGCGGACCTCAAGCCGCAGTACGGCTTCGGGAGGTACAGGAACGTCATCACCGGCATGCAGATGGACCGGTTGCTCGCGCCCACCCGGCCGTTCAACACGATCCTCCGACCGGGCGACGGCAAGGTCCCCGAGCGGATCGGCTACGTGTTGTGCACCGGCTCCCGCGATGAAACGGTCGGCAACCCGTTGTGCTCGCGGTTCTGCTGCATGTACTCGATCAAGCAGAACCAGCTCCTGATGGGCGCCCTCCCACTCGCGGACGTGACGGTCCACTACATGGACATCCGGGCGCCCGGCAAGCGCTATGACGAGTTCTACGAGCAGGCCAAGGCGATGGGCGCGACCTACGTCAAGGGCCGGGTCGCGGACATCACCGAGAAGCCGGACGGCGACCTCGTCCTGCGCTACGAGGACATCGAGCACGGCGGCGGCCTCGTCGACGCGGAGTACGACCTGGTCGTGCTCGCGGTCGGCGTCCAGCCGAACCGTGACGCGGAACAGCTGTTCGAGGTCGGCGAACTCTCGCTCGACGAGTGGAACTACGTGGCTGAGCCGGAGGAGGATCTCAACCCGGGCCAAACGAGCATCCCGGGAGTGTTCGTGGCCGGCGCCGCGTCGGGCGCCAAGGACATCGCCGACTCGATCATCCACGCGGGCGCGGCCGTCGCCCAGGTCGCCGCCCACCTCGAGCGAGCGAGGGCAGATGCCGAGCTTGCGACGGTGCCGGCATGACCGAGCCGCGGCGCATCGGGGTCTACGTCTGCCACTGCGGCGGGAACATCTCCGACTACGTCGATGTCGACCAGGTGATCGCGAACATCGAGGACGCCGGCGACGTGGTCGTCTCGAAGACCGCGATGTTCGCCTGCTCGGACGCGACCCAGCAGGAGATGGTGGCCGACATCGAGACGCAGAAGCTCGATGGCCTGGTCGTCGCGTCCTGCTCGCCGAAGCTGCATACCTACACGTTCCGGGGCGTGGCCGCACGCGGGGGGCTCAACCCCTACGAGTACACCCAGGTCAACATCCGCGAGCAGTGCTCGTGGGTCCACACTGACGACGGGGCCGCGGCGACCGAGAAGGCGATCGCCCTCGTCCGGGCGGGGATATCGCGGACCCGGCTCACGACGCCGCTCGAGCCGATGGTTGTCGAGACGCTCCCGCGCACCCTCGTCATCGGCGGGGGCATCGCCGGCCTTCGCGCGGCCATCGGACTCGCGGATATCGGCCTGGGTGTGACCCTCGTCGAGCGCGAGCTCAGGCTTGGCGGCTGGGTCCGCGACCTGGGGGTGATGTACCCGCACGGCCGGAACGGTCGGGAGCTCGTCGAGACGCTCATCGCCGAGGTCCGCAACCGGCCCGCGATCACGGTCCTGACCGGTGCCGAGGTGGTCGGCAAGTCGGGGAGCTTTGGCAACTACCACGTGAGCGTCCGGATCGGCGACCCTGGCTCGGCGTCGATCGACATCGCGGTCGGATCGATCGTCGTCGCAACCGGGTTCGACGCGTACGAGCCGGAGACCGGTGAACTCGGACGCGGCATCGACGGGGTCGTCACCCTCCCGGAATTCAAGAAGCTTGTGGACGCCGCGACGGGGCCGCTGGCCTGGCATGGGCGGCCGGTCCGGAGCATCGCCTACGTCTACTGCGTCGGTAGCCGGCAGTCGGCCGACACGCCGAATGCCAACGAGTATTGCTCGCGGTTCTGTTGCGCCGCGACTGTCCAGACGTCGGTTCAGGTGGCCGGCCTGGACCCCGCGATCCGCCAGTTCCACCTCTACCGGGACATGCGCACCTACGGCAAGTTCGAGCCCCTCTACACGGAATCGCGCAAGGCGGGCTCGGTCTTCATCAAATTCGCGCAGGAGGCGCCGCCGGCGGTGGCTCGCGGCGGCGACGGCCGCCTGACGGTGACCGTCACCGATCTGTTGACGGACAACCAGGAGCTCGCGATCCCGGTCGACCTCGTCGTGCTCGTCACGGGCATGGTGCCGCGGGCCAACGAGGAGCTGACCGGCGTGCTCAAGCTCCCGGCCGGGAGTGACGGGTTCTTCAACGAGATCCACCCCAAGCTCCGACCCGTCGAGACGGTCGTGGATGGCGTCCTGATCGCGGGCACGTGCCAGGGGCCGAAGACATCGGCCGAGAGCGTGGCATCCGGCCTCGCCGCGGTCACCCAGAGCGCGGCGATCCTCAAGAAGGGTTACACGGAGCTGGATCCGCTGGTCGGAATCGTCGATCCCGACGCGTGCACGGCCTGCGGCGATTGCCTCACGGCCTGCCCGTACGACGCCATCTCGATGGGCGAGGGGGCCGACCGGCACGTGGCCGTGATCAGTCCGACCGGCTGCAAGGGCTGCGGTGGGTGCGTCCCGATCTGCCCCGAGAACGCCATCGACCTGCTCGGTTACACGGACGCCCAGGTCAGCGCCATGATCGAGTGCCTCGTGGAGGTACCCGCCTGATGAGCACCACCAACCGCGACGTTCGCGAGATCGTCCGGGAGGAGCCGGTCATGCGTGCCAGGATCCTCGCGGCCCTCCATGACGGCCCGCTGACCGTGCCCGAGATCGCCGCGTCGATCGGGGCGCCCACCCACGAGGTCGTGCTCTGGATCATGGGCATGCGCCGCTACGGCTGGCTCGCCGAGATCAAGGGCGCCACCGTCGACGGCTACTTCCAGTACGGGCCGACCGGGCGGGTGGCCTGATGACCGGACTGGCCACATCCGTCGATCTTGGGTCGACGCCGGTCGACCTTGGGCTCTACCCGGAGCTCCAGCGATACGGTGCCACGGATATCAGCGCCTGTTTCAGCTGCGGCACGTGCACGGCCAGTTGCCCGCTGTCGCAGACGGATTCGACCTTCCCACGCCGGATGATCCGGTACGCCCAGGTCGGGATGAAGGACGCCCTGCTGGCGAGCAAGGAGCTGTGGAGCTGCTACCAGTGCGCCGAATGCGCCGAGACCTGCCCGACCCAGGCCGATCCCAGCGAGTTCATGGCCGCCGCCCGGCGCTACGCGATCGCCAGCTACGACAAGACGCAGATCGCACGGACGATGTACACGCGACCGGTCGCGGCGGCCGTTCTCTCGGTGGTCGTCGCTCTCTTCTTCGCCCTGTTCATGTACTCGGCCCACGGTCCGCAGAGCGGGGAGTCGCTGGCCATCTTCGAGTTCATCCCGGAGAGCCTCATCCACGACACCGGGATCGTCGTCATGATCATCGTCTTCCTGGCCGGAATCTCGGGGGTCGGGGGAATGGCCCGGCGGATCGCGCGCCGCGAGGGTGTCGGCTGGTCAACCGTGTTCGGTGGCCGGGCAGCGTTGTCCCGGTCCGCTCACGCTGCCTGGGAAGCGATCGGTCGCGATTCGCTCGGCCAGGTCCGGTTCCGCCAGGAATGCGCGGCGAACGAGGTCCCGGTCGCCCTGCCGCGACGGCGCTGGCTCATCCACGCCCTGACCATGTGGGGCTTCCTGGGCCTTCTCGCGGCGACGTTGCTCGACTACGGGCTGGCGCTGCTGGGGATCAAGGAGACGGGGGCGCCGGTACCGATCTGGTACCCGGTGCGATTGCTGGGAACCGTGGCCGGTCTGATGCTCGTCTACGGCGTCACCATCATGATCATCGATCGTTACCGGGCAGCGAACCGCTCCGTGAAGCGGTCCACAACCGCCGACTGGATGCTCCTTGGCCTGCTCTGGGTGACCGGCGTGACCGGCTTCGCCCTCGAGCTCGCGCTCTACCTGCCGAGTCCCCCGGCGTGGGGCTATTGGGTCTTCCTGCTCCACGTCGCGGTGGCGATGGAGCTGGTGCTCCTGGCGCCGTTCATGAAGCTCTCGCACGCCATCTATCGCCCCGTTGCCCTGTTCTTCGTCGCGCTGGCGCAGGCGCAGGCGCCCAAGGAGGGTGACGCATAAGTGGACATTCCCCGCAGTCCGATCCCGGCCATGTCGGGACATCGTCAATCGCACCGGAGCCGGCGCAACCGCCGAGGAGGCCAAACATGATCCAGACGCTGCCGCAAGTGGCCCACGAGCACCACGAGGTGCTCCTCCAGCACGTCAACCTGATGCCCGAGGTCGGCGACGTCATCCTCGAAGCCGACGGTGCGGAGGTCAAGCGACGCGCGGATGAGATGGGCACGTTCCTGACGGCAACCCTCATCCCGCACGTCGATGCCGCGGAACGAACGCTCTACCCGGAACTCGAGCGCATGCTCCAGAACCGGCACTCCATGGCACCGATGCGGCGAGAGCACGCCGAGGTTCGCCGGTTGGCCGCCGACTTCGCGCGGCTTGCCGGGGAGATCGATGGCCCGCGGGTCTCGATCGGCGCGCGGCTCGCCATCCGGCGGGTCCTGTTCCAGCTCTACGCGCTGCTGAAGATCCACCTTGCCGAAGAAGAGGCGTATCTTCGGATCGTCGAACACGGCGTCTCGGACGACGTAGCGGAGGTGCTGGCGGCGGGCCTCGATCACCCGGGTTTCCACACGGCCTGACCAAGGGCCTGACCTCCCGACGGCTCGGCGCCACGGCCTGGCGCCGAGCGCCTATGCTCCGGGGACCGATGAGTGCCCGGAGCCGACCGCAACGCAGCGTTCCCCAGGCGGAGACGGAGACGCCGGCCGCGGAGCCCATCACGACGGCGACGGATGCGGGCGAGCGTGCCCCCACCGGCCCGGATCGCGCGCTGGGGATCGCATCCGATCATGACGCGACCGGGATCCCCGTCCACCGGGGTTGGGCCCCGATCGGGGGTCATCACCGATGGATGGAACCGTTCGTGATGGTCCTCCTCGCGGGTGGTGCGGCCCACGGCTACGCCATCGTCGGCGAGCTCGCCGCGCTGGGCATCACGAACGGAACCGTCGACGTCGGCCAGGTCTATCGGACCCTGCGCGATCTCGAGGAGGCCGGCCAGGTCCGCTCCGCGTGGTCCACCGCGGGTTCGGGCCCGGCACGCCGCGATTACGAGCTCACCGCAGCCGGATACGACGCGCTCGACGAGTGGGCGGCGGTGATCAAGGAGCGCGCCCGCTTGATCGGCGAGTTCGACGCCCGCTACCTCGAGTCGATCAGTTCGCGCCGAGGTTCCTGACCGGAACCGTTAGAGCGGCTCGGCCATGGCGTGGTCGATCCCGCGTGCGAGCGTGTCCTTCTCCTCGTCCGAAAGGTTCCGGTCCAGGACGTCGAGGTAGAGCTCCTCTTCGGCCAGGTGGATCTTCATCAGCGCATGCAGCCGATAGAGTGCGCGCCGGAGCGCGAGCCCCTCGACCGTGTCCCAGGAGCACCCCTCCGCGTGCGCCCGGTACCGCCCCAGCTCATCGATGAGCTGGCGCATGACGGCGTGCTCCTCGCGCATCGGCGCCATCGAATGGCGCCCCCCCATCAGCCGCTCGAGCTGCGTGTAGAGCGTGCCCTCGATCGCCTCCATGTGCGGCACGAGCTGACCGACGATGAACTCGTACTCGGCCCGGAAGACGTCGTGGATCTTCGAGCAGTCCACGCGACCGATCATCTCGGCGAGGTCGAGCAGCCGGTCGACGTGCGGGAGCAGCTTCGCGTGGTGGTCCTGGCTCGTCGCGCGCAGTGACAACATTGGGGTCCTCTGATCGATCGGCTGCCTCGGCGGGGCGCCTCGATGAGAATGCCAGAACGCGGCGTTCGACGGCGACAGTTCCGCTAGCCTTGGCGGATCGCGCCATGACACGATCCCACCTTCCCCATCTCGGACGCCGCGGCGAGGGCTGGTTCGTCATCCAGGTTGCATTGGCGGCTGCTGTCGGCATCGCGGGCGGCCTCGGCCCAGCCTGGTCAGGCCCCGGGCGCGTCCTCGGTGCCGGGATCGGCCTGGTCCTGATCGTCCTCGGCGGCCTGCTGGCGCTCCGTGGCCTCCTCGACCTCCGTGACAACCTGACCCCGTTTCCAAAACCCGTCGATGGCGGTCGATTGGTCGACACCGGTGCCTATAGCCTCGTGCGCCATCCGCTGTACGGCGGCCTGATCCTTGGCGCAATCGGCTGGGGACTCGGCACCGCCTCGCCCCCGGCGCTCCTGGGCGCAATCGCGCTCTCCGCCTTCCTCAGGCTCAAGTCGGGACGCGAAGAGCTATGGCTCGCCGACCGGTTCGAGGCGTACGACGACTACCGGGCCAGGACGCGCCGGTTCGTTCCCTGGTTGTACTGAGTCCGTGCTCGAGACCACGAGGGCGGATCCGGGGATGCCACCCGAGCGTACCGTTCGTAGCAGGACCGCATCTGCCAAGGAGGTGTCCCCATGCGTTCCTATCTGGTCGTCGGCAACCAGACACTCGACAGCCCCGAACTGGCGGAGGCTGTCCGCGAGCGGATGGCGACCGGCCCGGCCACGTTCCACATCGTGGTGCCGGCGACGCCAGTCCAGCGCGGTCTGACCTGGGACGAGGACGAAGCCAGGGCGGCGGCACAGGCGCGACTGGCGGACGCCCTCGAGCGATTCCGGTCGTCGGGAGCCACCGTCTCGGGCGAGATCGGCCATCGCGACCCCGTCGAGGCGACCGAGGACGCGCTTCGCGGTCGCGACGTTGACGAGGTGCTCCTGTCGACCCTGCCGCCGGGCATCTCGCGGTGGCTCGGCCAGGACGTGCCGACCCGGCTCAAGGGATCGATCCTGGTGCCCGTCACGGTGATCACGGCACTACGCCAATCAGTCTCGACGGCCAGGGCCTGACGGCGCCGGGCGGTCACTGCGGGGCGAGGGCCTCGCACACGACCTGGTCGGCCCGAACGCCGGGCGGCGCTTGACCGCCAACGGATGATGCCCCTGATGCGCGACCGGCGAACCCAAGTCCGGCCCGGACGTGACCAATGGAGCATTGCGCAAACCTGCGCGATCGCGACCATGGATCTGACCAGCGAGTCGCCATGCCTTCCCCACCGAGGACCGGTTCCACCGTGACCCACGCACCCTCTCGCTCCGAGCCGGCCCCTTCGTTCGGTCCGTCCCTGCCCCGAACCCCGTCACGAGGACTCCGCGCGGTCGGCGCGCTGATCCTCGCCATCCTGCTCGCGGTCCCGGGCACCGCCGGCACCTGGGCTGCCCCGCAGCCGACCGGCCTCGACGCTCCGATCCGAGCGTTCGGGTGGCCCACGGATGGGGTCCCGAACGACCCCTATTTCGGGATCCAGACCGACCTCGTGCCGATCGGTGTCGCCGCGGCCTGGACCAGGACGACGGGGACCCAGAGCACGATCGTGGCGGTCCTCGATACGGGCATCGACGCCTCCAACCCGGAGTTCGCCGGCCGGCTCGTCCCGGGCTACAACGCCTTGACCGGCGTCGCCGACAGCCCGGGCAACTTCGCCTCGACCGCCGACGACGCGGGGCACGGGACGCACGTGTCCGGGACGATCGCGGCGGCCGCCAACAACGGCACGGGCATCGCCGGGATCGCGCCAAACGTCTCGATCATGCCGATCAAGGTGCTCGGCGCGGATGGCGTGGGCAACTTTGGCGGGATGGTTGACGGCATGAACTGGGCGATCGGACGCGGGGCCAGGATCATCACGCTGAGCCTTGGTGGAACGCTCGAGCCCGCCGCGGTCACCTACCTCCAGTCGACGTTCAATGCGGCGCACGCCGCCGGCGCGATCGTGGTTGCGGCGTCTGGCAACGACGGCATCACGTTGGACGAATATCCGTGCAACTTCAACCACGTCATCTGCGTCGGCTCAACCACGAATGACGGGACGACCGTCAGCTCCTTCTCGACCCGGACCTACGGCCTCACGTTGGTCGCGCCAGGTGAGCGCATCGCGTCGACGCTGCCCGGCGGCGGCTACGGCTACGGCTCGGGCACGTCAATGGCCGTGCCGCATGTCACCGGTGCGGTTGCCCTGCTCCGCTCCGTGCGGCCGACACTGACCCCGGACGAGGTGCGGGCCAGCCTCACCCAGAGCGCCTGGCCGATGGCGGGTGGCGGCCACAACCCGGACTCCGGGTACGGCTTGCTCCAGGTCAAGGCCGCGCTCGACCTGGTTGCCGGAGACCCCGCCGCGACGCCATCACCGACCGCGTCCCCATCCCCAACTCCGCTGGTTGGCGACGCACCCACGCCGACACCGGATCCAAACGCGACGCCGACGCCGCTGCCCACTCCGACCCCGGCCCAGGCCGTCCAGCCCGTCCCGACCCCTGAACTGATCGTGCCGGTGGTGACCGCTTCATCGCCTCGCAACGGCACGCGCTCGGTCGTCCGGTCGACCCGGCCGCAGGCTACCTTCTCTGTCCCGATGACCGGTGTCTCGACCCGCACGATCACGATGAAGGACCTGTCGCGGGGGCGATGGGTCACGATCCGGGTGAGCTATAGCGCCGCGACGCGAACGGCCACCATCACGCCCGTATCCCGGCTGGCCGCCAATCACAGCTATCGCATCACCGTCTGGCGCGTGCTGACGGCCAGCGGCCGGACGCCCCTGGGCCGCCCGTTCGTCTTCACCTTCCGAACCGGCTACCGCTGAGGGCCTGCCTGGCCCGGGCCACGTAGACCGGGAACCGGTACTTCGGGGTGATGGTGGCCGAGGTCCGCCACGTCCACGCTCGCGATCACGGCCACGCGTGCTCGCGGGCCACCTATGGACCGATCAATCTGCGCATGCCAACGATCGAGCGTCATCTCCGGAACCACGCGTGTGCAACGGTGGGGCACACCCTCGGCGAGACCGATCCGGGAGCCGGCTGACCCGTGCCTTCGACACTGCCCGGAGCGCGCGCGGTCGAGCGTCCGCGAACGGTCGGCGTGCTCGTGGACTGGCTCGAAAGCGAGTACCAGAGCGCCGTCGTCGGTGGGGTGATGGACGCCGCGCGCGAGCAGGGCATGAACGTGGTCTCGTTTCTCGGGGGCGTCCTCGGCTCACCCAATCGGCATGGTCGGCAGCGCAACGCGGTCTACGACCTCGCCGCCTCCGAGATGATCGACGGTCTCGTCGTCATGGGCGGTACGCTGGGCAACCACGGCGGTCCTGCCGAGTTGGCGGCGTTCTGCGATCGCTTCCGCCCGATCCCCATGGTCAGCATCGCGGCGACGATGCCCGGCATGACCAGCATCCTGATCGACGGCGAGCACGCCCTGCGCGACGGAATCCGGCATCTCGTCGAGCACCACCAGTACCGGCGAATCGCCTTCCTCGGCGGTCCGGCCAACAACGTCGAGGCGCAGGCCCGCCTGCGCACCTATGGCGAGATGCTGGCGACCTACAGCCTTCGGCCACCAGAGTCCTTCGTCGCGGTCGGCGACTTCCAGTACGAGAGCGGCGTGGAGGCCATCCGTGTTCTGGTCGACGAGCGGGCGGTCGAGTTCGACGCCATCGTCGTCGCCAACGACCAGATGTCGCTCGGGGTCGTCGATGCACTTCGGGCGCGCGGCAGGCGGGTGCCGCGGGACGTCGCGATCATCGGGTTCGACGACATTCGCGAGGCCCGGTATTCCGCACCGCCGCTCACGACCGTCCGTCAGCCGCTCGGGGCGCAGGGAAGGCTGAGCGTCGACGTGCTCCTGCGGCTGTGGCGCGGCGAACCCGTCGACGACGTGCTGACGCTGCCGACCGAGCTGGTCCTTCGCCAGAGCTGCGGCTGCCATTCCGACGTCCGACGGGCCAACATGACCAGCCATCTTCCGCCACCCCTGGCACGACCCGGGACGTCACCCGGGGTCGAGGACGCGTTGCGCAATCGCCGGACACGAATCATCGAGGCGCTGCGCGAGCCGGTGGCAGGGTTGTTCGCAGGGGTCAGGGACGACTGGAGCGACTCGACCCTCGACGCGCTCATCGCCGAGCTACAGGGCGAATCTCCCGGGAGCTTCGCCGACCAGGTCAACCGGCTGCTCGAGCGCTCCATGGCGGCGGGTGGCACCGGCAACGCCTGGCAGCCGGCCCTGTCCGGCCTGCGGCGCGAGCTCATCCCCTGCCTGGCAACCGACGCCTCGATGCGCTCACGCGCGGAGGACCTGTTGCAGGAGGCCCGGGTCCTCGTGGCCGATGCCGTTGAGCACACGCAGGCGCAACGTCGCCTGGCGGGCGAGCGTCGCGGGCGGATCCTGGCCGAGGCCGCCGAGGAGATCAGTGCGTCGCTGGATCTCGCGTCGCTGGCGGACGTACTCAAGGCGTGCCTCCCCAGGATCGACATCCCCAGCGCCCACATCGTGCTCTACGAACCCTCCGGCGCCGCCGTGTCGGAGGCCACGGATCGCCAAACCAGGCGGCGCCGACTTGTCTTCAGCTACGAACGAGGCCGTGTCCGCGCACCGCGAGCCGTGGGACAGGCCGTTGCCCCGCGCGCGCTGGTCCCGGCAGGGGTCCTGCCCACGAATCGGCAACATGCGCTTCTCGTGGAACCACTCTTCTTCAAGGATGACGAGCTCGGGTACGTCGTGTTCGAGGTCGGCCCATTCGATGGCCTGATCTACGAGACGCTCCGCGAACAGATCAGCGGCGCGCTGAAGGTCGCCCTCCTGATCGATGAGCTGGTCGCCACCGGCACCGAGCGGGCGGGGCTGCTGGCGGACCTGCAAGTCCGTGCCGCCGAACTGGAAGCGACGTACCAGGCGCTCCAGGACAACCAGCGGCGACTGCTCAGCGCAGAGAAGATGGCGAGCCTCGGCCGGATCACCGCCAACATCGCGCACGAGATGAACACGCCCCTCGCGGCGGTGCGAACGGCCTTGGTCGAGATCGAGAAGCGCGCCATCGAGTACGGAGCGTCCGTCGGGGATCCGGAGGTGACCAACGAGGACCACGCCCAGATCGCGACCGAAATGCGCACCTCCCTGCAGCTCGCCCGGAGCGCGGCCGAACGAGCGGCCGGTTTCGTTCGTGGGATCAAGACGCAGACCCGCGATCTGTCGGCGCAGGAGAGGATCCGCTTCGATCCCGCGCCCGTGATCGAAGAAGCGCTCCTGCTCCTCAGCTACGACCTCCGTCAGGCGGCCTGTCGCCTGGAGTTCCGTCCACCCGAGCGACCGATGGAGCTGCTCGGCTCACCAGGGATCCTCTCGCAGGTGGTGACCAACCTGGTCACGAACGCGCTCGACGCCATGCCGGTCGGGGGCTCGATCGCCCTCATCCTGTCGGAATGCGACGGCGCGGCGAGGCTTGTGGTGCAAGATACGGGCAAGGGAATCCCCGCTGACCTGCGAGACAAGGTCTTCGAGCCGATGTTTACGACCAAGCCGTTTGGACAGGGAACCGGGCTGGGGCTCTCGATCGTGCGCGACCTTGTGACCGGGCAACTGGGCGGTAGCGTTGCGCTCGAGAGCGAGGTCGGCGTAGGCACGACCTTCACGATGACGTTCCCCCTGCCGACGGCGTCCTGAGCGTGCCGCGCAAACATCGCCAGACGACGGAGACCGGTCGCGTCCTGGTGCTGGTCGACGACGATGCCGACTACCTGGAGGCGACGCGCGTCCTCCTCGAATCCGAGGGCCACCAGGTCTTCGTCGCCACCGACGGCACCGACGCGCTCGCCGTTCTCGGTTCGCAGCCGGCGGACGTCCTCCTGCTCGACTATTTCATGCCGGGGTTGACCGGCGAAGAAGTCGTCACCGAGCTTCGCAAGACGAATCGGCGGATCCAGGTCGTGCTGCAGACCGGCTACAGCAGCGAGCGACCGCCGCGCGAGATGCTCAAGCGGCTCGACATCCAGGGCTACCACGACAAGAGCGATGGCCCGGACAAGCTGCTCCTGTGGGCCGATGCGGCACTCAAGCAGGCGGCAGCGCTCCAGGAAGTCCACAAGAACCGGCAGGCCCTCAGCTACATCCTCGATGCGACCCCGGAGCTCCACCGGATCCGGCCGCTGGTCGAGCTGCTGCCCCTCGTGCTCGACCACGTGATCGGCCTGCTCGGGACGACGGACGCCTTCCTGGTGATCCTCCCGGAGGGTGCGGATGCCCGCGCCGCCGCCGAGCCCGAGGGTTTCCTGGCGATGCTGGCGGAGGATTCGGACCTCGTGATTCGAGCGGGCTCGGGGCGGTTTGCCGGCAGCGCGCGACCGGACCAGGTCCTCTCCGCCGAGGAGCTGGCGCGGTTCGCCGGGGCCGTCCGCCGCGGTGACACGGTCAGCGGCGAGACCTTCACGATCGTGCCCCTGCGCGTCCGCGAGAGCACGATCGGGATCATCTACCTCGCCCGCGCGACCAGCGCGCCCCAGGACCTCGAGCTGCTCCGGGTTCTCGCCAACCAGGCCGCCGTGGCCGTCCAGAACATCCAGCTCTACGAGATGGCGGCCCTGGACCCGCTGACCGGCGTCCACGCTCGGCGCTTCTTCGACCGCTGGGTGATCAAGGAGCTGCGGGCCTCGCTCCGCAACCGGCAACCTGTCTCGTTGCTGATGATCGACATCGACAACATGAAGGCGATCAACGACACGGCGGGGCACCTTGGTGGGGACCAGGCGTTGCGTCGCGTCGGTGAGATCCTTCGCGGGGCCACCCGCGAGAGCGACGTCGTTGGGCGGTACGGCGGCGACGAGTTCGCGATCCTCATGCCGAACACCAGTGCTGACGGCGCGGTCCAGGTCGCCGATCGGATCCTCGCCGCGCTGATCGCGCAGCGCCTGACCGGCGTCGCCAGGGACGTGGTTCTCCGATGCAGCCTTGGCGTCAGCACCCTGGCGGCACATGACGGCCCGGATCCGGACCCATCCTGTCCGCTGACCGCGCGGTATTTCGGATCGCTGTCCGAGGCCGTGGTCGGCAGCGCCGACGCGGCGCTCTACCGGGCGAAGAAGGAGGGCGGCGCCCAGCTCCGCCACGGCACCGCGGTCGACTGGCCGCCCTTGCCGGGCTGACAGGCCCAGTCCGCGTGCGGGGCTCAGACCCCGCCGCGATCGATCCTGTGCTTGGCCACGAATGCCGCGGCCTGGGCACGACGCTCCAGGTTGAGCTTCGCCAGGATCGAGCTGACATAGTTCTTCACCGTCTTGTCGGACAGGAAGATCTCGCTCGCGATCTCCTTGTTCGTCTTGCCCTCGGCGACGAGCAGCAGGATCTTGCGCTCCTGCGACGTCAGCTGCGAGATCTCGTCGCTCTCCGACGCGCCGCTGGCGATCCGCCGGATCCGTTCCAGCACGCGCTCGGTGACGGCCGGGTCCAGGAGCGACCCGCCGCGACCCACCGTCTCGAGGGCGGCGACCAGATCGCGGCCGCGGATCTGCTTGAGCAGATAGCCGCTGGCACCGGCGACGATCGCGCTGAGGACGGCCTCCTCGTCCGGATAGGACGTCAGCATCACGACTCGCGTGGCCGGCAGCTCCGCCCGAATGGCCCGGCACGCCTCGATCCCGGAGCCGTCGGGGAGCCGCACGTCCATGATCACGATGTCCGGCTGGTGCCGGCGAGCCTGCTCGATGGACTCGGCGACCGTGCCGGCCTCGGCGACCACCTGGAAGGCTTCGCGCCGCTCGAGCAGCGCCACGAGACCCTGGCGCACGACCTCGTGGTCGTCGACGACCAGGAGCCGCATGGGGCTCGGGACCTCGGAATGCGTCATCAATCAGGCTCCGATGCTTGGACGGGGACGCGGATGCTCAGGATCGTACCCTCTCCCAGCGTACTCTCGATCGAGACAGTTCCGCCGAACGCGGCCGCTCGATCGTGCAGGTTGGCCAACCCGAGGTGTCCGGCCGACAGGGCGGCGGACGTGTCGAACCCGACGCCGTCGTCCTCGACGCGCAGAACAACCGCTCCGTCATCCATCTGCATGACGATCCTCGTCCGCTGCGCGCGAGCGTGGCGAGCCGCGTT
The DNA here is from genome assembly GCA_040882425.1 of Chloroflexota bacterium. Taxonomy (GTDB): domain Bacteria; phylum Chloroflexota; class Limnocylindria; order Limnocylindrales; family CSP1-4; genus SPCO01. The sequence continues at coordinate 26,938 of JBBEBJ010000014.1, read as the reverse complement.
GCTGAGCGCCTCGCGGGTCATCTGGAGCAGCTGGACTCGATGTGCCGTCGGGATGCCCGCCGCGAGCTCCGGGTCGATCGCGAGGTCGAGCTCGATCTCGGACGCTCCGGTCGCACCGAATTCGTTGGCAAGCGTCGCCAGGCCGGCCAGCAGGTCGGCGCCATGGAGCAGCTCGGAGCGCAGGCCGAGGATGAAGTTGCGGATCTCGCGGATCGTCAGGTTGAGCGAATCGATCGCCCGGTCGACCCGTGCGCTCGCCTCGTCAGGCTCGTCGGCCATCATCTGCGGCACATCCTCGAGCGAGAGCGCGACACCGTAGATCGCCTGGATGATCCCGTCGTGCAGATCCCGGGCAATCCGCTCCCGCTCCTCGACCACGGCCAGGCGTGATACCTGCTCGTGGAGGCGGGCGTTCTCGATGGCGATGCCAGCACGCAGGGCGAACATCTCGACGAGCAGCTGGTCTGATTCGCTGAACTCGGCCGCGTCGCGCTTGTTGGTCAGGTACAGGTTGCCGATCGAGCGTCCGTGGGTGACCACGGGCACGCCCAGGAACGATTTCATCGGCGGGTGATCCGGCGGGAACCCGAACGAGTCCGGATGGGCGCTGATGTCGGGGATCCGGTAGGACCGCCGCTCGCGGACGATCAGGCCGAGGAGTCCGTGGCCCCGCGGTGGCGCGCCGATCCGCGCGCGCACGTCCGGGCTGACACCGACCGTGATGAACCGCTCGATCCGACCGCTCGAGTCCACGATTCCGAGGGCCGCGTATTCCGCCTGGGCGAGGTTTCGGACGCTCTCGACGATCAGCTGGAGGACGGTCTCGACCTCGAGGACCTCCGCGATCGCCCTGGTTGCCTCGACAAGTGCCGCGAACTCGGCGACACCGAGGGTCGGGCCCGTGTGGGGCGTCCTGGTGGTCATTCCGGGCAATCTACAGCACTGCCCAGCGCGATGCGCCAGTTGGCACCCCGGCTTGGGGCCGGAGGTCACTTACCGGCGGCCGGTTCGGTGGCCACCCTGCACCAATGGAGCGCACTGGCTTCCCCGACTCCAGGGGCGACCGACAATGACGCACGCCGAGGCCGACACGGCCGGAGCGCCGGCTGATCGCGTCGGGATCCGGACCATCCTGCTGGCGACCGATCTGTCGTCGGCGTCGGCGAACGCCGAAGAGCTCGCGTTCGAGCTCGCAACCCGTCTCGGGGGCGCACTGCTGCTGGTCAGCGTGATCGATCCACGCGGGCTGTGGTTGCCCACTGGCGGCTATCGCCAGCGCATTGACCAGGCACGCGACGCCCGCCAGGTCGCCGCGCAGGGGATCGTGGATCGCGCCAGACGCGAAGGCGTGCCGGTGCGCACCCTGATCTGGGAGGGCGATCCGGGCGAAGCGATCGTCGAGGCCGCGATCGCCGAGGGCGTCGACCTGATCGTTGTCGGCTCCCACCAACGCCGCGGGATGGATCGCCTGGTCATGGGCAGCGTCTCGGAACAGGTCGTGCGAACCTCGCCGGTGCCGGTCGTGGTGGCCCGGCGTTCGCCCCCGTGAGCCCATCTGGCCCTGACAGGCCCGTCGGATCGGTCCGTTTGGCCCCTCTGAACCGTCGCGCGATGACGCTACGGTGAACCGGAACACATCAACGAAGACGGGCTAGCGGACACACGGACCGGCGCAATGGGCACGGGCGCCGTACATACGTCCCGCACCCCCTTCGACGCGGATCACCCCCCCAACGATCCGCACCGCGACACGATGGCGGGCCTTCGGGCCCGCTTTCGTGTGCCCGGCGGGTCAATCTTGGTTCGCGGCGATGGCTGCCGCCGCGAACGACGCCATGTCCGGGAACGTCGCATCGGGCGTGACCGTCGCCGACGGCGTCGCGCCAAGACCTGACCGATCGTGCCTCCGGTCGATCCAGACGGTTGACAGCCCGAGCGCCCTGGCGGGCACGTGGTCGTGGAACAGGCTCTGAGCGACATGCAGGATCCGCTCCCGGGGGAGTCCCACCGTGGCGAACGCCGCCTCGAAGTTACGGTGATCCGGCTTGTAGCTCCCGACGGCCTCCGCGGTCACGATCCAGTCGAAGGCGACACCAAGTCGCCGATTCGAGGCCGCGAAAAGGTCGTCGTCGCAGTTGGTGATGACACCCAGCCGGTACCGGGACCCGAGCTGGCGCAGCGCTTCGGTCGAATCGGGAAACGCCGGCCACGCGCCGACGGACTGGCCAAAGCCCACCGCGGCCTCGTCGCGCGGTTCAGCTCCGAAATGGACGCACACCTCGCGGTGACATCCCGCCAGGATGTCCCGGTACCGTCGGTAGGGCCCGGCTTCGGCGGCAGCCTCGGCGCGGCTGTAGACCTCGAGCAGCTCGTCGTCGGACGGGTTCACGCCGCTCGCCGCCAGCGCCGGCCGGAGGCCGGCCAGGATCCCGGCCTCCCAGTCGATCAGCGTGCCGTAGCAGTCGAACGTCAGCGCCTCGAAGCGTCCGTAGTCGAGCCCCGCGCCCGCGCGCGCCTGGTCGGTCATTCCCGTCGCATCCTCCCTGCTAGCATCGCAGCCCATGACCGGGCGTCGCTACGACTTCATCATCGTCGGTGGCGGCTCGGCCGGTTGCGTCCTGGCCAACCGCCTGAGTGCCGATCCACAGACCCGGGTGCTCGTCCTCGAGGCGGGGCGACCAGACTACCGGTTCGACGTCTTCATCCACATGCCGGCCGCGCTCACGTTCCCGATCGGCAGCCGGTTCTACGACTGGCAGTACGAGTCGGAGCCGGAGCCGTTCATGAACGGCCGCCGGATCCACCACGCGCGTGGCCGGGTGCTGGGCGGCTCCTCGAGCATCAACGGCCAGATCTTCCAGCGCGGCAACCCGCTCGACTACGAGCGCTGGGCGGCCGACCCGGGCATGGAGACGTGGGACTACGCGCACTGCCTGCCGTACTTCAAGCGGATGGAGACCTGCCTGGCGGCCGCGCCCGAGGATTCGTACCGCGGGCACGACGGCCCGCTCATCCTCGAGCGGGGACCGGCCAGCAACCCGTTGTTCACGGCCTTCTTCGCCGCCAGCGTGGAGGCGGGATACACCTTGACCGACGATGTCAACGGCTACCGCCAGGAGGGTTTCGCCCCATTCGACCGCAACATCCATCGCGGTCGCCGGCTCAGCGCCGCGCAGGCCTACCTGCGACCGGTTCGCCGGCGCCGCAACCTCACGCTCCGGACGCGGACGCTGGCGACCGGCATCGTCTTCGACGGCCGTCGGGCGGTCGGCGTCGACATCGAGCGGCGGGGCGGCGGCACGGAGCGGATCGAGGGTGGCGAGGTCATCCTCGCCGGTGGCGCCATCAACACGCCGCAGCTCCTCCAGCTCTCGGGCGTGGGTCCGGCCGCCCAGCTCCGGGCCCTGGGCATCGGGGTGGTGGCCGACCTGCCCGGCGTCGGGGCGCACCTCCAGGACCACCTGGAGGTCTACATCCAGCATCGCTCGCGCCAGCCCGTCTCGATGCAGCCGTCGGCAACGCAGAAGTGGCGCCGGCCGTTCATCGGCGCGCAGTGGCTCTTCCTGCGGAGTGGACCCGGCGCGACGAACCATTTCGAGGGGGGCGGGTTCACCCGGAGCAATGATGAGGTGGCATACCCGAACCTCATGTTCCATTTCCTGCCACTCGCCATCCGGTACGACGGGAGCGCCGGGGCACCCGGGCACGGCTACCAGGTCCACGTCGGGCCGATGTACTCCGATGCCCGCGGGTCGGTGACGTTGAAGACGACCGACCCCCATGACCACCCGGCCCTCCGCTTCAACTACCTCTCGACGGACCAGGACCGGCGTGAGTGGGTGGAGGCGGTGCACGTCGCCCGGACGATCCTCGACCAGCCGGCGATGGACCCCTACAACGGCGGCGAGACGTCGCCCGGCCCCTCGGTGGCCACCGATGACGAGATCCGCGCCTGGGTCGCGCGCGACGCGGAGACCGCGCTCCATCCGTCGTGCACGGCCCGGATGGGCGTGGACCGGGAGTCCGTCCTGGATCCGCTCACGATGCGGGTCCACGGGCTCGACGGGTTACGTGTCGTCGACGCCTCGGCCATGCCGTACGTGACCAACGCCAACATCTATGCGCCGGTGATGATGCTCGCCGAGAAGGCGGCCGACCTGATCCTCGGGAACCCGCCCATGACGCCTGAGAACCTCCCGTTCTACCGGCATCGGCGGATCCGGGCCGATTCGACCGCCGAGGTGACGGAGGGCGGCCTCGCCTGACCAGGGCCGGTGGATCCTGCGTCCGCGGCGTCAGCCGATCACGTGGACGGCCTGGGCCTTCAGGATCGCCGCGACAGCCGACCCGGGCCGGAGTGCGAGATCCTCGAGCGCCGGCCGGGTCACCGCCGCCACGAGCGGGAAGCCGCAGTCGATCCGAACCCGCACGAGCGGTCCGGCGGGCTCGAGCGCGACGACCCGACCCCGGATGCGGTTGCGGGCACTCAGCGTCGCGCCGGACGGATCGGCCGTCTCCTGCACGACGATCACGTCCTCCGCGCGGATCGACACGAGCACGTCCGCCCCGACCGGCCAATTGCCCAGCGCGACCAGCTCGGCGGCCCCGACCTGCAGCCGGACCAGTCCCTCCGATGCCCAGGTGACCGTTGCGGGCACCACGGTCTCGATCCCCACGATCCGGGCGACGGTCTCGTCCGCCGGCCGGTCGAAGACCTCCAGGGTCGGGCCCTGCTGGCGAAGGCTGCCGTCCGCCATGACGGCGACGCGGTCCCCGAGCACGAGCGCCTCGACACGGTCGTGCGTGACGACGATGGCCGGCACGCCGCCGGCGAGGAGCAGCTGCCGCAACTCGCCACGAAGCTCCTCACGTGTCGGCGCATCGAGCGCCGATAACGGCTCGTCGAGCACGAGGAGCCGCGGCCGCCGGGCCAGCGCCCGGGCGAGTGCCACGCGTTGCTGCTGGCCTCCAGAGAGCTGGCCGGGGCGGCGCCGTTCGAGCCCGTCGAGTCGGAGCTGCGCGACCAGTTCGGCGACCCGGGCACGGCGCTCGGCGCCCCCGCCGGAGGTGATCCCGTAGGCGATGTTCGCCCTGACGTCGAGGTGCGGGAAGAGCCCGAAACCCTGTGGCAGGTAGCCGACACCGCGCTGCTGGGGTGGCCGGTCGACCCGGCCGTCGACATCGAACCAGACCTCGTCGGCGGCGGTGATCCGGCCACGGTCCGGCCGCTCGAGGCCGACGAGGCAGCGCAGGACGGTCGACTTTCCGCTGCCCGACGGGCCGAACAGGACGAGGGTCCGGGCGACCGCCAGGTCCAGCTCGAACGACGCGGCGATCGTCGGGCCTCGGCGGTACCGCCGTTCGAGGGCGACCTTCAGCGTCGTGCCGGCCACGGCACCACCGTCAGCCCGCGGAGGGCATACGTCACCGCCAGAACCGCGAACGAGGCGAGCAGCAACGGCAGCGCCGTCGCGGCGGCGCCGCCGTAGTCGAGCGCCTGGACCCGATCGTAGATCGCGATCGAGACCGTTCGGGTCTCACCCGAGATGTTGCCTCCGACCATGAGCACCACCCCGAATTCGCCGAGGGTGTGGGCGAAGCTGAGGACCATGCCGGTCAGGATCCCGCCGGCCGACAGCGGAACGACGACCCGGAGGAAGGTCGCCGGACCCGATCGCCCGAGCGTCCAGGACACCTCGAGCAGCGACCGATCGACGGCGGCGAACGCGACGCTGAATGGCTGGACGGCGAACGGGAGGCTGTAGATGACCGAGGCGAGCAGGAGTCCCTCGAAAGAGAACGCCAGCCGGCCACCCGTCGCACCGATCCACAGGGCGCCGAGCGGGCCGTCCGGGCCCATCGCAACGAGCAGGTAGAAGCCGAGCACGGTTGGCGGCAGGACGAGCGGCAGGGCCACGACGGCCTCGACGAGCGGTCGCCAGGGCCGGCGGGAGCGGGCAAGCCAGTAGGCGATCGGCATGCCCACGACGACCAGGACGGCCGTCGTGGCGGCCGCCAACCGCACGGATAGCGCGATGGCCTCCCAGTCGATCACGATGGTGGCGGCAGGAAGCCGTAGCGGTCGAGCACGGCGCGCCCGCGGGGCCCGAGCACGAAGTCGAGGAAGGCATGGGCGGCGTCCGGGTCGACCGCCGCGTCGAGCACGACCGCGCCCTGCTCGATCGGGGGGTAGGAATCGATGGGGACAATCGCGTAACGACCCGCGTCGATGAGCGGTGGAGCCAGCGCGAGCGACAGCGCGATCACGCCCACGTCGGCGTTGCCGGATTCGACGAACTGCGCGGCCTGCGAGACGTTTTCGCCGAGGACGAGCCGTGGCTCGACGGCTTCGTAGATGCCGGACGCCCGCATGGCCGCGACTGCGGCGCGACCGTACGGGGCATGCTCGGGATTGGCGATGGCCACCGCCCGGATGGCAGGATCGGTCAGCGACTCGATGCCGCGCGTTTCGACATCGAGCGAAGAACCGAGCGGCGCCCAGACGACGATCTGGCCGATGGCATAGAGGCGTGTCGAGCCGCGCCTCGCCAGCCCGGCCTTCTCGAGCTCGCGCGGGTATTGCGCGTCGGCCGAGAACAGGACGTCGAATGGCGCGCCCTCGGAGATCTGGGCGAAGAAGTTCCCCGACGAGCCATAGGTCGCCTCGACGGCGATGCCGGGATTCACGGCGTCCCACTCGGCGACGAGTCCATCCATCGCGAAACGGAGGTCGGCCGCGGCGGCGACGCGCACCGATGCCGCTGGAGGTGTCCCGGGCGCGGAACCCGGACCGGCGGATGCGCCCGGACTGGCGCCCGTGCCTGGGTTCTCGCTCGCTCCGGGCGCACACCCGGCAACGAGCAGCAAGGCGCACAGCGTGCGGATGGCCCGCACCATCACTCCCGCGACTCCCGCGACTCCCGCGACTCCCGCGACTCCCGCGACTCCCGCGAC
>JBBEBJ010000014.1:7516-19884 GCA_040882425.1 Chloroflexota bacterium | reverse complement strand
CTCCCGCGACTCCCGCGACTCCCGCGACTCCCGCGACTCCCGCGACTCCCGCGACTCCCGCGACGAGGGCACCTCGATGACGACGTTCGTGGCCTTGACCACCCCGATGGCTTCGTCGCCAACCTGGAGATCGAGCTCGATGACGGCCTCCGCGGTCATGAGGCTGACGACCCGGTGAGGGCCCGCCACGATCTCCACGACCGCGGCCACCCCGTCGCGTTCGACCCGGGTGACCACGCCGGGGAAACGGTTGCGGGCGGAGCCGGCAACGATCGGTCGTTCGAGTCCGGCGCGGCGGCGCTCCGCCAGCAGTCGCGTCACCTCAGCGATCGGGACGAGGCGCTGTCCGCCGGACGATCGCTCCACGCGCAGCCGTCGTTGCGATTCCCACCGTCGCACCGTCTCGACCGTCACGCCCAGCATCTCGGCGGCCTGCCCGACGCGGATCCGGGCGACGCCGCCAATCGCGCGTTCCTGCGCCATATCTGTCTTCCTCTGCGGATTGGCCAAGAATATAGATGTATTTGTGGACTGTATCGCGCTATCGGCCTGGCAGGCCAGTGGAGGACCATGGGATGCTAGCCTCCGCGCCATGGCGCTGTCGTCTCGCCCTGGACTCGCCCTCGGCTTGCGCGCCAACGCGGGGCAGTTCGCGCTCCTCGTCGGGATCAACGCGCTCGTCGGCGGCATGGTCGGCCAGGAGCGCGCCGTCGTCCCGTTGCTCGCGAGCGAGGTGTTCGGTCTTGCGGCGGCGTCGAGCGCGCTCACCTTCCTGATCGCGTTCGGGCTCGCCAAGGCGATCACCAACCTGGTCGCCGGAGCGCTGGCCGACCGGTTTGGCCGCAAGCCGGTGCTCGTCGCGGGCTGGGTCCTTGGGTTGCCCGTCCCGCTCGTCCTGATCCTGGCGCCCGACTGGGCATGGGTCGTCGGCGCCAACGTGCTGCTCGGCGTCAACCAGGGCCTGACCTGGTCGACCACCGTTCTGATGAAGATCGACCTCGTCGGACCCCGGCGCCGTGGGTTGGCCCTCGGGCTCAACGAATCCTCCGGCTACCTGGCCGTCGCGATCGCCGCGTTCCTGACCGGCCTGATCGCCGAGGTGGCCGGTCTGCGCCCGGCCCCATTCCTTCTCGGCCTCGCGATCGCCGGGCTGGGCCTTGCAGCAAGTGTCCTGTTCGTCCACGAGACGCAGGCCCACGTGACGCTCGAGGGCGTCGGCGACAACGGGTCGCCGGCGCGACCGGCCGACGGCTGGCGGTCGCTGGCCTGGCGCACGAGCCTGGCGGATCCGTCGCTTTCGTCCGCCTCGCAGGCCGGCTTCGTCAACAACCTGAACGACGGGCTCGCCTGGGGCCTGCTTCCGATCGTCCAGGCGGCGGCCGGCCTGCCGATCGCGCAGATCGGACTCCTGTCGGCCGCCTACCCGGCGACGTGGGGACTGGCCCAGGTGGCGACGGGCGCGCTGTCCGATCGGATCGGGCGACGGCGCCTGATCGTCGCGGGCATGCTCGTGCAGGCCGTCGCCATCGCGTCGATCGCGGCGACCAGCGGGTTCTGGCCATGGCTGGCGGCGGCAGTCGGTCTCGGCCTCGGTACCGCGATGGTCTACCCGACGCTGATCGCCGTCATCGCCGACGTCGCTCCGCCCCGGCAGCGTGGATCGGTTGTCGGGGTCTACCGGTTCTGGCGCGACCTTGGGTTTGCGGCGGGCGCGATCCTTGTCGGCCTTGTCGCCGGGGCGTATGGGGCGCCGACGGCGATCCTGGTCGTGGCCGCCCTGACCGCGCTCTCGGGCCTGGTCGTGGCCGTTCGGATGCGGGAGACGCGTCCGGCGCAGCTCGCAGACTGACAGATGTCCATGCCAGGGAGCGACCGCCGCCGGGTGTGACCGGAGCGTTGTGGGCCGAGGATCGCCCCAACGACCTCGTCCTGACCACGGAGCCCTCCAAGGAGTCCCGGCATGGAAGCCTTCAGTCGCCCTCGTCCAACGCCCGCCGACGCACTCGATCTCGAGGCCTTCGAGGCCGACCTGCGCGGGTCGATCGTCCTCCCCGGCAGTCCCGATTACGACGTCGCCCGCCAGGTCAAGAGCGCCCAGTTCGACCGGCGCCCCGCGCTGATCGTCCGCGCCGCAGACGCCCGCGATGTTGCCCGGACTGTCAACCTCGCCCGCGAATCCGGGCTCCCGCTGGCCGTTCGCGGCGGCGCCCACAGCCTCGCCGGGTTCGGCACCAACGACGGCGGCATCGTCCTCGACCTTGGCGCCATGAAGGGCCTCCACATCGACCCCGACGCCAGGAGCGCGTGGGCGCAGCCGGGCTTGACCGCCGGCGAGTACACCGTGGCCGCGGCCGCGCACGGCCTCGCGACGCCGTTTGGCGACACGGCCTCGGTCGGGATCGGGGGCCTGACCCTCGGCGGCGGCATCGGCTGGCTCGTGCGCAAGCACGGGCTCACGATCGATGCGCTGCTGGCGGTGGAGATCGTCACGGCCGACGGGCGCCAGGTGACTGCCAGCCCCGAATCGCACCCCGATCTCTTCTGGGCGGTCCGCGGCGGCGGCGGCAACTTCGGCGTCGTCACCCGCTTCCAGTTCCGCCTCTACCCGGTCGGCGAGATCCTGGGTGGCGCGCTCTTCATGCCGGCCACGCCAGAGGTCCTGCGCAACCTGGTGCCGATCGCGGGGGCGGCCCCCGAGGAGCTCACGACGATCTCGTTCCTGATGCACGTGCCGCCCGCGCCATTCGTGCCGGTCGAGCAGGTCGGCAAGCTGAGCGTCGTCGTCATGTTCGTGTGGTGCGGTGAGCCGGACGCTGGCCAGGCCGCCCTCGAGCCATTCCGCCAGGTCGCGGCGCCGCTCTTCGAGCTGGTCATGCCGATGCCGTATCCCGGCATCTACCAGATGCTCAGCGAGGCCGAGAAGCGCGGTTACGGCGTCCACCGGTCACGGTTCCTCGGCGCGATCGACGACGACGCCGTCGAGGCGATCCTGGCGGCGATGGCGGCGCCGAGCTCGCCCGCGGCCATGATCCAGATCCGGGCGCTCGGCGGGGCCATGGCCGCCGTACCAGCCGACGCCACGGCATTCGCCCACCGCGACGCGCCGATCATGCTGTTGATCATCACGCCCTACGAGGATCCGGCCACGGAGCCCGAGCACGCCGCATGGACCCGCGCGCTGTACGAGGCGCTCGCCCCCAACGATGCCGGCGTCTACTCCAACTTCCTGGAAACCGAGGGCGAGGCGCGGATCAAGGCGGCCTACCCACGCGGCGCGTACGAGCGCCTGGCCGAGATCAAGCGCCGCTACGATCCCGCCAACCTGTTCCGCCAGAACCAGAACATTCGCCCGTCGGTGGCCGCCCGCTAGGTCGTTGGCTTCGGTGTCGCGTCGGGCACGTCGATCCCGATGACCCGACACGCCCAGGGGTCGCTGGCAACGCCGAAGACGAGTCGAGCGCCTTCCGCCGGCGTGCCGTCGCTGACCTGCGGCCAGTAGTGCTCAAGGGCCTGCGGCGCGACGTCCGACTCCTCGCCGATCTCGAGGTGGACGTCGCTGACCCGGATCGCGCCGGCGGCCGCGGCTCGCTCCAGGACGACCTCCAGGAGCCGGCTGGTGATCCCGAGCTCGTGCATCAGGCCAGCCTCGCGGGCGGTCGGCCAAGAACGGCGAGGATGTCGTCCACGGCTGCGTCCAGGGCAGCGCCGACCTCGGGCGAGAGCCGCTCGTCGAAGATGTCGACGCACCGGGCCGCCACGGTCACGACCGTGATGTCGTCGGGGAGATGGGCGCCGAGCGCTCGACCGGCGGACAGGGCCTCGGTCAGGGAGACGTCGTGGGCGGAATCGAGATGACCCGCCCGGCGGCAGGCCGTCTCGGCGAGCGAACCCACCGACACCGTGCCCGGCATGTCGCCGCCGAGAATGGCGTCGACCAGGACCACGCGGTCATACCCGACCAGGCGCTCCATCAGGCTCAGCCCGCCGACGGCAACGCGATCGAGCTCGACGACGCCGGCCGACCGCCGCGTGACGTCGTCGCCGGCCAGCCGGTCCTCGAGCGCGTCGACGACCCGCCATCCAACGCCGTCGTCACCGAGGATCGGGTTGCCGAGCCCGACGACGAGCGTCGTCGTGCCTCGCTCGGCGGTCGCGCCCCGCTCAGTCGTCGCGACGGAGGACATCGACGGTCTCTCCCCGGACGTCCCGGATGGTCACCTCGAGGGGCATGTGGCCAGGTAGCGTGTGGGTGGCGCAGCCGAAGCACGGGTCGTAGGCACGGAAGGCCATCTCGATCCGGTTGAGCAGGCCGTTGTCGACGACGACCCCTGCCCGGATGAGACCGCGGGCGGCTCGATCGATGGACATGGCGATCGGCGCGTGGTTGTTGGTCGTGCCGACGATCAGGTTGACCCGCGTGACGATGCCCCGTTCGTCGGTCCAGTAGTGATGGGTCAGCGTGCCGCGCGGCGCCTCGACGGTCCCGACGCCCTCGGTCGGCGTGCCGGTCGGGACGGTCCGGACGTCGTCCGACGTGATGTCGGGATCGGCCACGAGCTCGAGCATCCGCTCGGCCGCGTAGAGCATCTCGATCAACCGGGCCCAATGGTGGGCACCTCGTTGGTGCACCGGCTGGCGATGGCCGTTGGATGCCGGCGCGAGCGTGGCGAAGAACCGCTCGTACGACTCCTGGGCACGTGGCGTAGCCATGCCCGTGGCGGCGTTCAACCGCCCGAGCGGCCCGACACAGTAGACGCCCGAATCCTTGCCATCAACGAACCCCTTCCAGCCGATCCGGCGCAGGTACGGGAAGGTCAGGTAGGTCCACGGTTCGACGTGTTCGGCGATCCAGTCCCGGTAGTCCGCCGGCGCGTACGTCCCGAGCGATTCACCGTCTGGTGCGACGACGCTCATGCGACCGTCGTACAGTGCGACCCGGCCCGCGTCGTCGACCATGCCGGCGTAATACGTCTCGTGCCGGAAGAGATCGCCGAGCACCAGGTCGCGCGTCGGTCCGTCGGTCATGACCCCGTCGAAGACGTCGAGGCTGGCGCCGGCGAAGTCGAGCATCGAGCGGGCGATCGACTCGATCTCGGCGCGCTCATCGGGTGTGATCCCCTTGGTCAAGCCGCCGGGTACCGACGTGCAGGGGTGGATCCGTCGACCGCCGATCAGCTCGATCACGCGATGACCGCCGCGGCGCGTCTCGATCACCCGGCTGCCAAAGTCCAGGCCGACCTTGCGGATGACCCCGAGGATGTTGCGGTCGGCGACCGGGGCGTCCGGCCCGAGGAGCACGTCGGGTCCGCCAAGCGCGTAGAAATGGGTGGTGTGGTCGGTCACGAAGAACGCGCAGTAGAGGAGCTCGCGCAGCAGCTTCGCCGGTCGCGGCGGATCGACCCCATAGACGGCATCGGCTGCCTTTGCCGCCGCGAGGTGATGCGCCTCCGGGCAGACACCGCAGATCCGGTTGGTGAGGGTCGGCATCTCCTCGACCGGGCGACCGACGCAGAAGGACTCGAAGCCGCGCAGCTCGGGAACCTGGAAGTAGGTGTGCTCGACGTCGCCCTGGTCGTCGAGGAAGATCTCGATCTTGCCGTGGCCCTCGAGACGCGTGATCGGGTCGATCGTGAGGCGCGTCATCGGGTGACTCCATGGGTCGCCATTTCGCGCGCGGGTGTCGCGGCGGGCGCGGCTGCGGGCGACCGGCTGGTCCGCGCGGCCCGGCCGCCGCGCAGGAGCGACCCGGCCAGGCTGAAGCGATAGAACTGGCCGACCGGGTCGGGCAGGCCGTCGAGGATCCGGTCGATCTCGGCCGGCTCGCTCGCGTCGACGACCGAGGCGAAGGCCGAGAGCAACCGCGCACCGAAGTCGACGACGCCGTCGGCCGGGCCGTAGCAGCCGATGCACGGAGCACCTGCCAGTGGACATTTCGCCCCGCAGCCGTCACGGGTCGCCGGGCCGTTGCACGGGACGCTCTGCTCGAGGAGGCAGAGCCCGGGGTCCAGCGGCGGGAGCTCGTGGAGCCGGCCGAACGCCGTGATTCGTTTGACCCCTCGGTCGCGCTGGCACTCGTCGCAGACCGTGGAGTGGCCGGCGCCCACCACCGAGCCACGTACCGGCATCGGCGCCTTCCCGTCGAGGGCGGCGGTGAGCAGTCCGAGCACCTCGGCGATCCGCTCGGTCTCCGGTGGGCAGCCGGGCATGCGGTAGTCGACCTCGACGACCTGGTCGAGCGTCCGGAGCAGCGGCTCCAGGGCCGGCAGATGCAGCTCGCCCTCGGGCATCGTCGTGCGCGCGGTCGGTCGGACGTTGTCCGGGTTGTCCATCGACGGCCCGGCATAGACGCGGTCGAGCAGGTCGCCGGTCGAGGTCAGGTTGGCCAGGCCCGGGATGCAGCCCTCGGTCGCGCACGAGCCGAAGGCGACAAGGATCGCCGACTTCCGCCGCAGCAACCGGGCAAGCTCGGCGTTCTCGGTGTTGCGGATGCCGCCGGAGAACAGGGTGAGATCGATCGAACCGTCGGGCATCGCTTCGACGTCGGCGTACTTGGCGTCCATGACCGCCGGCCAGAAGACGATGTCGAAGCGCTCGGCGAGATCGAGGATCGCCTCGTGGAGGTTGATGACGCTGATGTCGCAGCCGCCGCAGGACGCGGCCCAGTACATCGCGAAGCGATACTTGCCGTTGGCGGTCATGACCCCACGGCCTCGAGTGACATGAGATCGGCCTCTGCCTCGGCCGCCGAATCGGCGTCGAGCTCGCTCGGGTTCGTCAGCGCCTCGTGGTCCGGGGCGAGGTCGGGCAACCGCCCCCAGTCGAGCGGACCGAGCGGCCGAACGTCCTCGATCATCCGGCTGAAAGCGGCGGCGAGCTGTGGGCCCTCAGCCGCGCTCGCGTAGAAGCGCTGGAACCGCTCCGGTTCGATGCCGAGCTGCTCGAGGACCCGCCGGAGCAGCTCGAAGCGCCGGAGCGCCTTGACGTTCTGGACCCGGTAGTGGCAGTCGGCCGGCCAGCAGCCGGTCATCAGCACGCCGTCCGCACCGCTCGCGAATGCCTTCAGCACGAAGCTCGGGTCGATCCGTCCCGAGCACATGAGCCGGACGAGACGAACGTTGGGTGGATACTTGATCCGGGCGGTCCCGGCCAGGTCGGCGGCCCGGTAGCTGCACCAGTTGCAGGTGAACACAAGCACGACGGGTTCGCGCGGTGTGGTTGCAGACGCGGTCGCGTCGGTCGGGTGGGGCCGGGTCATGACGTCCTCGCTCATGCCGGGACCGCCTCGGGCGCCTTTGGTTCGGGGCTGGCCGTCCGCGCTCCAACGTCCGCGGCGCCCGAGAACATGAGGATCCCCTCTATCTGGCCCAGGATCTGGGCGTCGCTAAAGCCTGTGCCCGCGATGGCTCCGGCCGGACAGGCCGCGATACACACGCCGCAGCCCTGGCAGAGCGCCGGGTTCACCTCGGTCACGGCCTGCACGGCGTCGAAGGTGATCGCGCTGAACGGACAGAGGTCGTTGCAGATCCGGCAGCCCGAACAGCGCTCGGCGTCGATGACGGCGCGGATCGGCTCTAGCGCCAGTTCCCGCTGCTGGATGCGGCCGAGGATCCGCGCCGCGGCGGCCGCGCCGCTGGCGACGCTCGCCGGGATGTCGCGGGGACCCAGGGCGCAACCCGCCGCAAAGACGCCTTCGGTCATGGTCGCGACCGGATCGAGCTTCGGATGGCGCTCGATGACCCATCCCTCGGAGCTGCAGGTGATGCCAAAGCGACGTGCGACCTCGTGCGCATCCGCCTGCGGCTCCAGCCCGACCGACAACACGACCATGTCGACCGGGATCCGCCGCTGCAGGCCGGCCAACGTGTCCTCGACCTGGACGATCAGGCGACCGTCCTCGGCTGCCTCGTCGGGCATGCGGAGCACGTCGGTCACCTCGGCGACCCGGCCGCGGATGAAGATCGTCCCCTCGTCCTGGACGCGCTGGTAGAACTCGTCGAACGCCTTCCCGGGCGCCCGGATGTCGATGTAGAACTCGTAGACGGTCGCGTCCGTGTGCTCGCGAACGAGGTGGGCGAACTTCATGCTCTGCATGCAGCAGATCGCGGAGCAGTACTTGTTGTAGTTGCGATCCCGACTGCCGACGCAATGGACGATGGCGACGGTCTTCGGTTCGGTCACGCCGTCACGCAGGACGATCTGTCCGCCGGTCGGTCCGCTGGCATTGCTCATCCGCTCGAACTCGAGGCTGGTGAAGACGTTGGCCAGTCGCCCGTAGCCGTACGCCTCGACGCGGCGCGCGTCGAACGCCTCGAAGCCCGTCGCCAGGACGATGTTGCCGACCTGGAGCGTCACCTCCTCGGGCTGCTGGTCGAGCCGGATGGCGCCTGTTGGACAGAGCTTCTCACAGGCCCTGCACGTCCCGCGCTCAAAGTAGATGCAATTGTCGGGATCGAGGACGGGGAACTTGGGAACTGCCTGGGGGAACGGCCGGTAGATCGCCTTGCGATAGCCGATCCCCGCCTCGAAGACCGGGTCGACGACCTTGGCCGGGCACTTCTCCTGGCAGATGCCGCAGCCCGTGCACAGGTCGGTGTCGAGATATCGCGGGCGGTGGAGGACCTTGACGGTGAAGTTGCCGACGTAGCCCGCGACGTCGGTCACCTCGCTCCAGGTGTGCAGGGTGATGTTCGGGTGGGAGCCCGCCGTCACCATCTTCGGAGTCAGGATGCAGGCGGCACAGTCGAGCGTCGGGAACGTCTTGTCGAACTGGGCCATGTGGCCGCCGATCGAGGGCTCGCGCTCGACGAGGTGGACGGGGAACCCGGCGTCGGCGATCTCGAGGGCCGCCGTGATACCGGCGATCCCGCCACCGACGACCAGCGTCGCCTCGTTGATCGGCACGCGCATCGGTTCGAGCGGCACCTGCTCGCGGACGCGAAGGACGCCGCCGGCCAGCAGCGCCTCGGCCTTGGCCGTCGCGGCGACCTTGTCCGTGTGGACCCACGAGACCTGTTCGCGGATCGACACGAGCTCGCACAGGTACGGGTTCAGGCCGGCCCGCTCGCACGCCCCACGGAACGTCTTCTCGTGCATGTGCGGCGAGCAGGCGGCGACGACGACGCGATTGAGCCCGAGCTCCCGGATGTCGTCCTCGATCAGCTCCTGGCCGAGGCTCGAGCACATGAACGGATAGTCGCGCGACACCACGACACCGTGCGGCCCGAGTCGCTCCATGGCCCAATCGCGAACCGCGGCGACGTCGACCGTGCCGGCGATGTTGGTCCCGCAGTGGCAGACATAGACCCCCACTCGCGGGGAGTCGGCCGGCTCGTTTGGAGTCATCGCTCGTCCTCGTCGAGGCGCGGCATCGGCAGCCCCTTCGGTCGCTTGGCCCGCGCCTCGCGAGCCGCCGGTGCGGCCTGTCCCGCTGGCACCTCGACCTCGACCTCAGCCGGCGGCGGCACCGCGATCCCGATCCGGCCAAGCGCGCGGTGCGCGGACACGATCTCCGTGCCGATTCCGAGGACCTTTGGTTCGAGACCAAAGGCCAGCCCGATCAGCTGGGTGAAGAACAGGATCGGGACGTGGTAGTCGGTGCGGAAGTGGTGGTTCATCTCGCTCTGATAGGCGTCGATGTTCATCTGGCACATCGGGCAGACGGTCACCAGCAGGTCGGCCTCCCGCCGATCGGCCGCGTCGACAAGCCTGCGGATCATCTCGAACCCGGTGTCCGGGCTGATCTGGGTCATGTGCCCGCCGCAGCAGCTGGTCCGCAGCGGATAGTCGACGACCTCGGCACCGAGGGCGGCCATCAGGCGGTCGAGAGCGTGCGGCTGTTCGTGCTGTGCCCAGCGGCGGTCGTAGTCGGGCCGCGAGACGAGGCAACCCAGGTACGGTGCGACCCGCAACCCGTGGAGGGGCCGCGTAACGTGGCGCTGCAGCTCGTCGAGCCCGACGTCCTCGATGAGCACTTCGAGCAGATGCCGGACGGTGATCGAGCCAGGCGTGTACTGGAGGCCATCGGCCGCGAGCGCGCCGTTGAGCTGCTCGCGGAGGGTCTGGCTCTCGCGGACGAATCGGTCGGTCTTGGCCAGGTTCGCGTAACACGCGCTGCACGGGGCGACCAGCGTGCTGGTGCCGTTGCGCTGGCTCTCGGCCAGCGCGAGGTTGCGACCGATCAGGGCATACCCACCGAGCGGGCTCAGCGTCAGGTATTCGGTCGCACCGCAGCAGTTCCAGTCGTCGATCTCCCTGAGCTCTACGCCCAGGGGGGCAAGGATCGCCGCCAGCGACTCGGCGTAGGCTCGCGCGCTGCCGGACAGCGAACAGCCCGGGTAGTAGAGGTAGCTGCTCATGCCGGCGCCTTGCGGCCCTGGGCCGCCGCCTCGAGCTCGCCGGCCCGGGCGAGGATCGCCCGCAACCCCGCGATGCCGCGGATCTTGTGCGGAATGAACCCCATCCGGCCCTTGGTGACCATGCCGATCCCCATCGGCGCCATGCCTGGGAGCCGGAGCGCGTAGTGGCGCAGGTAGTGCCGGGCGACCAGCCCCACCTCGTAGCTCCGGCCGTAGTGGTGGATATTGGAGACGAATGTCCTGGAGAAATCCGCCCCGATCGACTCCGGGGCGATGCCCTCTCGGGTCGCGATCGACTTGATCGCATACATCACGTCCGGAATATGGATCTCCTGCGGGCAGCGAACCGAACAGAAGTAGCAGGACACGCACATCCAGGGTGTGTTGCTGCGCAGGACGCCATCCCGCAGCCCTGCGCGTGCCATCGCGAACAGCATCCGCGGCGTGTGGTCCATGTCGGCAGCCGACGGGCATGAGCCACCGCAGGTCCCGCACTGGATGCAGGTCTCGAGGCGCGTTTCGCCCACGGTCGTCGCTCTGATCTCGTCAACGAAGCGGCGATCGAGGGCGGCACCCTGCCCCGGAGTCCGGACGGCAGATGGCATCGCGCTCACTCCTACCCGGACGCGGTCAGCCCAGTCCAGCCAGCTCGGCCTGTACGAGCGCTGAACGCGCCTTCTCCTCGTCGTCGACGGCAAAGGCCATTTCGAGGACGCCTTCGCGTCGGCCAACGCACAGGGTGCCCAGGATGTTGACGCCGGCCTTGGCAAGTCGCTCCGCGACGTCGGCCAGCCCGCCCGGGCGGTCCATGACGTCCACGACGATGGTCGCGCCCTCGATGAAGTCGTGCCCGAGGCCGCGGAGAACGTCGCGCGTCTCGTCATCTTCAGCGGTGGTCATGAAGGCACACGCGATGGAGCCTGTTCCCGCACAGGAGATGTGGGTCAGGTTGACGCCGCGCGCTCCGAGGGCGCGGGCGAGGTGTGCAAGCTCACCCGGGCGATTGTCAAGCTGGACCACGAATTGGCGCTGCATCCGGGCCTCCTGCGTCGCACGGCCTCGCGCGTTCAGGTGCACTCGACTCGGGACGCGACCTGCGCGAATGACCGATGCCAGGGATCCAGCGTGGCGTGGGTTCATGTCCGTCGCCAGTGCCATACCGCCCATCCCGCCGCCGCCATTCAGCCCTCGTGGATCGGTACCCCCGACACGGTCCAGCAGTGCTCGTCCGCGGGTCGGGCGGGGACTTGCTGAAGCCTGGCATCGGGCACCTCCGTTGGCGATACGCGGTCGATCGTGCCGGGGTCGCCGCCTGATCCCGGCGAGCCGAGATCAGACCATCCGCAGGGTCTTCAGGTCCAGGGCCCACGGCAATACCAGGACGTACTTCCCGCTCAGCGCGCTGCCAAACCGGTTGGACGTGCGGCGCGCCACGTACTGGCGTCCCAGCTCGGCGACGGTCAGTGCAGCCCCGGGCGCCGGGCTCGGGCCCCAGACGCTGGAACCGTGTGGATAGAGCGGATCCTCCACGTAGACCGCGGTCACCCGGGTGCCGGTCACGAGCGGGTCGCCCGTGGCACGGAAGCCGCTCATCACCCAGGCATGCCGGCCGCGCCACATCAGGAGCCCGACGGGCTTGCCCGTCTTGCGCATGGCCTTCGCCGCGGTGATCAGAGCCTCGTCGATGGTCGTTGCGCCGACGAGGTGGTACGGACCGGCACCGAGCTGGGTGAGTCCGCCCGCCCAGCCGCGAACGCTCGCCCCCTGACGCTCGCTGCCGTCCGGGCGCTGCCCGCTCAGTTGCCGTGCCAGCCGCTGAAGCTCGAGCTGCTTCGCCGCCGATCGATCGTCCTCGTCCCCGATCATGTTGAGCATCATCTGCATGCTCGCGCCGACACACTGGACGAAGTTGGTCTGTGCCACGAAATCCCGTCGGGTCCCCAGGTCGAGCTTGAAGCCACCCGAGGCCGCGGTCGCGGGGGCCGCGGAGGCGCCGAGCGCGAGCAGGCAGGC
>JBBEBJ010000014.1:7149-7416 GCA_040882425.1 Chloroflexota bacterium | reverse complement strand
CACCCGAGGCCGCGGTCGCGGGGGCCGCGGAGGCGCCGAGCGCGAGCAGGCAGGCAAGGCCGAGGTGGGTCAGTCGGCGGGCGGCCAGGGGGCGGCGCGACGTCCGAACCGTCAGCATCGCCTCAAGATACGACGAGTCGGCAAGATCGGTTCTCGGCGACGGTCGGGTCGGGCGCCCGGTGACCGAAGCGGCGAACGAGGGTGGCCTCCGTGGTCGGGTCGGGCGCCCGGTGACCGAAGCGGCGAACGAGGGTGGCCTCCGTGGTC
>JBBEBJ010000014.1:0-7049 GCA_040882425.1 Chloroflexota bacterium | reverse complement strand
GGGTCGGGCGCCCGGTGACCGAAGCGGCGTTCCGGGACCGGCTCGCGCCTTCGCTCACTCCTCGGCGAGGTTTGGGGCGAGCCAGCGGGCCATCACGTCGACCGGCATGCCCTTGCGATGGGCGTAGTCCGCAAGCTGGTCATGACCGATCCGGCCAAGCCCGAAATAGGCAGCCTGCGGGTGCCAGAAGTAGTACCCGCTGACCGACGCGGCGGGGAGCATTGCGAACGACTCGGTCAGCCGGATCCCGGCACGCCGCTCGGCGTCGAGCAGGTCGAAGAGCGGACCCTTCTCGGTGTGGTCGGGGCACGCTGGATACCCGGGGGCGGGCCTGATCCCCTGGTATCGCTCGGCGATCAGATCTTCGTTGGAAAGACCGGCCTCGTCGTTGGCATATCCCCACAGCTCGCGTCGGACGACCTCGTGGAGGCGCTCGGCAAATGCCTCGGCCAGACGATCGGCGAGGGCGCGGGCCATGATCGCGGAGTAGTCGTCGTGCGCCGCCTCGAACGCCGTCACGAGCTCGTCCAGGCGGTGCCCGGCGGTTACAGCAAACGCGCCGACGAAGTCGACCAGCCCGCTGTCGCGCGGTGCCGTGAAGTCCGCCATCGCCATGTTCGGCCGGCCGGGCGGCTTGACCATCTGCTGGCGAAGGGTGTGGATCGTCCCGCTCGACCCGCGCCGCCGTTCGTCGGTGTACAGCTCGATGTCGTCGCCGACGCTGTTCGCCGGCCAGAACCCAAGCGCCGCCCGCGCCTGGAGCATCCGCTCCGAGACGATCCGATCGAGCAACGCCAGGGCATCCGCATGGAGCGACCGTGCCGCCTCGCCGATCCGCGGATCGGAGAGGATCGCGGGGTACAGCCCGTTGAGCTCCCACGTCGCAAAGAAGGGCGTCCAGTCGATCCGATCGACCAGCTCGTCGAGCGGCTGGTCGTCGATCGTGCGGACGCCCAGGAACGATGGACGCGGCGGCGTGACGCCGCTCCAGTCGACGGCCAGCCGGTGCCGTCGCGCCTCGGCGATGGGGTGACGGGCCACCTTCTCCTGGCGGGCCCCTCGTTCGCGGCGCACCGTCTCGTATTCCTCTCGAACTCCCGCGGCGTACCCAACCCGGCGCTCGGGATCCATCAGGGCACCCGCGACACCGACGGCCCGCGACGCGTCGGCGACGTGGATGACCGGCCCGTGATACTCGGGCTCGATCTTGACCGCGGTGTGCGTCTTCGAGGTCGTCGCGCCGCCGATCAGCAGGGGCAACTCGAAGCCTTCCCGCTCCATCTCACCCGCGAGGTGGCGCATCTCCTCGAGCGACGGCGTGATCAACCCCGACAGGCCGATCAGGTCCGCGCCGCTCTCGCGGGCCGTGTCGAGGATCCGGCCGGCCGGGACCATCACGCCGAGGTCGATCACGTCGTAGTTGTTACAGGCCAGCACGACGCCGACGATGTTCTTGCCGATGTCGTGGACGTCGCCCTTGACCGTGGCCATCACGATCCGTCCGTTCGAACTTGACGCGCCCGGCTCGCGCTCGGCCTCGATGTACGGAACCAGGTGGGCAACTGCCTTCTTCATGACCCGGGCGCTCTTGACCACCTGTGGCAGGAACATCTTGCCGGCGCCGAACAGGTCGCCGACGACATTCATGCCGTCCATCAGCGGACCCTCGATCACCTCGATCGGGCGGGTGGCGGCCTGGCGCGCCTCCTCGGTGTCCTCGACGATGAAGGCGTCGATCCCCTCGACGAGGGCGTGGGTCAGCCGCTCGCCGACCGGCAGCGACCGCCAGGCCTGAGCGTCGCCGCCGGCGCCGGCGGCGTTGGCGCGTTCCCCGGCGTAGCGGTCCGCCACAGCCAGTAGCCGCTCCGTGGCGTCGGGCCGGCGGTCGAGGACCATGTCCTCGACGAGGGCGCGCAGCGCCGACTCTATCTCGTCGTAGATCGCGAGCGCGCCCGCGTTCACGATCCCCATGTCCATGCCCGCCGCGATCGCGTGGTACAGGAAGACCGAGTGGATCGCCTCCCGGATCGGGTCGTTGCCGCGGAAGGCAAAGGACACGTTGGACACGCCGCCCGACACGAGCGCCCCGGCCAGCGTGGCCTTGATCCGGCGGGTCGCCTCGATGTAGGCCACGGCGTACCCGGCGTGCTCCTCGATCCCGGTCCCGATGGCGAAGATGTTCGGGTCGAGGATCACGTCCTCGGCGTCAAAGCCGGCCTGCTCGGTCAGGAGGCGGTAGGCGCGCGTCGCGACCGCCACCTTGCGATCGGCCGTATCGGCCTGGCCCTCCTCGTCGAACCCCATGACCACGACCGCCGCGCCGTAGCGACGGCAGAGCCGCGCGTGCTCGAGGAACGGGCCCTCGCCCTCCTTGAGCGAGATCGAGTTCACGACCGATTTGCCCTGGACGCATTTGAGCCCCGCCTCGATCACGTCCCAGCGCGACGAGTCGATCATCACCGGGACGGTGCTGATGTCCGGTTCGGCGGCGATCAGGCGCAGGAAGCGGGTCATCGCTTCGACCGAGTCGAGCATCGCCTCGTCCATGTTGACGTCGATCAGGTTGGCGCCGGCCTCAACCTGCTGGCGGGCGATCTCGACGCCCTCGTCGAAGCGGTCGTCGAGGATCAGCTTGGCGAACTTGCGCGAACCGGTGACGTTGGTCCGCTCGCCGACGTTGACGAACACACCGCCCGGTTGCGGGATGGCGAGTGCCTGGAGCCCCGACAGGCGGGTCTTGCGTTCGACGGCCGGTGCCACGCGCGGCGCGACGCCGGCGACGGCGGCAGCGATGGCCTGGACATGCGCGGGCGTGGTGCCGCAGCAGCCGCCGGCGATGTTGATGATCCCTGCTTGCGCGTAGGCGCCGAGCAGGCCCGACGTGGTCTCAGCGGTCTCGTCGTAGCCGCCGAACTCGTTGGGCAGACCCGCGTTCGGGTAGGCGATGACCGGCAGCCCGGTGATCCGCGACAGGTCCGCGACGTGCGCACGGAGCTGGCGCGCGCCGAGGGCGCAGTTGAGCCCGACCGCCAGCGGCCGGGCGTGCGCGATCGACGTGTAGAACGCCTCGACCGTCTGCCCCGACAACGTCCGCCCAGAGGCATCGGTGATCGTACCGGAGATGATCAGCGGGATCCGGTCGCCGGTCGCGTCGAAGGCCGTCTCGACGCCGAAGATCGCGGCCTTGGCGTTGAGCGTGTCGAAGATTGTCTCGATCACCAGCAGGTCCGCGCCGCCCTCGATCAACCCGCGCGCCGATTCGGCGTACGCCTCGGCGAGCTCGTCGAACGTGACGTTGCGCGCCCCCGGATCGGTCACATCGGGCGAGATCGACGCCGTCCGGTTGGTCGGGCCGAGCGAACCCATGACGTAGCGCGGTCGCGACGGATCGGCAGCTTCGGCAGCGTCGGCGGCTGCGCGAGCGATACGGGCTCCCTCCCGGTTGATCTCGGCGACCACCTCCTCGAGGCCGTAGTCGGCCTGCGCGATCCTCGTGGCGGTGAACGTGTTGGTCTCGATGATGTCGGCGCCGGCATCGAGGTACGCGCCATGGATCGCGGCCACGATGTCCGGCCGGGTCAGGCAGATCAGGTCCGTGTTCCCGCGCAGGTCGCGCGGGTGGTCGCGGAACCGCTCACCGCGATAGTCCGCCTCGGTCAGCGTGTAGGCCTGGACGAGCGTGCCCATGGCGCCATCGAGGACCAGGATCCGCGACTTCAGCAGGTCGCCGAGCTGGCCGAGCCGGGACGCGCGCGTGAACGGCGACGCGGGGGCGGCCGGGCCTTGGGCGGCGGGGGCCTTCGCGGTGGCGGCCCTGGCGGGATCGAGGGTGGTCGTCATCGGGCTCCGGGAGCGGCGGAGTCCGAGTGTAGCCGGCTGCCTGAGCGAACTTCGTTCGCTAGGTTCCTTCGATCCCGCGGAAGGCGATGCGGGCCCCGTAGCGAGGGGCCCGGATCCCGCTCAGCTCGAGCCACCGGATGACCCGCGCACGCTGGCCGCGATATGGCTCGAGCAGATCGAGCATCCGGGCGTCCGTCGCTCGCGGCTCGCCGGCCAGCGCGAACGCCACCAGGTTGGGCAGATGGAAGTCGCCGACGCTCACCGCGTCGATGTCTCCGAGCGCGCGTACGGCCACCTCCGCCGCGGTCCACGGCCCGATCCCGGGGACCGCGGTCAGCCGCGCGTAGGCGTCGGGGATCGGCAGGTCCACGATCCCCTCGAACCAGGCCGCCCGGGCCGCGACGCGTCGGATCAACTCGGCGCGACGGCGTTCGACGCCGAACGGATGGAAGGCGTAGTAGGGGAGCGCCGCGAGGGTGTCGGGCGCCGGAGGCAGACGCAGCCCGAGATCCGGCGGGCCGGGCGCCGCCTCGCCGTGCCGCCGGACCAGCTCGAACCACGCCCGGCGTGCCTCGTCGCCGATCACCTTCTGTTCGAGGATGGCCGGGACGAGCGACTCGAGGACGGCGCCGCTCCGCGGGATCCGGACGCCGGCGAAACGGCGCGCGAGGTGCGTGACCGTGGGGTGTGCCACGTCGAACGCCTCGGGTACCTGGCCGAACCCGAGCAGCGCGGGCACACCGTCGAGGGCGCGTTCCGCACCCGGGCCCCAGGCCTCGGCGCGCACCTCATCGCCGAGGTGTTCCAGGGACACGGCGGCCGGGCCGTCCGGCGTTCGTGTGACCCGCAACGCCCGGTTGGCGGCGAACCGAATGGTCCGATCACCTGGGCCCCGCCCGAGCGGGGCGAGCGTCCGGCGCAGGTCCAGCGGACTGCTCAGCCGGTAGGTTCGGACCAACATTGCAACGATCCTGACACGTCCGGGATTTGTCAGCGAAGACCGCCGAATCCCTGGCCCGGCGGGTTCCATGCTATGTTGGTCACGACGTGCGACGCCCAAGAGTCGTCGCGAGTACGGCTCTCATTGTCCTGCTCGCCCTGGTCGCCGTCCCCGGTCCCGCCGGTTCGAAGGCCCCCAACCTCGAATCACAGGTGGATCCGGACCTCTTCAAACGGGTGGAGGTCGCGGCGCTTGTCCGCGGGACAGTGATGACGATTCCGCCCCTCGATCCGGGGGCCCGGTCAGCCGGGAACCTGGATCAAGGCTCGACGCTGTTCGAGCCGGCCCAGCGAACCGAGCCGCCCCAGGCTCCGGATCGCGGCGCCCAACCCCAGGCCAACCCGGGTTCGATCCTCAAGAACCCCTGGCGCTGGGATGGCAACGTGTCCTGGTACGGCCCGAACTTCTATGGAAAGCGCACGGCATGCGGCCTCGCGATGACTCGGACGCTGCTCGGCGTGGCTCATCGGACCCTCCCGTGCGGCACCCTGGTCACGTTCCGGAACCCCGCCAACGGGCGATCCCTGACACTCCCCGTCGTGGATCGCGGACCGTACGTCTACGGTCGCCAGTGGGACCTCACCGGCGGCGCGTGCCTCGCCTTTGGTCACTGCTACACGGGCGCCTTCCAGTGGAAGTACGCGAAGGGCTGATCGGCCGGCGCGAGGCCTGAGGGCACGACGCGCAACAAGGGCCACGGGACGGGCGTCCGTGCGCAAGACTGGGCGGACAATCTCGCCGCCAGGAGGCACGGAGATGCGAATCCTCGTCGTCGGCGCCGGTGGCGTCGGTAGCGCCGTGGTCCCGATCGCCGTTCGACGATCGTTCTTCGACCGGATGGTGGTCGCCGACCATGACCCCGGGCGCGCCACCCGAGCCGTGGCTCGGTTTGGCGATGACGACCGACTCGTCGCCGCGCGCGTCGACGCGTCGCGCCCGGACGATGTCGCCGCACTCTGTCGCGAGCACCGGATCACGCACGTCCTGAATGCCGTCGATCCGCGCTTCGTCATGCCGATCTTCGACGGGGCTTTTGCGGCCGGTGCCGACTACCTCGACATGGCCATGTCATTGTCGAAGCCTGACCCTGCCGCGCCGTACGAACGTTCCGGCGTGAAACTCGGCGACGAGCAGTTCGCCAGGGCAGACGCCTGGGCCGAGGCTGGACGGCTTGCCCTCGTCGGCATCGGCGTTGAGCCTGGGCTGTCGGATGTGTTCGCCCGCTACGCGCAGGACCACCTCTTCAGCGAGATCGACGAGGTCGGGATCCGCGACGGCGCCAACCTCGTGGTCGAGGGCTACGACTTCGCGCCGTCGTTCTCGATCTGGACCACGATCGAGGAGTGCCTGAACCCGCCTGTGATCTGGGAGGCCGACCGCGGCTGGTACACGACGCCGCCCTTCAGCGAACCTGAGGTCTTCGACTTCCCCGAGGGGATCGGGCCGGTCGAATGCGTCAACGTCGAGCACGAGGAGGTCCTCCTCGTCCCACGCTGGGTCAAGGCCCGTCGCGTGACCTTCAAGTACGGCCTGGGCGACGAGTTCATCGGCGTGCTCAAGACGCTGCACATGCTCGGCCTCGACAGCACGACCAGGGTGCGCGTCGGTGGTGTCGAGGTCGCCCCGCGCGACGTCGTGGCCGCCTGCCTGCCCGACCCGGCCGCGCTCGGCGACCGGATGCGCGGGAAGACGTGCGCGGGCACCTGGGTGACGGGGCGAGGCAAGGACGGCCAGCCCCGCGAGGTCTACCTCTATCACGTGGTCGACAACGAGTGGTCGATGCGCGAGTACGGGTCGCAGGCGGTCGTCTGGCAGACGGCGATCAACCCGGTCGTCGCGCTCGAGCTGCTGGCGAGCGCTGCGTGGGCGGGAACGGGCGTGCTCGGTCCGGAGGCCTTCGACGCGGTGCCGTTCCTCGATCTCCTGACGGCGTATGGGTCGCCCTGGGGGATGCGCGAGGGCCGCGGCTAGCTGTGATTCCCATGGAGATCGTTGACGCGACGACCCATCGGTGGCCGATCCCCGCATAACCTCAGCTACAGATTGTTACGGACCGATCGGGCCCGAATTCGGGGTCGTCCGGCAACCGCTGCGGCTACGCTGAGCGTGAATCTGGCGGGGTTTCCGCCCGCGGAGGTCCCAGCCTCTCCTTACCCCGGATCCACCGAACCTCTTCGCCTGGGAGACGCGGAAACAACGGATCAGGTGC
>JBBEBJ010000013.1:0-8381 GCA_040882425.1 Chloroflexota bacterium | reverse complement strand
GACTGCCCGCGCCCGAACCGCTCGATGAGCTCACCGATCGTCAACTGCCCGTAGCGCTGGTCCAGGTGCTCGCGCGAGATCCGCCACATCGTTCGAAGCGGCCGGGGCCCGGCGGTCTCGAGATCGGCGAGACGGGTGCCGGCGAAGCGCTCGATCCCGGGAACCGCCCGGAGGTCGTTTGCCAGCCTCAGGGCGGCATTGTCGAGCGTCGTGTCCCTGGTGATCCCGGCGCTGGCCGGGCGTGGTACGGCGGGTCGAGCCGGTCCGGCTGCCGTGTCGGTCAGGGCCACGGGCGCGGTCGCGGCGGCCCGGATCGCCCGGTCCGCATCGGCAAGCGCAGAATCGACGGCTTCGGTCGTGGTCTCGGCGATCGACCTGTCCGCGACGACCGTGTTTGGCGTTGCCGACGCGGGGCTCGCCCTGGAAGTCCGTTCGCTGCCGGTCCTGCTCGTGCCGCCGGTCGCGCGGCCCGCACCACCTCCGGCCGCGCCGCCTCCGGCCGCGCCGCCACGAGGCGAGCCGCCGCCGCTCGCCGGGCCACCGCCGCTCCCAGGCTCCCGGGGGCCGCCCTTGCGTGGCGGTCGGCTGATCGGTTCGGTCGAGCCGCCGCGGCCACCCATGGCGTCGTCGATGAGAGCCGGGATGTCAATCCCGGTGAGGCCCTTCACCGTGGCATTCGCCTCGGTGACAGTCCGCGTCACCGTCTTGACCACGTCGGAGGCCCCGTCGTTGGAGACCACCGTCAGGCTGTCGATGTTTGACAGCGGCTCCGACGCCGCCCGGACGATCTCGGGCAGCATGGACAGGACGGTCTGGATGATCGCCGCCTCGTTGAACTGGCGATAGGCCTCGGCCCGGAGCGCCAGAGCCTTGGCCTCTGCTTCGCCCTTGGTGAAGGTGATCCCCGCCTCGGCATTGCCCTCGAGCGTGGTGCGTTGCGCCTCGGCGGATGCGTTCACCTCGACGACGCGCGCCTGCGCCTCGCCTTTGGTGATCGTGACCGCCGCCTCTGCCGAGCCCGCGAGCTTGACCCGCTCGGCGTCGGCCTGGGCCTGGGCGATCCTGGCGCCTTTGTCGCCCTCCGCACGGCGGATCTGGGCCTCCGCGTCGGCTTCCGCCGGACGGACGACGCTCGTGAGCAGCTCCTTCTGCTTGCGCGCGGCCTCGAGCTCGGCAAGCTCGGTCTGCTTGCGGGTGACCTCCTGGGTTGCCTCAGCCTCGGCCAGCGGTCCGGACTGGGCGGCACGGGCCTGGGCGGCCGCCGTCTGGGTCTCCGTCTCCGCCCGTCGCAGGAGGACGTCCCGCGTGGCGTTGATCTTGATCTGCTCGGCCTCGGCTTCGCGAACGGAAGCCTCCTGGTCGGCCGACGCCTTCGCCATGCGCGCATCGCGTTCGCGCCGGGCGGTCTCCTGCTGGCCGATCAGCTCCATGTAGCCCGACTCGTCGCGGATCGCCTGGATCGTGAACGAGTCGATCTGCAGGCCCGACGTGGCGAGGTCGCCACGTGCCGCGTCCTGCACCGCCTGCTGGAACTTCTGGCGGTCGAGGTTGAGCTCCTCGACGGTGAGCGTGCCGACGATCGAGCGCAGCGACCCCTCGAGGACGTTCTTGACGATCGAGTCGACCTCTTCGTCCTTCGATTCGAGGAACCGTTCCGCGGCGTTGCGGATCGACTCGTCGTCGGCGCCGATCTTGAACGTGGCGACGCCCTGGACCGCCACCTTGATCCCCTGGCGGGTGACGGCGTCGGCGAGATTGACGTTGATCTGCCGCGCGGTCAGCTTGAGCTTGCCGACCTTGTTGACGAGCGGCAGGACGATCACGCCGCCGCCCCGCACGACCTTCAGGTTGCGGCGGCCGTCCGGACCTCGATCGCGCTGGCCGCTCACGACCAGCGCCTCGTTCGCACCGGCCACCTTGTAGCGGCTCCCGACGTACGACACGATCAGGACGATGATGACGATGACGAGGAAGACCGGCAGCACCCCACTGCCGACGAAATCGATGATGTCAGGCACGTTCGATCTCTCCCTGCATGATCGTCTCGACGATGAGTCCCGAGCCGGCGACACCGACAACGCGGACGGTGGATCCGGCGGCGACGTCGGTCGTCGCCGTGGCGCTGAACTCGTGGGTCTGGCCTTCCTTCTTGATCAGGACGCTGCCAAACCGGCCGGCCGGGATGCCGACCGCGACAAACGCGTCGTCACCGATCAGGTCGTGGGTCGAGAACGGTTCGGCGGCCTGGGCGCGACGAAGGAGGCTGAACAGCAGATAGGCGACGCCCATGCCCACGACCCCGAAGCTGCTTCCGACGACCGCCGCCTGGCCACCGTGGACATCGAGGACCTGGGTCGCGAACAACCCGCCGACGCCGAACATGGACACGAATGAGAGGAGCAACGGCATCAGCGACACGCCGCCGATGTCGAAGTCGAAGATCGCGCCGATGATGTCGTCGAGGAGCACGGTCAACAGCAGCAGCCCACCGCCGACGAGCGTGCACACGACGAATACGAGGTCCTCGACCGGGATATCGATCATCGCTGGACTCGCCCCCTCGACCTGACGGCCGGCGACGAGGCGCCGGGTCGCCAAGGATACCGTGACGGCGTGGCCCGGCGAGCGATTCCCGGGCGCCCGCGGCCCGCGTTACTCGCTCGAGCCGAACAGGATGGTCAGCCAGGACTCCAGCGGGCTGACGGCGGTCGGCGCCCCGACGCGGAGCGCGGCCGAACCCGGAGCGTTCGCCGGCAGCGGCGGGGCGTCGCGGTCGAGCGTGAAGGCGATCTCCTTGTGGCCCCCGAGCCCATGCGCTCGCGCCTGCTGCAGGATGAACCGCGGATGCTGGATCCGGTCGAGCTCGCGTTCGAGTGCCGCGATCTCTGCGTGGCGGGTGGCGTTCTCGGCGATCATCGCCTCCGCCCGGCTGGACGCCGCTGACGCGTCGCTGACCTGGCGGGCGAAGAGCAGGACGATCCAGGCGGCGACGAGGGCTCCGAGCACAACGGCCATCCGCCGCTGGGTGATCCCGGCGATCGGCAGGGCTGCCAGATCGGGGCCGCCCGGTCCGAACGGCGCGAAGCCGGTCGAGGGCTCGGGCGTGGCGTCCTCCCCCGTCTCGTCGGAGACGTCCTCGGGTGGCGTTGGAGCCTGCCAGCGGAACATTCAGCCGAGCGTAGCTACCCGATTCGGGCGTGTCAACCCGCGGGCGTGTGACACCCAACCTGTCATGCCTCGCGTCGACCGTGCTGCTAGACTCGCGCTGTTTCGTACATCTGTTCTGTTTGCCCGAGGCACCCCGGATGCGCATCTATGCCCCCACGGAGACCGCGGCCGTCCTGGCGGACCTGCTGGAGGAGCCGTCGCTGGCGCGTGGCGTCGTCCATCACGCCGTCCTTCCTCCGCGGGAGGCGGAGTTCGCGGACTTCCCCGCATGGCTGGATCCGCGGATCGTGGCCGGCCTCGCGGCACGCGGCATCGAGCGGCCGTACATCCATCAATCGGAAGCAATCGAGTCCACTCGGCTCGGCGAGGACGTGGTCGTGGTCACGCCGACCGCGTCCGGCAAGACCCTCTGCTACGCGTTGCCGATCCTCCAGGCCATCGCCGACGATCCGGCCGCGCGAGCGTTGCTGCTCTTCCCGACCAAGGCGCTGGCCCAGGACCAGGTGACCGAGTTCGGCGAGCTGTCACGGGCGGCCGGGCTGCACGTGTCGTCGGCCACCTACGACGGCGACACGCCGGCGCCGATCCGGACGGCCATCCGGGGCGCGGGCCAGGTCGTGGCCACGAACCCGGACATGCTCAACTCCGCGATCCTCCCCCATCACACCAAGTGGTTCCTGCTGTTCGAGCAGCTTCGCTACATCGTCATCGACGAGCTCCATACCTATCGCGGCGTGTTCGGCGGGCACGTCGCCAACGTCCTGCGACGCCTTCTGCGGATCTGTGCCCACTACGGCAGCCACCCGGTCATCGTCTGTTGCTCGGCGACGATCGGAAACCCGGGCGAGCTCGCGGAGGCGCTCATCGGCCGACCGGTCAAGGTCCTCGACCGGAACGGCGCGCCGGCCGGCGAGCGTCATGTCCTCCTCGTCGATCCCCCGCTGCTCGATCCATCCAGCGGCGCGCGCGGCTCGGCGGTCACCCTCGCCCAGCGCTGGGCGCTGCCGTTCCTGCGCGCCGGGCGCCAGACGATCGTGTTCGGTCGCTCCCGGGTGGCGATCGAGCTGCTGCTGACGGGACTCCGCGAATCGCTCCGCGAAGGCTTCGGCCCGCGAACGCGCGTCCGCGGCTATCGCGGCGGCTACCTGCCCACCGAGCGGCGCGCCATCGAACAGGGGCTTCGCGACGGCGAGATCCTCGGCGTGGTTGCCACCAACGCGCTCGAGCTCGGGGTGGACATCGGCCGGCTGGACGTATCGATCGTCGCGGGCTATCCGGGCTCGATCGCCGGCACCTGGCAGCAGTTCGGTCGTGCCGGCCGCCGCTCAGGGACGAGCGTGGCGATCCTGATCGCGTCGGCCGCACCCGTGGACCAGTACGTCGTCCACCATCCGGAATTCCTGCTGGAGGGGACGCCAGAGGAGGCCCGGGCCGATCCGGACAACCTTCATGTGCTGCTCGCGCACCTGCGGGCGGCGACCTTCGAGCTGCCGTTCGAGCCGGGCGAGGTGTTCGGGCCGGGGCCAGCGGACGGCCTGCTGGCGTTCCTGAGCGAGTCGGGTCACGTCCGGCAGGCCGGCGACGGGCGTTGGTACTGGTCGAGCGAGAACTTCCCCGCGTCGGAGATCTCCCTGCGGACCGCCGCGCCGGAGAACGTCGTGATCATCGATACGTCGCCGGACCGCCCTCGCGTCCTGGGTGAGGTCGACCTGTTCTCCGCCCAGGTGCTCGTCCACGAGCACGCGATCTACATCCACGAGTCCGTCCAGTACCACGTCGACAAGCTCGATTGGGGTGAGCGCAAGGCGTACGTCCACAAGATCGATGTCGACCACTACACGTACGCCAACCGGGCGGTCACGCTGAAGCCGCTCGACGTCTTTGGGGAGGCCGCCTCGCCCGGCGGCCGTCGGGTCCACGGCGAGGTGATGGTCGCCAGCCTCGTCACGCTCTACAAGAAGCTCAAGTTCCTGACCGACGAAAACGTCGGCTGGGGACCGGTCGACCTGCCCGAGCTCGAGCTGCAGACCACGGCGTACTGGCTGACGGCGGAGGCCATCGCCGGTCGCTGGCGGCGGGACGAGCTCGATGTCGCCCTGCCGGCGGCCGGGCGGGCCATCCAGACGGTCGCGAGCGTCCTGCTGATGGTCGACCCTCGCGACCTGGGGCTCGTGAGCCAGATCCGTTCCCCACACCACGAGGCCCCGACGATCTACCTGTACGAAGCCGTGCCGGGTGGCGTCGGGCTCTCAGAGCGGCTCTGGACCCGGCATGACGAGCTGCTCGACGGCGCCGCCGACCTGATCGCCGCCTGCGCCTGCGAGGCGGGCTGCCCGGCCTGCACCGGTCCACGACTCGAGCCACAGGTCAACGCCAAGCTGCTCGCGCTGCGTCTCCTGGCGGACCTCGGCGCTTCCGTTGTCACGACCCAGGCGGTGGCGACACCGGGATGATCGACGGTGGTGCGACCCTCGCCCGCCGCCTGGAGCGCTACCGGGCAGCCGCCCGGATCGCGCCGCCGGACGACCGCGATGCGCCGCGACCGGCCGAGAAACCGGCGGCGCTTGCCGAACGCATGGCGGCCGCGATGGACGGCGAGGTCGTGGTCACCTCGGAAGGAACCATTGTCCGATGCGAGGTGCCATCGCGGCCCATTCCGGTCGATCGCGAGCGACTGGCGGGCCTCCCCGGCCAGCCGCCGCCGGACGCCCCGCTTGTCTGTCTCGACACCGAGACGACCGGGTTGGCGACCGCTACCGGAACGGTTGCCTGGCTGATCGGTGTCGGCTGGTGGGAACGCGACCGGTTCCGCCAGGTCCAGCTGCTGCTCCCCGATCACGCCGAGGAACGGGCGCTGCTGACGGCCCTGGCGGCGACCATCGCCCCGAACGCCTGGCTGGTGACGTACAACGGACGCGGCTTCGACTGGCCCCTCCTTGTCGCCCGTTACCGGTTGGCGCGGCGGGCAGCGCCGAGCCACGGCGGCCACCTCGACCTGCTGCCGATCGTTCGACGGCTCTTTCGTCACCGCATGGCAAATGCGCGGCTGCGTACCGCCGAGGCAGACCTGCTCGGCCTCCACCGCGTCGGCGACGTCGAGGGCTGGGAGATCCCGAGCCGCTACCTCCAGTTCCTCCACGGCGGACCGGCCGACGGGCTCGTCGACGTCGTCCGGCACAACGACCAGGACGTGCGTTCCCTGGCCCGCCTGCTCGTCCACCTGGAGACGCGCCTTGGTGATGCGGCTCGGCGGGCCGAGGCGGTCTCGGGTGACCTTGCCGGTCTTGCCCGTGCGTTCGCTCGGGAACACCGGCTCGGCGAGGCGCTCGATTGCCTCGACGTCGCCCTGGTACAAGGTGGTCGGGAACCGACGATCCCCGTGCGGGTCGCCATCGGAGAGACCGCTTCGGCGCTCGATGACCCCTGGTGGTCGCCGCGCCGCCCAGCCGATTTCGGTGGGCGCCCGGTGCGGTCGCCGGTCCCGGGTGGGGCGCCTCGCACGGCCGCGTTCGATGCACCATGGACGACGGAGCGGATCGCGATGGACCGTGCGCACCTGCTTCGGCGGCTCGGCCGATGGGCCGACGCGGCCGAAGCCTGGGAGGCGATCGCGATGGGCACGGGCCGGAACGCGATCATCGCCACGATCGAGCTGGCCAAGCTGCGCGAGCATCGCCTGGCGGACCGAACAGCGGCGATGGGAGCGGTCCTGCGCGGGTTCGCCCTGATCGAGCGACGACGGCGCATCGGCCGGCCCGAGCCGGCCCTCGAGGCCGACCTGGTGCGCCGCCATGAACGGCTCCGACGCCGCGGAGGCCTGGTCGCCCGGCGCTCGATCGCCTGATCGGGTGAGAACCCGTCGATCGCCGCGATCAGCGCCGCCCGAGCCGACGGAGGACCGCCTCGCGGTCCGGGACCCCCTGGAGCCCCGGCGCCTCTACCGCGAACGAGGCGGTCGCGGCCGCAAAGGCAAGCGCCCTGCCCGTGCCGGCACGCGTCGTCAGGTCGGGTCGAACGATCGCGGCCACCAGGGCAGCGAGAAAGACGTCGCCGGCACCGGTCGGGTCGACGAGCCGCTCCGGCGGAACGGCATCCCAGGTCTGCGAGCTGGTCCGACCGTCGGACAGGACCTCGATGAGCCGGCCGCCATCGTGGCCATCCGTCAGGGCCATCTGGGCGCCGGGGCGCAGGAGCCGGGTCACGGCGGACAGCGGGGTATCCCGGGGAAGGTCGTGTCGGCTGACCCCGACGAGGTCGGCTGCGTCCAGCAGCGCCAACCGAACGGGTGCGCGCTGCCGGGTCAGCTGATCTGATCCCTGCTCGCGCAACAGGCCCTGCCAGGCGAGGCTGGCAAACGCGTCGTGCGGGACAACCGCCGCCCAGGCGTCGCCGAGCTCGGAGGCGACCGGCACGAGCGACCAGGCCCGCGCCGCCCACCACGAGGGCGGCAGGTCCGGGACGGGCAGCGGGCGACCGCGCACCGGCCATGACTGGATCCGCCCGGCGGGCGTTTCCCGGTTGCGGAAGATCGGTCCCTCATCGAGCTCCACGAGGCGCAGCTCCACCCCGGCGGCACGGAGGAGATCGAGCTCCGAGGCCGACGCCGCGGTCGCATCGACGCCGACGATCGCCGCGGTTCGCAGCCCCAGCCGGGCGGTCGTCAGCGCGGCGTAGCTCGCACCGCCACCGAGACGCCAGCCACGCGGGTCGTCGTCGACCAGGTCCCGGCAGGCCGAGCCGACGTGGACGACATCGATCCCCGGATCGGCCATGACCTCCTCATGCAGGGCGCCGGCGGCGCTCGGTCGTATACTGCCGGCCCGACCAGACCGTACGCATGGAGTCGATGTGTTCTTTTTCGAGCTGCACGAGGGGGACAACGAGGTCTACTCGGACGTCCTCGTCGTCAGCGAATCCGAGTGGGAACCGCAGGAATTCTTCGAGCTCGTCCAGACCATTCGCCGGCGGATCCAGGACCAGTATCACCAGGACACGCTCAGCGAGGCGATCGCCATCGAGCTCGAGCGCGACCATGGCTTCATCTACGTCAGCGACGACCGACTGGCGGCGTCGGTCAACGTGTCGACCGAGGAGAGCGACAACTTCCTCGCCGATCTCGAGGTCGACCTCGCGGATGCCGAAGAGGACGAGGACGACGATGATGACGAGGCGGACGACGTCGACTACCGGGCGGTCCTGGCCGAGTTCGATCC
>JBBEBJ010000012.1:0-8383 GCA_040882425.1 Chloroflexota bacterium | reverse complement strand
GGGTCGTCCGGTAGCCTGTGCGGTCCACGCTGAGCGTGAACCTGGCGGGGTTTCAACCCCGGCGAGGTCCGAGCCTCTCCTTACCGGTCCCTGGCTGCGGTTATGCGGAGGCTCCGGCCGGCAACGGCCAATGTCAGCCACGCGACCGGGAATCACACGTGGCCCGGCCGTGACATGTGGTCCGACGCAGAAGGCGCCGCTCAGGCGCCGACCATCGAGCGTGCGATCTCTTCGGGTGGGGCGCCGCCCGGCTGGCGAAAGTGGCAGGCGCATTGGTGTTCGCCGTCGAGCGTGATCAGCGGTGGCAGAAGGTCCGCGCAGATCTGTGGCCCGTCGAGCTGCTGGCGGAGCTGGCAGCGTGGATGGAAGCGGCAACCCGACGGTGGGTTCACCGGGCTCGGAACGTCACCCGTGAGGATGACCCGCTGGCGCCGGAGCTCGGGGTTGGGGATCGGGATCGCCGACATCAGGGCCTGCGTGTAGGGGTGCTCGGGGTTGCGGAACATGTCGCCCCGATCGGCGACCTCGACGATCTTGCCCAGGTACATGACCGCCACGCGGTCGCTGATGTGCTCGACGACACCCATGTTGTGGGCGACGAAGATGTAGGTCAGGCCGAGCTCTCGTTGCAGGTCGCGCAGCAGGTTGAGGACCTGGGCCTGGATCGACACGTCGAGCGCCGACACGGGTTCGTCGCACACGACAAGGTCCGGCTCGAGGACGAGCGCCCGGGCAATCCCGATCCGTTGGCGCTGACCGCCGGAGAATTCGTGCGGGTAGCGACGGGCCTGGTACGGCTGCAGGCCCACCAGATCCATCATCCGCTCGACCTTGCGCTCGCGTTCCGCGCGTGTTCCCAGGCCGTGGATCCGCAGGCCGTCGCCGATGCTCTCGCCGACCGGGGCGCGCGGGTCGAGGCTCGCGAACGGATCCTGGAATATGATCTGCATCCGGCGGCGATAGGGCTTGAGCCGCGCTCCGCGAATGGTGGTGATGTCGACGCCATCGAACCGGATCTCGCCCGACGTCGGCTCGATGAGCCGGAGCAGCAGGCGGCTGACGGTCGTCTTGCCGCAGCCCGACTCGCCGACCAGGCCGAGCGTTTCCCCACGGCGCACCTGGAAGCTGACGTCGTCCACGGCCTGGACCAGGCCGACCGTTCGCTTGAGGATCCCGCCGGTGATCGGGAAGTGCTTGACGAGACGACGAACCTCGACCAGCGGTGGTCCGGAGGCGGCATCGGCCGGGGCCGGTTCGGCGGTCGAGGCGTGTTGGGCGGTCGAGGCGGTGGTCATCCGGCCGCCACCTCCGTGACGGCTGGTTGCGCCGCGCCGGGCCCCGTGTAGGTCGCGGCACCGGATGCCGCGGCGGCCGAGGCCCCGTCCGCGACCGCCCTGGCGACCGGCGCCTTGACGCTGCCGTCCGAGTCGTGATAGAGCCAGCAGCGAACGTCGTGGCCGGCGCGGACCGTGCGGAGCTCCGGATGTACCTCCTCCGCGATCCCGACGTCCAGCGGGATACGGGCCGCGCAGCGTGGGGCGAACCGGCAGCCGGGCGGCAGGTCGACCAGATTCGGGACATTGCCGGGAATGACCGCCAGCTCCTCCCTGATCTCACCGACGACGGGGATCGACCCGATCAACCCGCGCGAGTACGGGTGGAGCGGATCGCGAAACAGCGTGCCCACCTCGGTCTGCTCGACGATCTCGCCCGCGTACATCACGGCCACCCGGTTGCACATTTCGGCGACCACTCCGAGGTCGTGGGTGATGAGCACGATCGCCGTCCCCGTCTCCTGCTGCAGCCGCCGCATGAGGTCGAGGATCTGGGCCTGGATCGTCACGTCGAGCGCGGTCGTCGGCTCGTCGGCGATGAGCAGTTCGGGCTCGCAGGCGAGGGCCATCGCGATCATCACCCGCTGGGCCATCCCGCCGGACATCTCGTGCGGATGCGACTTGAGACGGCGCTTCGGGTCGGCGATCCCGACCATCCGCATCAGCTCGAGCGCTCGATCGCGGGCAGCCTTGCGCTTCATCCCGCGGTGCGCCTCGAGCACCTCGCCGATCTGGAAGCCGACGTCGAGCACCGGATTGAGCGACGACGTCGGTTGCTGGAAGATCATCGAGATCCGGTTGCCACGGATGTGGCGCATCTTCGATTGCGAGAGCTTGAGCAGATCCTCGCCGTCGAAGATCACCTCACCGGCCTCGACGCGTCCCGGTCGTGCGATGAGACCCATGATCGAGAGCGAGGCGACGCTCTTTCCGCAGCCGGACTCTCCGACGAGGCCGAGGATCTCGCCGCGCCGGACCGAGAAGTCGACACCAGTCACGGCGCGGACGACTCCGTCGCTGGTGTGGAACGACGTTCTGAGGCCCTTGACCTCGAGCAGCGGGGTTTCGCCCGGTTCGAACTTCGGCCGCCGCCGGGAGGCGGGGACGAGCTCCTCGATGGTGCTCTCCTCGAGCGACGATAGCTCGGACGGGATCACATCCTGGGTGGTCATCGACCCAGCCTGGGATCGAAGGCGTCACGCAGCCCGTCACCGAGCAGGTTGAACCCCAGGACGGTCAGCGAGAGTGCCACGCCCGGCGCGAGCACGAGCCACGGTGCGGTGAACAGCTGATTTCGCTCGGCGCCGATCATGAGGCCCCATTCCGCAAGCGGCTGGGCAGCGGCGATCCCGAGGAACGACAGCGCTGCCACCTCGAGGACCGCGGAGCCGATCCCGAGCGTGCCCTGGACGATGAGCGGGGTGATCGCGTTCGGCATGACTCGCCGGACGAGGATGCTGAGCGGCGAATCGCCGAGGGCCCGCGCCGCGACGACGTAGTCCTGCTCGCGCACGGAGAGCACCGACGAGCGCATGACCCGCGCGTAGATCGGGATCGCGACGATGCTCACGGCGATCATCGCGTTGACGAGGCTTCGCCCCAGGACGCTGACGATCACGATCGCGAGCACGAGCGCGGGGAAGGCGAGGAACATGTCCATGATGCGCATCAGGACGTTGTCGACGCGTCCTCCGAGGTAGCCGGCGATCGATCCGATGACGACGCCGACGAAGATCGCGCCGCCCACGGTCACGAACCCGATGAGCAGCGAGATCCGGGCACCGAACACGAGGCGGCTGAACTGGTCTCGCACGTTTCCGTCTGTCCCGAGCAGGTGCTGTGGCTGGCTCTCGGGACAACCGAGCAGGTGGATGCACGGCGCCGATCGCGCCCGGACACCATCTTCGATGCCGATCATCGCCAGGTTGGGCGGATGCGGAGCGATCACCTCGGCCAGCACGGCAGTGGCCAGCAGGAACAGCAGGATGGTCAACCCGACGATCGCCGAACGCTGCCGGAGAACCCGGCGCAGCGTCGCTTGTTTCGAGCCGGCCCTGGATCTCGCCTGGCCAACGGACGGAAGGGGCGTTCCCGTGGAGTCGACCGCGACCGCTTCGCTCACGACAGTCGGACCCGCGGGTCGAGGAAGCCGTAGCTCACGTCCACGATGAGGTTCACCATGACGTAGATGACCGCGATCACGATGGCGGTTCCCTGGATGACGATGTAGTCACGGGCCGTGATCGACTCGAAGACGGTGAGCCCCATGCCGGTCAGCCCGAAGATGGTCTCCGTCAGTACGGCGCCGCTCAGGAGACCGCCGACGGACAGGCCGATGACCGTCACCACCGGCAACAACGCATTGCGCATGCCGTGGCGGAAGAGGACCAGCCGCGGACGGAGGCCCTTGGCGTTGGCGGTCCGGACGTAGTCCTGACCCAGCACTTCGAGCAGGCTCGACCGCGTCATCCGGGCGATGATCGCCATGGGGATCGTTCCAAGGGCCAACGCGGGCAGGATGAGGTGCCGGGCTGCATCAGCGAGGAGGCCGAACTGGCCGGTGATCAGGCCGTTCACGGTGTACATCCGTGACAGGAAGTCGAGCACGACGCGGAGCGGTCCCTGGAGGTCCATCATGCCCCACGCCTGGGGGATCGTCTCGAACCGGAAGCCGGCGCTCAACCGGCCCGACGGTGGCAGGACGAACGGGGTCTCCTTGAGCACGATCGCAAAGACATACGCGAGGATCAGCCCGAGGACGAAGACCGGGATCGAAACGCCTAGGTTCGCCAGCATCATCGTGCCGACGTCCACGATCGAGTTGCGACGGTAGGCGGAAATGATCCCGAGGGTGACGCCGACGATGATGGCGAAGAGCAGGGCGTAGATGGTCAACTCGACCGTCGTCGGCAGGCGTTCGACGAGGATCTCGCTGACCGGTCGGCTGTAGCGAATCGAGTCACCCAGGTCGAAGCTCGCGAGGTCGCCGATGTAGATGCCAAGCTGGATCGGGAGGGGTTCGTTCAAGCCGAACCGTTCGTTGAAGGCCGCGCAGCTCGCCTCCGTCGCCTTCTCCCCGAGCGCCGCGACGCATGGGTCGCCGGGGAGCACCCTGACGAGCGTGAAGACGATCAGGATCACCCCGAGCAGGACGGGGATGCTGGACAGCACGCGACGGATGATGAAGCGGATCACCGGTGGCTCAACTCGGCTCCGGGGCAGGCATGAAGGCTACGGGAAAGGGCGCCGGCCGGTGGCAGGCGCCCTTTCCAGGTTAACGTGGTCGGTTGAGGTTACTCGGCGGGCGGCGCGTTGAGGAACCCGCCCCACAGACCTGGGAAGTACTCGAACTGGCCGGTGTTGCCGACATGGAGCGGGTGCGCGGCATCCCACTGCACGGCATAGGACAGGAGGACGTCGCCCGAATCGAGCGTCGAGCCGTCGTGGAAGGTGACGCCTTCGCGCAGCGTGCACGTCCAGACTGTCGCATCCTCGTTCGGTTCGCAGCCGGTTGCCAGGCTGGGAGCCACGTCGGAACCGTTGACC
The DNA here is from genome assembly GCA_040882425.1 of Chloroflexota bacterium. Classification (GTDB taxonomy): domain Bacteria; phylum Chloroflexota; class Limnocylindria; order Limnocylindrales; family CSP1-4; genus SPCO01. The sequence goes on along the minus strand of JBBEBJ010000012.1, from coordinate 3,503 downwards.
ACGTAGGCGTAGAGCGATTCCATCGACTGGAGACAGGCACGGAGGCTCTCACCGTCGGTTTCGTCGGCACAGTAGATACCGATCGGCTCGGCGTTCTGCATGAAGACGATCTGGTCGCCCTCGGGTGGGGTCATCGCCCACATGTACTCGTTGCTGAGCGAGGACGCCTGCGCGCCCTCGACCCCGGCGAGGTACGCCAGGCCGAACGCGCCGTTGGCGATCGGGACCATCGGGACGAGGTCGCGGATCGCGTTGTTGGCCTCCTCGTAGGCGGCCCTGCGGGCCTCGGGGTCGGCCGTCGAGTTGCCGCGGCTCAAGGGGCCGGCGATCTCCGGATACGGGGTGCCGAACGCGCTGGTCGCGCCGGGCCCGAAGTGGAAGTCGAGGAAGTTCGTGACTTCCGGATAGTCGGCACCCCAGCCGAGCAGGAACAGGCCGTCGAGTGCGCCGGCGTTGGAGTTGCCAATGAACTCGCCCGACTCCTGCTGCTCGATCTCGGCGCGGATGCCGATCTCGGCGAGCTGTGCCTGGAAGTCCTGGGCGACGACCGGGGCCTGCGGGAGGTAGCCGCGGATGACGTCGCGGAACTGGATCTTGGTATCGATCCCGTCGGGGAACCCGGCGTCGATGATCATCTGCCTGGCTGCGGCGGGGTCGTAATCCGGCCACGGATCGCCCACGCAGGCGTATTCGAGCGCGCACGGCGTGAAGTGCGTGGCGACCGTGGAGCCGGCCGGGTAGAAGTTGTCGACCAGCCGCTGCTTGTCGATCCCGATCCCGATCGCGCGCCGCACGTCGACGTTGTCCCACGGCGCGATCAGGTGGTTCATCCCGAGATACAGGACGTTGAGGACCTCGCCCTCGGGCGGTGTCGCCAGCTGCAGGTTGGGGTCGTTTCGAATCGTTTCGAAGTCGTTGGTGCCGACGTTGGTGATGCCGTGAACGGTGCCCGCCTGGAGCTCCTGCAGGCGGCCCGCCGATTCGGCGGACCAGCGCAGGACGGCGGTCGCGGCCGTGGACGGCTCGCCCCAGTACCCGTCGTAGCGGCTGAAGATCAGGCTGTCGCCGCGACGCCACTCGTCGAGCTTGAGCGGCCCGGTGCCGTTCATCATGCCCACGATCGAGCCATCCGGAGCGTGGGTCTCGAGCCAGGCGCTGTCGTTGATCGCGAAGACGCTGAAGGCCACCTTCTGGAGGAAGGCGACATCGGGTGCGCACAGGTTGAAGACGACGGTCTGCGCGTCCGGCGCCTCGATGCTCTTGATGGTGCCCCTGTACTCGGCGCCGTTGAATTCGCCGGCATCGCCGCCGGACGGACAGGTGACTTCGGCCTCGGGGTAGACCTGCGCGGCGGGGGCTTCCGTAGCTTCCGCGGTCGGGGCCGTCGTTGGCGCGCTGGTCGGCGCCGTCGTGGCGGATTCGCCGCCGCAGGCCGCGAAGACGAGCGCCATGGTCGCGGCAAGAGCCGCGAGCGGCGACCACGAGTGACCTGTTCGGGTCACTTTGGGTGATCGGTGCATCCTGGTCCTCCTCATGCGCCCCTCGGCCGGACACACTCAGTGCTCCCTGGTCCGGCTTCGCTGGGGCAGTCGAGGAAGCCTAGCATCAGCCGCAGAGCACTGCTAGCCCCACTTGTCAGGGTACTAGTCGTTTTCTGGTTGCGCCCGGGGCAGCCAGCCCGCATGGCGGGTCAGCCGACGGCACCAGCACGTCTGGGATGTGGTCAGGCCGGCGGGTTCAGCAGACCGCCGAACGTGTCGACGAACGGTCGGAAGCGGCCCTCGCGACCCGCGTGGAGCGGGTGTTCGGCATCCCACTGGGCCGCGAACGAGAGCACGACGTCGTTGGCGTCGAGCGTCGTGCCGTCGTGGAACACAACCCCGGTCCGAAGGCTGCAGGTCCAGGTGGTCAGCTCGGGGACAGGCTCGCAGGCGGTCGCGAGGGACGGGACGACCGACGCCCCGTCTGGCGCGAACCCGAAGAGCCCCTCGACGAGCTGGGCGCACACCAGGTGGGACGCGGGCGTCGACTCGTCGGCGCAATACAGGCCCTCCGGTTCCGAAGCCATCAGCCAGACGAGCTGGCGGCGGTCCCCCGGCGTCATCGCCGCAAACCGTTCCGTGCGCATCGGCGACGCGACCGCCTGGCCGACGTCGGCCCGGAACACGGCGAGCGAGCCTGCGTGGGCGATCGGGATCATCGGGACGTTGGCCCGGATGGCGTTGTTTGCGTCCGCGTAGGCGGTCGTCCGCGCGGCCTCCTCGATCGTCGCGGCCCCGGCTGCCAGGGCATCGACGAGCGCGCCGATCGGTTTCCCGAACTCGCTCGACGCCCCGGCGCCAAAGTGAGGATCGAGCAGGCTCGACACCTCGGGAACCGATGCGCTCCGACCAAGCAGGTGGATACCGTCGGCTCGACCCTCGTCAACGGTCGTCAGGAAGGTCTCCTCGGGCAGGACCTCGAGCTCGGCCGTGATGTTGAGGTTGGCCAGGAGCTGTGCCTGGAGCTCGCTGGCGACGGCGGTGGGATCGGGCAGGTAGGGCCGAGGCACATCACGGTACTGGATCGTCGTCTCGAACCCGTCCGGGTAGCCCGCCTCGGCCAGGAGCTGGCGGGCGGACGCGGGGTTGAAGTCGTACCAGGGGTCGCCGGCGCATCCGAACTCGATGGCACAGGGTGAGAAGTGCGAGGCGACCTCCGAGCCCGGCGGATAGAGCGTCTCGACGATCCGTTCCCGATCGATCCCGAGCGCGATTGCGAGTCGAACCTTTGCCTTGTCGAAGGGCGCGTAGGTGTTGTTGAAGCCCACGTAGAAGACGTTGAGGCCGGCTCGCGGCACCGCCGTGAGCTCGATGTCGCCGGCGACCGCATCGATACCGCTCGGCCCCGCGTCGTCGACGCCGTCGACCGATCCCGATCGGAGCTCGTCGATCCGGTCGCCCGGATCCTCCCGCCAGCGAACGATCAGCCGCTCGTTGCGGGCCAGCGCGCCCCAGTAGTCGTCGTTGCGGACGAGGCTGACGTCCGTGCCGCGGTTCCAGCCGTCCAGCCGGTACGGGCCCGTGCCGTTCGCGGCCCGCACGATCGCCTGCTCGCCGCTGCCACCAGGCTCCACGCGCGACTCGAGCCAGGCGGTGTCGTTGATCGCGAACGGGACCATGGCCAGCCGTGCCGGGAGCCCGGCGTCGGGCGAGCAGAGCTCGATCTCGACCGTGGCCGCGTCCACGGCCCGGATTCGACGGATGGAGCCGGTGTACGCGCCGTGGTCGGGGTCCGGCGGCTGGACCTGGTCGCACGGCGCGTCGCCATCGGGTGGCCAGACCAGCGGCTCGAACGGGCCGAGACTCGGCTGCGCTGTCGCGGACGATTGGCTGGGCAGCGGACCGCTGGCGCTTGGCTGGCTCGGTTCGCCGCAGGCCTGGCCGATCATCACCGCGGCAAAGAGCAGCGTGGCCGACCGCCGCCGGCTCGGTGATCGGGTCATGTGCGCGGAAGCCTAGCAT
>JBBEBJ010000011.1:0-8565 GCA_040882425.1 Chloroflexota bacterium | reverse complement strand
CCCGGTGCTCGAGCTCCTCGACGCCGACTGACGGCGCCGGTGTACCCGGCCGAGGCGCGCTCCTGGCAGCTACCCGAGCCGACGCATTCCAGCATGACCGAGCTGGCGCACTCCTGCGGGCTGATCGGGACCACCGGCCGCGGCGGCCACCTCGGGGAGTGCCTGGACATCCCAGGCGACCACGTTGACCACCTCCCCCTCGCGCTGGAGCTCGCCGTCGACGAGGAGCAGGGCGTGGCGGCGGACCACGCTCCGCAGTCTGGCCCAGGTGTCGGGCCAGAGCGTGACGTTGACCATCCCGGTCTCGTCCTCGAGGGCCAGGAAGACCGTGCCCTTGGCGGTCATCGGGTGCTGGCGGGTCACGACCAGCCCGCCGATCCGGATCGGGCCCGATCGCCGTTCGGAGAGCGACGCGTTGGTCACGGCGCCCAGCAGGTCCAGGGCCGGCCTGAACAACGTCACCACCTGTCGTCGGGCATCGAGCCCGATCACCGCATACGCATCGCCGATCCGTTCCGATTCGGTCAGCTCGGGGAGTGGCGGCGCCTCCGTCGCCGGCAGGCGCAGGTCCATCGGCCGCCCGGCCGCCGCCGATCGCCTGCCAGCCGCCCGCGCCGATCCCCGGATCGCTCGACCGTCCACGCGGCCGCGTGACGCCCCGGCCACCTCCCGAAGCTGCCACAACAGCTCGCGCCGCGGGCGGCCCAGCGAATCCAGGCCGCCGGTCCGGATCAGCCGCTCCAGGACCTCCTCGGGCAACCCGGTCCGCTCGACCACCTCGACCAGGCTCGTGTACGGCCCGCGTGCCAGCTCGCGGTCGAGGAGTTCCTCGTGCTGCTCGCCGATTCCTTTGACCAGGCCGAGACCCAGGCGCACGCCCCAACCCGTCGCGCTGTCGGGGATCCAGCGCTCGCGAGCCGCGGCCGATGGGTTGATGCAGGCCGGCGAGCGGACGGGGCGCGCCCGTCTCGCGACCCCACTTCCCTCCGGGAGCGGCTCGCCCGGGTCGTCGTCATGCGAGCCGTCGTCACCCGCGGCGCCGGCCAGGGCCCAGCCGGGCTGGCCGGCCCACTCGGTCGCGGTCTTGTAGGTGGAGGCGTTGATGTCGACCGGCAGGACGGTCACGCCGTGGCGCTTGGCGTCGTTGACCAGCACCTCCACCGGGTAGAACCCCATCGGCTGCGCGTTGATGAGACCCGCCAGGAACTGGGCCGGGTAGAACAGCTTGAGGAAGGCCGATTCGTAGGCCGTCCGGGCAAAGGCGGCCGCGTGCGACTTGGCGAACCCGAACGAGGCGAACGCGGCGACCTGACGGAACAGCTCCTCGGCCATTTCGTCGGTCATGCCCGGCTGGCGCAGGCAGCCCTCGACGAACTGGCGATGGAGCTTCTCCATCTCGCGACTCGAGCGCCAGGTCCCCATCGCGCGCCGGAACCCGTCCGACTCGGACGCGGAGAAGCCCGCCACCTCGATCGCGATCCGCATGACCTGCTCCTGGTAGAGGATCACGCCCATCGAATCTCGCAGGACGGGCTCGAGGCTCGGGTGGAGGTAGGTCACGGGTTCGAGGCCCTGCTTGCGACGCAGGTAGGGGTGGACGGCGTTGCCCTGGATCGGGCCTGGGCGGATGATCGCCACCTCGACCACGAGATCGTCGAGGTTCTGTGGCCGTGACTTGGGCAACGTCTGCATCTGCGCCCGGCTCTCGACCTGGAAGACCCCGACCGTGTCCGCCGCCTGGAGCATCGCGAAGACCTCCGGGATGTCCTCGGGCAGCCGGTCGAGGTCCACGCAGACCGCGCAGTCGTGCTCGATCAGCTGGAGCGTCTCGTCCATCGCTGCGAGCATCCCGAGACCGAGCAGGTCCAGCTTGATCAGCTTGAGCGTCTCGACGTCGCGCTTGTCGAACTGGACCACGACCCGGTCGGGCATGGTCGCTCGCTCGATCGGCGCGATGTCGATGAGCGGCGCGGCGGTCACCAGCATCCCGCCCGAGTGGATCGAGAGGTGGCGCGGGAAGCCGTCGATCCGGGCACAGAACTCGAGCCAGCGCTCCCAGTCGGACAGCCCGACCGTCGAACCACCGCGCGGCTGGGGCGACGGCTCGGGCTCCACCCTCGCAACCGAGGAGTGGGCGGCGTGGTCCGCCCGGCGCGGGGCGGGAGGATCCCACCGGCTGGGCCGTCCGAGCCGATCGGTCGCGCGGCTCGCAGCCGCACGGCCCGCAGCCGCACGGCCCTCGGTGGCCCGCGGTGGCGGGAGCGGCATCCCGCTCTCGGGGTCGAGCTCGCGCCCAGCAACGAGCGCGGGCGGCAGCAACCGGTCCCGATCGGCCTGGTAGCCGGTCCCACGGCCCGCCCGCAGCCAGGCGACGCTGGCCGGGGTGTCGCCCGGACCACCCTCGTCGTCGTGTCGGCCTCCTGATCCCGCCGCCTCCTGCCCGGCGGATGCCTCCCGGAGCCAGGCGAACGGCCGCGGTGCGTTCGGGTCCTCCGGCTCCGGCGGCTGGCGCCAGGGCGGCACCTTCCCGACGAGCGGGATCCGTGTGTTCAGCTGGCCCATTCCATCGACGAGGCCAAGCGCCTCGGCGGCCTCGGCCGCTCGGGTGCGCAGCGATTCCTCGGCCGGCAGTCCCTCTCCCGTCCGCCGGAAGAACTCGGCGAACCCGCCGTCGGCCTCGAGGTCGCGCCGGACCATCACGCTGTCGTACGTCTCGAGCGCCTTCGCCACCCGATCGACGAGCGGTCGCGGGAACCCCAGCGCGTAGCCCACCTCGCGCACCGCCGAACGTGCCCGGTACGTGACCAGATTGCAGACCATCCCCGTGTGCTCCGGCCCGTAGCGCCGGTAGACGTACTGGATGACTTCCTCGCGTCGCTCCGAGCTGAAGTCGATGTCGACGTCCGGGTAGGTCGTTCGGCCCGGATTGATGAACCGCTCGAACAGGAGGTTGTGGGCGATCGGCTCGACCCGGCTGATCCCGAGCGTGTACGACACGATCGAGCTGGTCGCGCTGCCCCTGCCCTGGGCCGGGATCCCCTGCTCCTTCGCGAAGCGCATCAGGTCCCAGCAGATGAGGAAGAACTCGGCGAGGCCGGCTCGCTCGATGACGTCGAGCTCGTGGGCGAGCCGCGTGACGACGGCGGAAGTCAGTGGGTGGTAACGCTTCCGGGCGCCCGCCCAGCACAGCTCCGACAGGTACGAGAACGGCGTCTCCCGGTCGGGGACCGGGAAGCCGGGGAAGCGGTATTGCTCGAAGCCGAGATCGATCGAGCACGACGCGGCCAGCTCCACCGCGGTCGAGATCCCCTCGCGCCAGGCCCGTGCGGTACGCGGATCCGCGGCCGCGACGGCATCCCCGGGCGGGAGCCGCGCCATCTCCTCGCCCGATTTCAGGTACGACTCGCCGTCGGGGCGGCGCAGGTCGCCGAGCGTGTCGAGCGTCCGGCCGTGACGGATCGCGGCCAGCACGTCGGCCAGCTCGCGGTCTTCGGGCCGGGCATAGTGCACGTCGTTGGTGGCAATCACCGGGAGACCCAGCGTCTCGGCCAGGCCCGCCGATTCCGACACGAGCCAATCGTCGTCGGGGAGCAGGTGGTGCGACAGCTCGATGAAGAAGCCTGCCGTGGCCGGACCGTCGCCCCGTCCGAACAGGGCCGCATACCGTTCGGCGACGGCCCGGGCACCGGCCCGGTCACCCGCGCGGAGTCGTCGGGCCAGCTCCCCCTCACCGCAACCGGACAGCGCCACCAGTCCCTCGGTATGTTCGGCGAGCAGCGCCTGGCGGAAGCGGGGAACGCTCTTGGCCCCGGCCAGGTTGGCCCGGGAGACGAGCCGGCACAGGCTCCGCCACCCGACCTGCGACCGGGCGAGCAGGACCAGGTGCGGTCCGCGGGTCCGCTCGCGGATCCCTCGCAGGTCCTCCTTGACCGGGTCGCGGTGACCCGGGAGCAGCGCGCGCGACGGGCGGGGGCGGGATGGCACGCCCTCGATGACGGTCGGTTCGGGCCCACCGTTGGCCGCGTCCCGAGCGGGGCGGGATCGACGGCGCGATCGGCGGCGGGACAAGACGATCCCGTCGGGATCCGCGACGGCCGGATCCAGCAGCTCGATCTCGAGACCGACCACCGGGTGGAGGCCGGCCGCCTCGGCCGCGCTGACGAACCGGACCGCCCCGTAGAGCCCGGCGTGATCCGTGACGGCGAGACCGGTCAGCCCCAGCTCGACCGCTCGTTCGACGAGGTCGTCGGCCGGGGATGCCCCGTCGAGGAACGAGAAGTTGGTGTGGCAGTGGAGTTCGGCGTACGGGATCTTGGCCACGGTCGGCTCCGCTCGACGCGGCTGAACGGGGGCTGTTCATCATAGAACAAATGTTCTATGATTGTCGACGAAACAAGATCCGGCGAGCCGGCGTCTCATCCGCATGCATGCATCGATGCACCGGGTCGTCACCTCCGCCGTCAGGACGGCGGCGATGGTTGGCCTGGCGATGTTCCTGGTCCTTCGAGTCTTCCCGGCGGTCCTGGCGGCGCAAGCCGGCCGGACCTGACCAACCAAACACACGTCTCGGCGCCTGGGGGCTACGGGACGAACCCGGCGGCACGCGATCGCTGATCCCGTGCTGACCCGTCAGCTGGGCTGGTGAGCGGCCCACCTGGCTGCAGGACCCCGTCGCATTGGGGGCGACGGGGTCTTGCCACGTCCGGGCCTACGCGGCAGGGTTGCACAGGCGGACCGCGAACCCGGGCTACGGGAGCGATCCGCCGCCGCCGCTACGATGTGGCAATGACACGACGCCACCTGCGCCGAACCACAGGAAGCCGCCGCGAGCCGCGGTGGGTCCTTGGGGCCGGTTTCGCCACGGCGCTGATCCTCGGTGCCTGCAATGCCGCGACCCCGACACCGCCCCCGACCGAGGCGCCCGCTTCGGTTGGTTCGGCTCAGCCGTCGGGTACGCCCTCGATCCCATCGAGCGCGGCACCCCAGGTCGGCCAGACCGACACCGACTGGGGCCGGATCTGGGACGAGCTGCCGGAGGCGTTCCCGGTCTACCCGGGAGCCACGCCTGCCGACGAGGCAGCCACCGGGCCGGTCTCGGCGACGTTCGCGCTCGAGGGTGCGGACTCGAGGACCGTCGCGACCTGGATGCAGACCGAGCTGGAGCGGGCGGCGTATCGAACAGAGGCACTGAACGGGCCGTTCGAGGATGGCAGCTTCGTCCTCGAGCTGGTGGGTTCGACCGAGTGCCGGATCGAGGTCTCCGTGGCACCACTGGGTGGGCTGACGATCGTGACCGCGCGATATGGGGCGGCCTGCCCGAGTCCCTGATCGGATTTCGCGAAATCGCAAGGTAGTGGTGCGGGCACGCAACGCGCTCGAGCGCCCTGCCGACTATGCTGATCGCGAACCGGTTGTTCCGGTTCGAGGCCGAGCAGGGGGAAGCGCATCGTGCAGACGGCTCATCCGCGGGACGTGGCAGCGCTCGCGCTCGTCGTGGGCCTGTTCCTGATCCTCTTCATCGTGAGCGTGATGCTGGGCTCGCCGACGCCCTGACACTGCGATGCGCCGGCCTGGCAGCCCGGCCTAGTCGTACAGCCGCTCGAGATGCCATGAGCCGTCAACCCGGTCGAGGTAGACGAGCGCCAGCCAGCAATCGCCGGCGACCTTGAAGTAGTCCCGCGCGATCGGGTTCCGCCACCAGGCTTCCTCGACTCGCCAGCGATTGCATACCTCGACGGCTTCACGGCGACCGTTCCAGCGGATCGCCACGAGCGCTCCGTCCTCACCGAGCTCCGCTTCGATCGATGGGTGCTCGCGCAGCAGGCGGGTCATCTGACCGCTCCCCCATCACCCGCGAGAACCGGCCGCCAGCCCCAGCGGCCCTCGGGCAGCGGCGCCTCCGGGTCGATGATGTCGACCCGGCGGACCCGGCCCTCCCCGAACGTCAGGGCGAGGCGAGCGAGCTGCCATTCGAGCCGGGCGCCGCGGGCAGCCTGCGGCGTGAACAGCAACAACTGCTGACCAGCCGCCGGAGCGGTGCCATCGAGCTCCAGGGCCAGGCGGGCGACCGCGGCCGGCGGTGGCGTTCTCTCGAGCCGGGCGAACAGCAGCCGCTCGATCGCCTCGGCATCGGCGGTCGGTTCGGGAAAGCGCTGCTCCACGTCCAGCTCCACGGGCGTCCCCGCCCGGGCAAAGGCGAGATCGAGGTCGAGGTGGAGACGAGCGCTCGCGGCCGCCAGCCCCCGCGCCGTCAGCTGCTCGGTCAAGGCCGAGGCAATCCGGTGGAGGACGAAGCGGAGCGGCTCGAGATCCTCGGCGGCGGGTTCGATCGGGAGCGCGAGGGCCAGCCGCTCAGGCGTGCGCCGCGGCCGGAAGGGTTCGAGCTCCTCTCCCCGAGCTCGGGCATGGATCCGGGCGCCCTCCTCGCCAAACCGGGCGATCAGCGCGGATCGGGGAAGGTCGGCAATGGCCCCGATCCGGCGCAGGCCAAAGCGGACGAGCCGGGCCCGGACGTCGGGGTCGGTGGTCAGCAGCTTCGACGGATGCGGCGCGAGGAAGGCGGTCTCCGCGTGCGGCGGGACGACGATGGGCTCGCCTGGCCGGGCATGGATCGCGGCGATCGTGGCCGCGAACCGGGTCCCGGCGATCCCCGCCCGAATGTCGGCGGCGCGGTCCGTGGCGCCGGGCCGATCCGTGGTGCCGGCAGCGTCCGTGGCGCCCCCAAGCACGCCCGCGAGCGCCGCGGTCAGCCGCTCGACGAGGACCGGTTCGGCGCCCCACAACGGCTCGAGGCCGTCCACCTGGATCTCGAACAGCCCGAAGGCGGGGTCGGCCGGGTCGGTGCTCCCACAGATCCCCGGGCTGAATGCCGCCAGTGCCTCGAACGCCACCTCCACGCTCGCCCGATCGGCATCGGGATGGGGGTCGATGAAGGTCGCTTCAGGAACCAGCCGATGGGCGCTCCCGAGCGGCATCCCCCGTCGAACGCCCAGCGCCCGGGCTTCCGGGTCGGCGTCGATGACCAGACCCGGATCCCACGGCCGGCCGCCCAGGATGAGCGGGCCGGGCGGGAAGGGCTCGGAGGCTCGCGCCCTGGCGAGCTCGAGGGGGAGGTGTGGCCGGTAGAGATGAAGCAGTCGCATCGCGCTGTACCCGTTCGGGATGGATCGCGGGGGCTTGATCGATGAGGAGCCCGTCACGGCGGAGACAGGCATCGCGTTCGCCACCGTCGGCGTAGAGGATCCGGAGCGTCGCCCGGCGCCCCGGCGGGCCGTATCGGTTCCGGGCGACCAGCGCCTCCGTCCGCTGGCCGACGATGTCGCGTCCGAGACGGATCCACGAGCGCCGCACCAGCTCCAGTCGGAGGCCCGTGGATTCGGCCACGGCACCGGCCAAGGCGCCGGTGAGACCCGGCGGCTCAAGCACGACGAACAGCGTCTCGGCCCGCCGGGCCAGGGCGGCCAATCGACCCAGGCGTCCGGCGACGGTTGCCGGCCGCTCCCGGTCGGCGACGGCGGCGGGCCGATCCCTGCTGGCGAGACGACCGCCGGGCAGGTCCAGGACCAGCAGGTCCACCGACCGCCCGGCCAGGAGCATCCCCCCGATGGCCAGGCCCTCGTCGAGCGTCTCGGGCGTGATGACCACCAGCCATTCGAGCCGGACGCCCCGGGCCACGGCCTCGACCGGATCGAAGCTCCGAGCCAGGTCCACCCAGGCGACGATGGCACCCGTGGCCTGGGCTTCCGCGGCCAGCCGGAGGACGAGGGTGGTCCGGCCGCTGGAGCCGTCGCCGCGGATGGCGACGCTCGCCGACCGCGGCAGCCCACCGGGGCCCAGGATCGCGTCGAGCGCCGCGAACCCGGTCCGGACGACTCGGTCGTTCGGGGTGGCGACGGGCTCCGGGTTCGCTGGTTGGGGCGAGGTCGTCGCGTCCACCACGGGGGCCAGGGCCAGGGCGCCCTCGGTGATCCGCGGAGCTGCCGCGCCCCAGCGAGCCTGGAGGCTCGCCACGGCTGCCGTCACGTCCGCGGGGAGTGCCGTCACTCGCTAAAGATAGAACATTTGTTCTATCGAATCAAGGGCTGATCCGGCCCGCGCCCTCAGCGTTGAAAGCTGAACGTACGTCGTCGTTGGTCCATGCCGCTGAGTCTCAGGACCCCCGACCGAAGGTCAAGCGTGGGCCGCCGCGCGAGCGACTCGACCGCCCCATCCGTCACGGGCGCGTCATGCTCGGGCAGTAGGCTGGCACGCCTACGATGTACACCATGTCCGACCGCCCGTCACCCCAAATCCCCCAGCGTCCGATCCTGGTCGTTGACGACGACGCCAAGATCGTGCGGCTGGTTCGAACGTACCTCGAACGCGACGGGTTCTCGGTCGTGACGGCCGCCGACGGACCGGCCGCGCTCGATGCGATCGAGACTCACCGGCCTGCCCTCGTGGTGCTCGACCTGATGCTCCCTGAGTTGGATGGTCGGGCCGTCATCCGCGCCGTGCGTCGTGATGACGAGGCGGCGACGACGCCGATCCTGATGCTCTCTGCGCGCGGCTCGATCGTCGATCGGA
>JBBEBJ010000010.1:0-8593 GCA_040882425.1 Chloroflexota bacterium | reverse complement strand
CTGCCACATGTGCACCACGCGAACCTTCGGCCGCACTGGATCGCGGCGGTGCCTCCGAAGGCTGCATGGTAATGCACTCAGGCTGCATCATCCCTCACGAACGACACCGCATGGCTGATTGGCGATGCAACCCGGCAGGAGTGCGTCGGAAATCGTGGCCCAATGTGCACCTGGTGCGCCTTTGGCAGGATTTCCGGGCAGAGAGTGGCGCAGGAACCGCGAGGCGCCCCTCAGCCGCGGGCGAGTCGGCGGTGACCCGAATCGAACCAGGCTCGTGCACGATCCGCCGCGTGGTCGTCGAGCGTGGCGGGTCGGAAGACGACCCAACCGGCGCCGCGGGCCGACGGCGTGACATCCGGGGTTCGGGCGGCGGCCGCCGCGACCGGGCCATCGAGCGCGAATTCCGACACCGTCCCATTCGCGCTGAGCACCGCGAACGCACGGTCGCCGCGTGCCCACGTTGTCGCTCCGTCGGCAGCTCGCGTGGCGGTCACGTTCGATAGCTCGGTCGCTCGCGCTTCGAGCAGTTCCCTGAGGTTCACCCGCGGGCGGCCTCGAGGATCGCTTCCAGATCGGACCGGTGTTCCTCGTAGTGTTCGGTCGTCTCCTCGAGGAAGAAGCGCCGATGGTCGGCGTGCTTGAGCCAGCGGGTCTCGGGCACGACCGTCAGGTACCCGCGCAGCTCGCCGGGGACCTTCCGAAATCGCTCGCGCAGCTCGGCCAGCGGCAGCGCGGCCCAGGTCGCGTCGACCTCCGCGTTGATGAGCTCGCCGCCACGCTCGTCCCAGTCCGCCTCGACCTTCGCCATCGTCGGGCTGGTCTCGTTGATCGCCAGCTCGGTGGCGACCGCCACGGCGATCTCCTGGTACGCGACGAGGTGGCCCATCAGGACCCGCCCGGACCAGCCGTGCGCCGCGGGTACCGGCACCGAGAGCTGCTCGTCGGTCAGGGACGCCAGGGCCTCGAACGGGGACCAGGCATCGCGTTCTTCCTCCAGGAATTCCAGCGAGTCGATGTACATGAGGGCATGGTAGTCGGGCGGGACGCGGGTCTACACTCCCTAAATGCCCAGCCGCTCGTCCCTGGCTCGCGTCGCGCGGTCCATCGCGGGTCGTCCCGACGTCGATTCGCAGCCCTTGGAAATAACCCGATCGATCGGTGTCGTGTTCGTGCACGGGATCGGAACGCAGTCGCCGCGCGAGACCCTGCTCAACTGGGCCAACCCGATCGTCGAGATGCTCGCGGAGTGGCGGCGCGAACGCGACGAGACCAGCTCGCGCCAGGTGCCGATCGGTGAGGATCCCGTGGAAAGCGCCGGCGTCGAGCAGCTGGGCGGCCTCGAGGAACGAGCGTGGGTCCGCCTCGCAATCCCGGCCACCGACGAGACGCATCCTGCGACGACCTGGCTGCTGACCGAGGCCCACTGGGCCGGGCGGATCCGGGCGCCGGCGTTCGGCCAGGCGATGCGCTACCTCCAGAGCCACGTCGCCGCGATCGTCAAGGGCATCACGGCGGGCTACGGGCTGCGCGAGGAGCGACGCGAGCGCCGGCTCGAGATGATCATCCGCGAGGAACCGGCGCCGTGGGACGAACGGACCACCCGCGAGATCGCCGACCTCCGACGCTCGGCGAGCCGGAGCTGGCGCTGGATCGACTGGCTCGACCGGATCTGGCAGTACCAGGTCGTCCGCAGCATCCTGAGCGTGACCGCCACGGTGCTGAGCGTGCTGGCCCTGGCGGTCTACGCCCCGCTGCGCGCCGTCCCGATCAAGGCGATCCGCGAACGCGCCGAGGTCGCCAGCCTGGATGCCCAGCTGGTGTCCGCGTTCGGCGACCTCCCGGTCCTGCTCGACGATCCGGTCCAGGCGGCGATCGTCCGCGAGCGCCTCGCGGACACCATCCGCTGGGTGCGCGACCGCGGCTGCGAGGAGATCGTGCTCATCGCGCATTCCGGTGGCGCGATCGTCAGCTTCTCCACGCTCCTGGACGACGCCTATCGCGATCTGCCGGTCAGCAAATTGATCACGCTCGGGCAGGGGCTCGCGCTCGGCTGGCGGTTGGAGCAGACGACTGGACCGTTCGTGGCCGGCAATCCGATCCGCGGCGATCTCGGCGCAGCGAGACCAGGGCTCCGCTGGGTGGACTTCTGGGCGTCATACGATCCCGCGCCCGCCGGTCCCCTGACCGCCGTCGACGACTGCCCCCTCGTCGCGGTCGAATCGGTCGACGACGCGGCGCCTCCGTCACCGATCCAGGTCGAGAGCCGCCCCGTGACCAATCTGATGCACATGGGCGCCGACCACGACGGCTACTGGCGCAACGACGAGGGCTTCCTGGTTCCGCTGATCCGCCATATCGACGATCCGCGCGGTGATGGCAGGCGATCGCGCTTCTACGGCTCGCGGCTCGATCGCGCGGTGCGGATCGAACGCCGCCGTCGGCGCGTCGGTTTGCTGCTTGGCTGGCGCTGGCTGTCGTTCGCCGCGGGGGTCGCGGCGGTCGTGCTCGCGCTCATCCCAGCCCTGACCCCGCGCGTCTCGCTCGCGGACACGGGCAACGGTATCGCCGCGGTCTGGTCGCGGGTGCCCGGCCATGAGCTGGTCAGCGGCACCATCGATGGATTCGGTGCCGTCGTGGCAATCGGCCTGGGGGCGGTCGGGCTCCAGCCCGTGGCCGACGGGTTCGGCTGGTTGGGACCCCAGATCCTGGGGGCCCTGGTGCCTGTCCTGGCCGCCTTTGCCATCTACTCACGTGGCGTCGGCAGCTGGAAGACCGCCGACGCGTCGGAGCGCCAGCAGATCCGTCGTGAGCAGTTCGGGCCGTCCGGGCGCGCGTGGGCCCGGTCCGAGGCGACGCTGCTGGTCGGCGGCCTGCTCGCGATCGTCCTTGCCGCGCTCGGCCCGCCCGTCGAGGTCATGCTGGCCTGGCTCGTTGCCGTGGCCGCTGCCGCGCTGCTGGTCCGCCGCACCTGACGCGGGCCGCAGGTCAGACCCCGACCGGCTCGCGGTACTCCCCGAACACCTGGCGCAGCACGCCGCATTGCTCGCCGAGCGTGGCGTACGCCTCGGCGCATCGGAGGAAGTGGGGCATCAGGTTGGTCTCGCTCGACTCGGGGCGCGTGGCGGCGTCGCGCAGGCCGGTGAGCGCGGCCTGGACGGCCGACGCGTCCCGCTCGCGACGCGTCTGTTCGAGCCGCGCCAGGTGGCGTTCGAGCGATCCGGGCGGCACGGCCAGGACCGGGATCGGGGTCTCCTCCGCCTCGTCTGCGTAGGCGTTGATCCCGACGACTCGCCGCTCACCGGCATCGAACTCGCGCTGGTAGCGATAGGCGGCGTCGGCGATCTCGCGCTGCGGATACCCCTCGGTGACCGCGGCGACCATCCCGCCGCGGCGATCGATCTCGTCGAGGTAGCGCAGGACGGCCGCCTCGGTCTCGTCGGTCAGCGCTTCGACGAACCAGGACCCGCCGAGCGGGTCGACCGTGGCATCGACGCCGCTCTCCTCGGCGATGATCTGCTGCTGACGGAGCGCGAGGAGGGCGGCCTCGGCGGTCGGGACCGCGAGGGCCTCGTCGTAGGCGTCGGTATGGAGCGACTGGGTCCCGCCGAGCACCGCGGCGAGTGCCTGCAGCGCGACCCGGGTCAGGTTGTTGAGCGGCTGCTGCGGCGTCAGCGACACGCCGGCGGTCTGGGTATGGAACCGCATCCAGGCCGATCGCTCGTTCTCCGCTCCGTACCGTTCGGTCATCAGGCGGTGCCAGATCCGCCGTGAGGCGCGGAACTTGGCGATCTCCTCGAAGAAGTCGCTGTGGCTGTTGAAGAAGAACGAGAGGCGCGGCGCGAAGTCGTCGATCCGCAGGCCGCGAGCGAGGGCCGCCTCGACGTAGGCCATCCCGTCGGCGATCGTGAAGGCAAGCTCCTGGATCGCCGTCGAACCGGCTTCGCGGATGTGGTACCCGCTGATCGACACCGTGTTCCAGCGCGGCAGCTCGCGTGTCCCGAACTCGATCGTGTCGGTCACCAGGCGCAGCGACGGCGCGGGCGGGAACAGGTACTCCTTCTGGGCGATGAACTCCTTGAGGATGTCGTTCTGGGTGGTTCCCTCGAGCCGGTCGCGGGGCACGCCCGCCTTCTCGGCGGCCACGATGTACATCGCCCAGATCGGGGCGGCCGGCGAGTTGATCGTCATCGACGTGGAGATGCGCTCGAGCGGCAGACCCGCGAGCAGGACCTCCATGTCCGCGAGCGAGCTGACCGCGACGCCGCAGGTCCCGAACTCGCCTTCCGCCTCCGGGTCGTCGGTGTCGTAGCCGTACAGCGTCGGCATGTCGTAGGCGATCGACAACCCGGTCTGACCGGCCGCGAGGAGCTGCCGGAATCGGGCGTTGGTGTCCTCGGCCGCCCCAAAACCCGCGAACATCCGCATCGTCCAGAGGCGGCCGCGGTAGCCGGTCGGGTGGATGCCCCGGGTGTATGGCGGTTCGCCCGGAAACCCGATGCCCTGGAGCGGATCGGCCGCGCGCTCCGGCGACGACCACGGGCCGTAGAGCCGCTCGATCGTCGCGTCGCTGATCGTCGAGAAGCGAGGACGCCGTTCTGACGCCCGGCCGAGTGCCGGGTCCAGGCGTTCGGCTTGCCAGGCGCGGCGACGAGCGGCCCAATCGGCCGATCGGTCGGTCATGGCCGGGACTCTAGCACGGTGTCCGGTTGCGCCTGCCACCCGCCGAGGTTGCGAGATCGCCGTTCGAGTGGGCCCAGACACCACTGCGCCCACGCATCAGGCCCGGCTCAGCGGTCGCCAAATGCGGCAATCGCGTCGGCGATCCGGTCGTCCGGCAGGTCGTTGGTGATCACCACGTTGACGACGTCCGGATCTGCCGCGGGCCAGACGACGACGGTCTGGAGGCGCTCGACGCGCCTGGTATCGAGGCGCCGGCCGAGGCGCCCGACGATCGTCGGCCCCGATTCGGCGAGGATCTCCATTCGGGGACTCGTGCGGGCGCTCTGCGCGTAGAAGTCGGCGATCCCGGCGGCGTCGAGACCCGGTGCGGTGAACACGGCCAGGACGAGGGCGCGTTCGGCGCCGAAGCTCCATGTGGCGCCCGCAAACCGGACCTCGTCGAACCCGGCGTCGGCGAGCGACCCTAGGCTCTCGGAGCTGCAGTTGCGCCCCGAATCGAGCTTCTCCGGCGCCTCGCCGCGATACCGCGTCGGCACGCGCGCCTCGAGTTCCGGGTATGCCCCGGGCGCCGCGCCGTCGGAAACGCAGGGAGCGGTCCGATCGAAGGAAGGCGCGGCTTCTCCCGAGCACGCAACCAGCGCCGCGGCGAAGGCAGCGAATAACAGCAAACGGCCGGGACGGCCATCGGATCGGGGCATGCCTCCAGCGTATCTCGTGGGGCAGTGATGCGCGCCGGCGCGGTGGGCGGTGCACTGCGACACCTGGTACGTGCGTCCCGGTTCGGTGCGCCAGTGCGCCCGACCTTCGCCCGGTCCAATACGGGAGGAAGGTTCCATTGATTTCGGGGTTATCCTCGGCGTACCGTTCCGATTACGCCGACCCGCGATCCAACTGGGGGATACCTGGGGCGTCGGTCACGGAACCGGAGACGGACACTCGTCCTGATGCACGTTCGGGGCGACGATCTCGGACCCGGCTCACGAGCCGAGTAACTGGACATCGGCCAGCAGGCCTGGTGACCGTCGGGTTGGCAGCGCTTATCGCTCGAAATTCATCCGCGTCTTGATCGCCCTCCGGTATCGGAGGGCGATTGCGCGTTCAGGCCGATCGGCCGCGCCGCTCCCCTCCTGGATGCGTCCGTCGAGCTACACCACGTCGATCCAGCTCCGACTGGATCACGCGGGCCGCGGACACGAGGTCCGGATCGTGACTCACGGTCCCGGCCACCCAATCGATGTACGACGGCTCGAAGGCCGCGATCTGTCCCAACGTGTGGTCGTGGAACTTGCCGAACGTGATCACCGTGGCCTCGGCGTCGTCGAGCGACGGTGCCGGCTGTCGCCGGAAGTGGCGCACCCGGTCCCGGACCAACGGGCCCGTCGGTGTCGACGCGCGCGGAGGCTCGCGCCGAACGGCGTCGTAGCGGAGCGGTGGCTGGCCAGGCAGGGTCGACCGCCTGGCACTGTTGCCGACGGCCTGGTTGCGCGCTCGGTACGTGCCGCTCGTGTCGACCCGACCGGTCACCGGGCGCGTGGGCCTGGGTGACGGAGGGCCACCACGCCGTCGTGGAGCCTCGGCCTCGAACGGGGCACCGTTGGAGCGCTCACCCGCATGGGACGCTCCTCGCCTCGATGGCGCGCGAGTCAATGCCGCGTAGGCGTCGTTGATCTCGGCCATCCGGCGCGTGGCGGCGCGCGAGGCCGCCGGATCGTCGCCGGTGAGATCCGGGTGATTGGTCCGTGCGAGACGCCGCCAGGCAGCCTTGATCTGCGCCGGCGTCGCGCCCGCTTCAACTCCGAGAACGTCCCTTGGGTCTCGCCTGGTCATCCACCGGAGTGTAGGCCACCCACCCGGCCCTTCTTCGGGAGGGTCGCACTTGACAGCCGCTGCCCGCGTGCCGTCCCCTACCCGCATGGGAACGTTGCGTCGCGTCGGGATCGGGATGGCCGCTGCGGCGGCGCCGTTCGGGCTCGCCTATCGCTTCGCGCTCGCCTACCGCGTCCGGGCCGGGTACCCGCAACGGAACCCGCCGCTCATCGACCCGTCGGCGCTCGGACTGTCGTTTGAGACGACCGTCGTCGAGTCGGCCGGGATCGAGCTGCCCGCCTGGTTCATCCCCGCGCGCAATGGCGCACCGGGCCCTGGCGTGGTGCTGGTTCATGGGTGGGAGTCCGCCCGTGATCGGACGCTCCCGATGGCTCGCTTTCTCCACGCGGCAGGCTTCCACTGCCTGACCTTCGACGTCCGGGGTCACGGTGCCAACGGCGCCGAGGAGCTGCCGATGACCGGCGGCGAATTCGGCGACGATGCCGGGGCCGCCTTCAGGACCCTTCTGGCGCGGCCCGAGGTCACCGCCGGGGCGATCTCGGGGCATTCGATGGGCGCGCTCGGGGCGATCCTCGCCGCCGCCGCAGATCCGCGCGTTGCCGCTCTCGTGGCGACGTCCGGACCGGCCGACCCGTATCGGCTGACCCGGCAGACCTTCCGGCTCGCGCGCCTCCCGATCCCCGATCCGATCGCCTACCCCCTCGCCTGGCTCACGACCCATGTCTACCTTCAGCCGCGCGGCCGCCAGGTGCCCGACATCAGCGCGTCGGCGGCGATTGCGCGGTACCGCGGCCCGTTGCTGTTGACGCACGGCTCGGACGATGCGGTCATGCCCGTCGGCCACCTGACCAGGCTGGCGGACGCGGCTCGGGATGCCCGAACCGGTGACCCGGATGCCGCGCCGGTGGAAACCCTGATCGTGGCGGGTGGCCAGCACTCCTGGTTGTACGAGAACGCGGGTTACCGACGCGCGGTCGCCCGGATGCTCACGCTCGCATGCGGTGGGCCGCTGGATCCCGACACGGCCGGCGACATCGCCGCCGCGACGCAGGTCGAGCGGATCCCGGATGCGGAGGCATGGTTCGCCGCGATCGAGGAGACGCCGGGGGGCCTGCGCACGCTTGCGCAGATCGCGCTGCCCGCGGCGACGCGGGCTCGTCCGACGGACGAACCAGGGACCTCGGAGGGCGTCGCTCCCGGCACGCCGGAACCCGGCTCGATGCCGGCGCGGCTGGCGGCCGATCCGTGAGCGTCGAATCGGACGCCGTCTGGGAGGCGATCGCCCGGAAGCGGGCGATCCGTGCGTTCGCTTCTCGGCCCCTGGCACCGGAGCATCTCGAGCGCATCCTCCAGGCTGGGCGTCATGCCGGCAGCAGCAAGAACCGGCAGCGGTGGACGTTCATCGTCTGCCGCAACCGCGAGCATCTCCGGGAGCTCGCCGCGGTGGGACCGTTCGCCGGCCACATTGCCGACGCCGCCGTGGCGATCGCCCTGGTCACGCCCGATCCCGGCTCGACGACGAGTGGGCGATCCATCCAGTTCGACCTCGGCCTGGCCGCCGAGAACATGATGCTGGCCGCCTGGGAGCTCGGGGTCGGCAGCGTTCCGGCAACCGTCTACGAACCCGAGCTCGCGCGCCGATTGCTCGGCTACCCGGACGACCAGTCCTGCGAGTACCTGCTCTCGTTCGGCTACCCGGCCGACCCCGACGACCTCACTCGTCCACCCAAACAGGGCGGCCGCCGCGCGCTCGACGAGGTCGTCCGCGAGGAGCGCTGGTGACATCCTCGATCGCGTGGACGCGACTGCCGGTCGACGGAGCCGTGGCGCCCTCGATCCCGCGCGGCGCTTACTGCCAGCGGAACTTGCGCGCCGCTATTCCGAAGCAGACGACGAGCCAGCCGGCGAGCACGGCGAAGCAGACCCACAGCGGAGCGAAGGCGGCGCCGCCGACCATCACCTGGCGGAGCGCGTCCGAGAGGTAGGTCAGGGGGATGACCCGGGCGACGGCCTGGAGGGCTTCCGGCATGTCGTCGATCGGGAAGAACGTGCCGGACAGGAACATCATCGGGAACTGGATGACGCT
>JBBEBJ010000009.1:0-8880 GCA_040882425.1 Chloroflexota bacterium | reverse complement strand
TGGTCCGTCAGGAGGTACACGTCGGCCTCGACGCGCTCCGCGGCGGTCTTGCCGAGCGCCAGGATCCGGAGCGGGACCCACGGGTTGTCGGTCGGGATGGTGATGTGGACGGGCGTGCCGTCCCCGACGGCCTGGCCGCGCTCCGCGGCGGCATCGGCATCGAAGACGGCCGCGAGGAAGATTGGCGACCGGGCCGCGTAGAAGTCGAGCACCTCGGGGGCGTCCGGCGGTAGCCGGAACCCGTGATCGCTCGCCCACTGGCCGACCGCCGCGGAGCCGCCGCGAAGGACGGTGATATCGAGGGCGTCGATGCGGACCTTCATCAGTTCTTCGGCGGAGGCGGGGGCGGCCTCCGCGGCGAAGAGGAAGTCGGCCTGTCGCTGGGGCTCGGTCTCGAGGACGAGCCGCTGGAGCGTCCAGTCGCCGCCCTTCTCGACCGACGACGGCACCCCGGGGAGTGGCGTGAGGGAGCCAAACGAGCCACCGCCACCAGCGAACTGAAACGCGGTGATGTAGTGCTCCTCGCCGTCGTGATAGCCGGCGAGAGTGGTCGTGCGCAGCAGGTTCACCGCGCCATTCGGGCCGATCAGGCCGCCGCAGGCGAGCACCGGGGCCGCCGACAGGGCGATCAGCACGATCGCGGCGCCAAGTGCCCGGGACGCGGCACCACCGAGACGGGAACCGGTTCGGCTGATCGAGCGGGACATCGTCGATCCTCCAGTAGTCGGCCGGCCTGGGACGGGTCGGTCCGTGTCCCGGTCAGACTCCGCGGCCGCCGGATCGGTTCCCGGTCCAGTTCAGCGCGCGCCGCCAGCAGGTGTCCCTGGTCAATCGCCCTTGGGTCATGACCCATCGCCCAAGGGAGATCGTCGAACGGAATGGCGTCAGGTGTGCTGGCTCGACCACGCGACGGCCCACGTGCACGCGCCCGGTTCCCGGTCAGCCCTCATCGGATCGCGGCAGCTCGACCCGGAACGTGGTCCCGCCACCCGCCGTCGAGTCGATGGGGGTAGAGAGGCGCGGTGGCCGCTACCAGGAGTTGGTCACCATGTCCAGGTGGAGGCGCTCCCGGATGTCCGGCGCGTTTGCGCTGATGGCCTCCCACTCGACCACCTTGCTGAGGTACTCGATGTCGGCGTTGGTGAGGCGGATGTGCAGCTGCGCGGCCGCGTTCTCCGGGTCGCTCCGCAGCCAATCGAAGAACTCGGCATCGACCAGGGCATGCGCCGCGAGCAGCTTGAAGGCGAGCTCGCGCTCCATGAAGCCATACGGCAGGTGGTCCTCTCGGGGATCGTGCTTCTCGTCCATTCAGCCGGTCTCCTCCCTGCAGCCGTGCCCGTCCCTGGCCTGTCTATGATCGGGCATCGGCGGTCTCTTGGAACAACAGTTTCGCGGCCTCGTCACCGAGGTCCCGGTACCGTGCGTCGATCGCGGCCCCCTGGTCCCGCACGCTCGCGGCGAACGCCCGCAGGTGCTCGGGGAGCGGCGGAACGGGTGGCCGGAGCGTGTCGGCGATGGCCGTCGCCCGGAGCAACACGTCGTCGATTCGGCCGAAGTAGTCCGCGACCGCGTCCCCGGTGAGCATCGCCACGTACGTCGCGGTGCGATGACGGTCGCGGGCCTCCACGACCTGGGGACCCGGCGACGACGCGGCCACGAACGCGTTCCACCGGCCCGCGTCGAGATCCGACTCCCAGTCCGCCACATGGTCGTACAGGACGAGCGCCTCGAGCGCGTGGTCGAGGCAGGTCTCGAGCGCCGGGTACGCGCCCATACGCCCACCGAGGAGGTACACGGCGACCGCGGAGATGTGCAGCGGAGCCCCCCGCGCCGCGAGGTCGCTCGCGGAGCGCCACGCCGCCATCCGGGCATCGAGGTGCCGCCAGAACGGCGATTCCGGATCGAACCAGGTTCGGTAGGGCTCGAGGGCTAGCTCGTACATCGCGGCCGCGAGGGTTCGAGCGTCGTCGATGTCGTCGGCCCCCACCTCTCCATCCGAGAGATCGTCCTGGAGCCGGACGAACCCCAGCCCGAGCACGTTGCTCAGCACGATCTCTTGTGCCCGCGTCGCACCGAGTCCGACGGCCTGCCCGAGCCACCACGGGAGATACCACTCGAGCGTCCAGCGACCCGTTGGCAGGCGCTCGAGGAGACGCATCGCCAGGGGGAGCTGGGCGGGGCACGCCTCGCGAAGGCGGCGCTCGTACGCATCCGCCACACCCGCGACGTCGAGGTCGAGGAAACCGATGGACCGGCTCGTCGAGAGGGCTCCGCTGGGGGTTCGTGCGCGGAGGATGCGCAACCGCGACGCACGTGTCAATGGGTTGGACGGCTTGCTCGCTGGCATACAATGCGGGCCATTCCAGCGTCCCTCGGGGTGCCAGCGAGCCTGTGGTGAAGTCGGTCACGCGAAAGTCTGCCAGCGAGGCGGCGGCGCCATCGGTTGCCCGCAGCGTTCGCGATCGCCTCGGCCTTGATCGGTTGCGCTTCCCGTCGGAGCTCGTCGTGCTGGTCGCGTTCGGCATCGTCGTCGCCGGGCAGTTCGCCGAGGACCTCGTCGACAGCCCGCCCCTGCAGATGTTGCCGCCCGAGTTCTCCAGCCGCCGCTGGACGTTGATCGCGGTCGTCCTCTACTCGCTGCTGATCCTGCGGCTGGTCGATCGAACCGTGCGACGCTCGCTGCCGTCGTTCGAACGCGTCCTGCGGCTCGAACCGGCGGCATTTCGCGCCTATGTCCACCGGCTGCGCCCACCCGACCCGACGACGAGCCTCGTCCTCCTCGCCATCTCCGCCCTGATCGTCACCGTGCTCTTTGCCGGTCTCGGTCAGGACCTGCCGCTGACGAACGACCCGGTCACCGGCCAGCCGCTCTACCTGCCGCCGGACCCCGTTGCAGCAATTGCGATCCTGGCCGGCTACACCGTGGTCGGCTGGGCCGGTCTGAGCCTGATCTACCTCGTCGTGAGCCTCGGCCGGGCGCTCGGGCAGCTGTGCCGCGAGCCGCTCGAGGTCGACGTCTTCGACACCACGAAGCTCCTGCCCTTCGGCAACATCGCCCTCGCGAGTGCGCTCGCACCGGTCGGGATCATCGGGATCTTCCTGTTCGGCCTCGGTCCGCCGACGAACTGGCTCAGCTGGAGCGTGCTGCTGCTGGCGGGCTGCGCCAGCGTCGTGGCATTGCTCTACCCGTTGCGCGGGATCCACCGCCAGATGTCCGATGCCAAGGAGGCCGTCCTCGCCGACCTGAACGCACGGATCGCGAACGTCTACCGGGACGTCAGCCGCAAGGAACTCGACGCCGGCGCCATCGCCGGGCTCAACGCGCGCACCAACACGCTCGTCCCTCTGCGCAGGACGGTCCACGAGATGACGACCTGGCCGTTTGCCGACACCGTGGCGTTTGGCCGGGCCGTGTTGATCGCTTCCGCGCCCCTGATCTACACGGTCCTGAGCGAGCTCATCAAGGTATTCTGGATCAACCCGCTGAGCGCATAGACGATGCGTCGATGAGCCCCGCGCCGCGCTCGCTCGTGGCCGCCATCGACCAGGGGACGACGAGCAGTCGCTGCATCCTGTTCGATCCCGACGGCCTCCCTGTCGCGAGCCATCAGCTCGAACACCGCCAGCTCACCCCGCGACCGGGGTGGGTCGAGCACGACGCGGTCGAGATCCTCGATAGCGTGCGAGCGTGTGTCCGCGGCGCGCTGGCGCAGCTCGGCATCGATGCCCGGGCGCTGGCGGCCGTCGGAATCAGCAACCAGCGCGAGACGACCGTTGTCTGGTCGCGGTCGACTGGGCAGCCGATTGCCAACGCCATCGTCTGGCAGGACACCCGAACCGCCGATGCCTGCACCCGGCTCGCGGCCGGCGACCCCGCCGGCATCGATCGCTTTCGCGCGACGACCGGGCTCCCCATCTCGACCTATTCGTCGGCGCTCAAGCTCGCCTCGATCCTCGACGAGGGTGGCGGTGGCGCCGCCAGCGAACGCCGCGCGGCGGCGGAGCGGGGCGAGCTCCTGTTCGGCACGATCGATACCTGGCTGATCTGGCAGCTGACGGGCGGCCCCGACGGCGGCGTCCACGTGACCGACGTGACGAACGCATCGCGCACGATGCTGATGAGCCTGGAGGCCCTGGCCTGGGATCCGGAGCTCCTCGGTGCCGTCGACGTTCCGGCAGTGATGCTCCCCGAGATCCGTTCGTCGTCCGAGATCTACGGCACTGGGGTGGGGGAGCTGGCCGGCGTACCGATCGCCGGTGATCTGGGTGACCAGCACGCGGCGCTGTTCGGGCAGGCGTGCTTCGAGCCCGGCCAGATGAAGTGCACCTATGGCACGGGCGCCTTTATGCTCATGCACACCGGGGAGCGGCCCATTCCCTCCCGGCACGGCCTCATCACGACGGTCGCGGCCCGGATCGGTGACGGCCCGACGACGTACGCCCTCGAGGGTTCGGTGGCGGTCACCGGTTCGCTGATCGCCTGGCTTCGCGACAACCTCGGGATCATCGGCGATGCTCGCGAGGTGGAGGCGCTGGCCCGATCCGTCCCCGACAGCGGCGACGTCGTGTTCGTGCCGGCGTTCTCCGGGCTGTTTGCGCCCCACTGGCGGAGCGACGCGCGAGGCGTCATCGCCGGCCTCACCGCGTATGCCACGCGCGGCCACATCGCGCGCGCCGCGATCGAGGCCACGGCCTACCAGGTGTATGACCTGTGCGAGGCCATGGCGGCCGATCTCGGGGCGCCACTCCCCGGGGAGCTGCGGGTGGACGGTGGCATGATCGCGAACGAACTCCTGATGCAGTTCCAGGCGGACATCCTGGGTCGTCCCGTGGTGGCCCCACCGATCGCCGAAACGACGGCCCTCGGGGCCGCGTATGCCGCCGGTCTCGCCGTGGGGTTCTGGCGCGATCTCGATGAGCTTCGGGCAATGGATCGAGTCGATCGACGCTGGGATCCGTCGATGGACGAGGCGACTCGCACCGCCGGGATCGCCCGCTGGCACAAGGGCGTCGAGCGCAGCCTGGGCTGGGTCGATCCGCCCCATCCTGCAACGACGCTGTAATGGCTCGCGCAGCGCGCCGACGACGTGGCGATGCGCTCGGAGGCCGATTCGTGATCGTTCCGCTTGAGCGGAACTACCTCAGAATCGACTCCGAGGGACACCGATCCACTCGGACTCCGCGCGCTCAGCGCCGCATGACGGGTCCCTGGGCGGCCGAATCGCGATGGTTCCGACCATGCGGAACGATCGGCCGGCCGCAGCACAGCCATGTCGGAGGTGCCAGTCAGCTCGCCCCGCGCATGCGACGCGCCGTGCGCCGGTCTAGGTGAGCACCGCCGCGACGATCGCGTCGACGTGGGCCGCCTCGGGCACCACGATCAAGGTGTTGACCATCCCGAACATGCCGTTGATGCCTTCGGCATGCGGCAGGATGTGGCAGTGGAACGCCCAGACTCCGGGCGTCTTCGCGTCGATGATCACGTCAAAGCGCTCGCCCGGGTTGACGCCGAGGGTGTCGCAGGTGAACTCGGCCGAGCCAAGCGGCCAGCCGTCCCGCTCGATGACCCGCATCGGCATCCCGTGGAGATGCCAGGGGTGCATCATGATCCCCTCGTTCATGAACCGGACGCGGACCTTCTCGCCGACGGCCGCAAGCACCGGCACGACGGCCGGGAAACCATGCCCGTTGATCGTGAACCCACCGAGCTGGTCGTTGGAGATCCAGACGTACTCGCGGTCGTACTGGACGGGGTCGGGCACCTGGTCGACCAGGAACGCCCCCAGCAGCCCTCGCCCCACCTGGTCGGTCGCGTTGTGGTGCGAGTGGTACATCAACGACCCCGGGTTGACCGCCGTGAACTCATACGTGAACGTCTCGCCTGGGATGATCGGCAGCTGGTTGACGAACGGGACGCCGTCCATGAAGAAGTCCTCGAACTCCACGCCATGGAAGTGGACCCCGGTCGTCTCCTGCAGGTTGTTGGTGAACTCGGCCCTCACCCGATCGCCCTGGTTGACCCGGATCGTCGGACCTGGCCACTGGCCGTTGTAGCCGAGGCCGCTGACGGGCGGCATCAGTTCGTCGATCCGCTGCTCCATCTCGTCGATCGTGAGCCGGAAGACCTTGACGTCGCCATCGAGCTCGGGGGTGAGCGGCTGCACCGCATCGTTGAGGACGAGCTGCGGGACCTGCGCGAACGAGGGCTTGTCCTGGAGTTGCGGGTAGTTGTCCTCGACCCCTAGGATGCCCGCGAGCTTCGTGAAGATCGGCTCCGGGTAGATGTCCGCCAGGGCAGGCGCCAGGTTCCCGATGTAGCGCCGAACGACGTCACGGGCCGCGATGTCGTGCTCGCTCCAGCCGTTCGGCATCGGTCCGCCCGGCGCGGCCGTCGCGGTCGCGGCGGGGCTCGGGGTCATCTCGTGGCCCGCTGAAGGACTCGCCGACGGACTCGCCTCGGCCTCAGGCGGAGCGCTCCCCGCGGCCAGATCCGGCCCGAGCGTCCAGCCCGCCCCGGTCGTCGCAGGGGCGCACGCCGCCAATCCGGCCGCGGCCACCAGGCCGCCGCCGGTCAACGCAGCGTTGCGCAGGAACCTGCGTCGTGAGAGGGCCAACTCGTCGAGATCGGGGGCGGGCAGGGGGTCCTGCGGCAATGTATCCATAGCTTGCGATGGTGCCGTCCGCGTCAAGCCACCGATAGGTGACATGTGGCCCGTTTCGAAAGGGCCGAACGGCGTCGCCTTCAGCCGCGTCAGTCGCCCTGCTCGATGAGCGCCACCATGACGTCGATATCGGCCGTTCCCATCACGCCCTGGTACTTCGCCCGGACGATCCCGTCGCCGTCTACCACGAAGACCCAGGGCATCGACTGCGCACCCCACGGATCCTCGCCAAAGCCCCACGCGGCGGCTGGTTCGGTCAGCGTCGGATCGTCGAGGCTTCCGTCGAGGACCGGCGTGCTGGCCACGACCGAGTAACGAAATGGCTCGAGGTGGATGAACCCCACGTCACGCCACCGATCGAGCAGGTAGCGGGCCATGATGATCGCCCGCCCGCAGGCCTGCGAGACCTGGAACCTGGTCGAATCGACGACCAGCACGAACGGCTGGCCCTCCGCGAGCGCATCGGCCGTGGACCGGCGCGAGAGCCGGAGGTCCGGCGCCGGGTCCGTGGTGACCGCGCGCGCGATACCCCCGACGTCGTCGAGCGTCGGCGTGGCGATGCGTGGCGCCGGTCCACCGAGCGGCGCCGTCCCGCCGGGATCGAGCGCGGTCACGGTCGTCGTGCCAGTCAGGCTCGTGCCCGCGCGGTCCGCCGTGACCCGGAGGCGCCACAGGCCAGGACTCGGGATGGCCAGGTCGGCGACGTAGGACACGGCATCGACGCCGGGCGGCCGGACCGGCGTCGCGGCGGTCGCCGCCCCGATGGCCCCGCCGGCAAGGCCGGTCAGTTGCACGATGGGACGGAGGTTCGGATCGTCGAGCGGGGCGCCATCGATGGAGAGACTGAGGATGATGGGCCCGGTCGGGCCCGCCCAGACCGAGGAGGAAACGACCACGACGCCGACCGTGTCCTGGGCGACCTCGCCCGAGCTCGTCGGCGCCGCGCATCTTGGGCAGCCGGCGGGTATCGGGGTGGCTGTCGACGGGGCCGACGCCACGGGGCTTCCGGCTGGAACCGGGGTGGTTGCGACGACCTCCCGCAGGACCGCGGTGATCGGTTCCGGCTCGGTGCCAAACGCGAACTTCGCGCGGAGCATGCCCGTGGCATCGACAAGGAACACGTCCGCGGTGTGGGCCATGGCGTAGGCATTCGGATCGGTGGTCTCGACGCGGGCGTATTGCACGCCCCAGGCATCGGCGGTGGTTCGGATCTCGTCGTCCGATCCGGTCAGCGTTGTGAACCCCTCGGGCAGGAAGCGCACGTACTCGCGCAGCCAGGTCGTGGTGTCGCGTGCGGGATCGATCGTCACGAACAGTGCGCGGACACCAGGACCGTACGCATCCATCACGAGCCCGACGGTCCCGATCGTGGCCGGGCAGACGTCCGGGCAGTGGGTGTAGCCGAAGAAGACGAAGACCGGTCCGCCACGGAACGTGGCCAGGGAGGCGGGTCGGTCATCCTGGTCCGTCAGCTCGAGGGGCGGCGCCTCCCGGGGAGTGGCCAGGAGGTACGACGCGATATCGGCCGGCGTGGCGGATCCCGAGGACGATGCCGTCGCCCCGGCACCCGACGCGGCGGCTGCGGCCGAGGGCGAGGTCGCGGCCGATCCGCCGCCGGCATCGGAGACGACCCGGGCCACCATGGCCACGATCAGGACGACCGCGAGTGCCACGACCAGCCAGAACCCCCGGTCGAGGGTTCGGACCGTGTCATTCTGCGCCGGGGCCAGCGCGGGTCGCCGAGCCATGTCAGCCCTGCCGGATCTCCGCCTGGACGACGATGCTCCCCGCGCGCTCGAACACGAGCGTCAGCTCGATCGTCCCGCCCTCCGCGAGCTCGCCCGTCAGGCCCATCAGCATCAGGTGGTAGCCACCCGGCTCGAGGCGGACAGTCGCTCCGGCCGGGATGTCGAGCCGGTCGATGTGGTGCATCCCGGTCATGCCGTCGGCGTCGGTGGACACTTCGTGGAGCTGGACCATGTTCGCGGCCGGGCTCGATGCCGAGAGCAGGGCGTCGCCCTGGCCGGACGGCGCGGTGATCGCGAGATAGGCGGCACTCTCGGCGCTCGCCACGCCCGGCCGCGCCCACACGTCACTGACCTGGGGCTTCGCGGCCGAACCGGAGCACGCGGCGAGGGCCAGCACGGCCCCGACCACAACCGGCAACGCAGCGAGGAATGAGAGGTTCCGACGCATCGCCACGAACGTAGCCGAGCGC
>JBBEBJ010000008.1:0-8934 GCA_040882425.1 Chloroflexota bacterium | reverse complement strand
TCAGCGGCGCCGCATCCGCCAGAGACACTCCGCGGGCCATCGACGCGACCAATCCCGCTCAACCGCATCGCGATAGGTGCTGACCGCGTCCGCGGGCGGCCGTGTCTCGATCAGATCCTCGAGCTCGAAGCCGCTCTTGTGGAAGAGCGCGATCCATTCGCCATACGGCAGGTTGAAGTCGATCGAGTCCTCGTATTCGAACTGGCGCATCCCGAAGTAGTCGGCGACCAATCGATCGCCCGCGCGCTCGGCGTCCGCGGCCCAGGTCATCGAGAGGATGGGCGAGCTGTGGGTGAAGGCGAAGAGCCCACCGGGCCGCAGCAGCCGGGCCGCCTCCGGCACCGTGCGGTACGGGTCGGTGAAGGTCGTCGCGCCGTAGTCGCAGAACACGATGTCGAAGCTCGCATCGGGCCGCGGCACCTGTTCGGCGCTCGCATGAACGAGCGGGAAGGCCACGCCGGCCCGCGCCATCAGGGCACGCGCGTGCTCCAGCTGTCGATCGGACAGGTCGAGGCCCACCGGCCGAGCTCCCAACCTGGCGAGGGCGATCGACCACTGCGCCGCACCACAACCGAGCTCGAGGATGTCCTTGTCGCGGACGTCCCCAAGAACGTTGAGCTCCGATTCCGGGATCTGCCAGACGCCCCAAGCCAGCCCGCCGCGCTCGTCGAGGAAGGACCCGTGCTCTGCCTGGTAGGAATCCGCGGTCTCGTTCCATGACTGACGGTTGCGTCGGGCATGGGATGTCAGCGACTCGGTGAGCGGCTCGTTACGGTTCATCGGCGGACTGTACCCCGGGGCTCGCTGGCGCCGCGCGCGGTTGGCCGATCGAGCCATGTCGTCCCGGGACGATGGTCATGTCCCAGGCGCCCCGCACGCGCCTAACGTGTTGCCCGCGTATCCGTTGTTAGCCATTGACACCCGGAGTCCGTCACGCCACGAAGGGCGGTCCGTCGGCTCATCGGCCGCGCGGCCCAACGGGTACTCGGAGGACGCATGAGGACACGGACCATCTCGCTCGCGACGGCTGCGCTCATCATCGCGAGCCTCCTTGGCACGAGCATCGTCAGCGCCGCCCCGCCCGCCGGCAAGGCCGACAAGTCGCGGGGTGCGTCCTGCGTCGCCGTCACGGCTACGCCCACGCCGACCCCGGTTCCGGGTGCCACGCCGACGCCAACGCCGACCCCAACACCGACCCCAACACCGACCCCAACGCCGACCCCAACGGCGGACCCGGCTGCCACGCCGACGCCAACCCCGACGCCGGCGGCAACCCCCGCCAAGGTCGCCCTGTTCTGGGCGAAGGTCAGCACCGGACATCCGTGTGGCAAGCTCGTGGTCCAGGCCAAGGTTCTCCACCCGGTCCGCAACGCGGCGTACAGCGCGACGGCCACGGCCCACTTCGCTGGCGGCGTTGACGTGACGGTCCCGCTTCGCCGGACCGGCAAGTCGTTTGTCGCGGTCGGCAAGATCGCAGTCCCGGCCGGTCATCCCGCCGGCACCGTCAAGGTCGACATCAAGATCACCTACGGCGGCGTGGCCCAGGACGTGATCGTCAAGACCGCCCGCATCAAGGCGCCATAAACGCGGAGACACCCGCAACACGTGCACGGAAACGCCGTCCGAGAGGGCGGCGTTTCCGTTTGGCGCGCCGGCCCGCGGACCCCGCTCGGGGGAGCCTACGACCAACTCTGGAGCTCGACGATGTTCCCCTCGGGATCGGTGACGTAGCACCAGGTCACGCGTCGGCCGTGGGCGGTCGCGGTCGTGACAACGTCGCCGACGGAACCGCCGCCCTGACCGATCATGATCGAGCGAGCGGCCGGCACGTCCGGCACGACAAAGGCAATGTGTCCAAAGCCGGGTCGGTTCGCCGCGGTGGAAGAGTGCGCGAGCGAAGGGTCGTACTGGAAGATCTCGAGCGTCGGACCCGCCGGTCCACCGCCGGGCAGGCGGAGGTGGATGCCGCGTAGCGCGGCGTCCGGTACGCCGGTTGCCGCGGAGAGCTCGGGGCCGGCGAGATCGCGCTCCGGCGGGACGGGCAGGCAACCGAGGGCGCGCTCGTAGAAGTCCGCGAGGTTGCGCCAGTCGCGGGCGATCAGGTTGACGTGGCCAAACCGGGCGTCGATCACGCCCGCATTGTGCGGCGTCGGATCAGGCGGAAGCTCGTTTCTCGGCGCCGCGCGTCCGCAGGCGCGTCGGCATCGGCCGCGCGAGGAGCCCACGATCCTCGAGCGGGGCGCGTGCGCCGAACAGCCGGTGGAAGACGTCGACGAGCTCCGGATCGAACTGGGTTCCGGAATGCCGGCGCAGCTCGTGCAACGCGTCGTCGTGGCTGATCGCCCGCTTGTACGGACGATCCTGGATCATCGCGTCGTAGGCGTCGGCGATCGAGACGATCCTCGAGCCGAGCGGGATGTCGCGCCCCCGCAGCCCATGCGGATAGCCATGACCGCCGAACCGTTCGTGGTGATGGAGGATGATCTTGCCCGCCTCGAGGAGCCCGCCGGCCTCGTCGAGGATCACCTGCCCGATCCGGGGGTGCTGTTTGACGAAGTCCCACTCGGTGCTCGACAGGGCGCTCGGCTTTTCCAGGATCTGCGCGGGAACGGCGACCTTGCCGATGTCGTGGAGTAGGGCGGCAATCCGGATCCGCTCGATCTCGTTGGGTGGCAGCGCCAGGTCGGTGGCGATTGCCACGCCGATCGTGGCGATGAGCAGCGATGGGCGGCCCCGATAGTGCGGCAGGGGTGCGATGACGTCGCTGAGCGCGGCCTCGGTAGCCTGACGGGCGACGGCCGCGACCTCCAGCGCGCGGGCTCGACCGGCTGCCGAGATCGGTGCGCTCGGCACGCGCGCGTCGTCGTTCGGCTCGGCAAAGACATAGGTCTGGTTGCGACCGAGCGATTTCGCCGAATACATGGCCTGGTCCGCGTCCCGGACCAGCGACTCCGCTCGGAGCGACTTGCCCTGGCCGCCGGCGATCCCGATCGAGATCGTGACGCCCAGGGTCACGCCCTGGCTGGTGATGAAACGGTGACGCTGGACCAGCAGCCGGAGCTTCTCCGCGACCTGGGCCGCGTCCTCGGGCCCCGTCTCGGGCAGGACCACCATGAACTCCTCGCCGCCGTACCGGCCCACGACGTCACTCTGTCGGAGGCTCGTCTCGAACAGGCCGGCCACCCTGCGCAGGACCACGTCGCCCACCTGGTGCCCATGGGTGTCGTTGATCACCTTGAAGTGGTCGAGATCCACGAATGCGACGGACAGCGGGCGGCCGTGGCGGACGGCGCGGTCGACTTCGGTGAAGAGGGTGGACAGGATGGTGCCCCGGTTGGAGACCTGGGTGAGGAGGTCCGTCGTCGCGGCATTGTGGGTCTCGGTCAGCTTGGCCGACACGTCGTTGATCGAACGCTCGAGGTGGCCCAGGAGGCCGCGCCCGGGGTTCGGGACGGTGGCGTCCAGCTCGCCCTGACCGAGACGCTCCGCGACCTTGATCAACGAGCGGAGCCGCACCACCGCGATGAGGCCGAGGGCGAGCGCCGCGACGAACGCGGCCGCGCCGAGCGCGACGGAAACGGTCAAGCCGGCTCCATCCCGGATCGCGGTCATGACCGAGTTCACCGTGGAGACGCCGAGACCGATCAAGACGATCGCGCCCAGTCCGAGCAGGACCCCCGTCGACTGCATGGGACGCACCGTATCGGGTCCACTGGAACCGCCCCACGACCCGTTGGTACTGTCTCCGGCACGCCAACCGGAGGACCGCGCGGAGTAAGTCGCAGCTAAGCGGTCATCGATAGGATTCGTGTCGACGTCTCGCCGCGTCGGAAGTGCCCCCTACGTGGCGAGACGTCGCGTTGTTCCGGCGCCGCAACCCTGCCTCCCGCCGGAGGAGGTCGATCGATGGACCCGACCGCGACGCCGTGGCGCGTCCTCGAGGATCCCGGTGAGCGGGCGAGGACTGGCCGCGCGTCCGAGGAAGTCGGTGGAGCAGACGCACGGACGCCGCTGCTCATGGGTGTCGGAGTCATCGCCCTGATCGTCGTCGCCATCGCGCTTGCGTTTGGTGCCGGGGCGAACGGAACGGTCGTGATCGACGGCGGGACGCCGCTGGGGTCGGACAACCTCGGGGGAGTGTCGGGGGTCGCGGTTCCCGCCACGACGTCCGCGGACCCTGAGCTCGTCGTTGAAATCGTGGGTGCGATTGATCGGCCGGGCGTCTATCGATTGCCGGCCGGCGCTCGCGTTGGCGACCTGGTGGAGGCGGCCGGCGGCTACGGCTCCCGGGTCGATGCCGACCGCGCGAGTCGCGAGCTCAACCTCGCGGCGCCGCTCCACGACGGCGATCAGATCCGCGTGCCGTCGCGCGACGATGAGGTGCCGGCCGGCGGCGGGCCCGCAAGCGGAGGGCAACCGGGCTCGGGCGGCATAACGTCGGGATCGGGTCCGAGCGGCACGGGCCTCGTGGACCTCAACGAGGCGACGTCGGCGGAGCTGGAGGCGCTGCCCGGGATCGGGCCGGTGACGGCGGCCAAGATCCTCGCCTCGCGCGACGAGCAGCCCTTCGGCGCGGTCGAGGACCTGCGCACCCGAAAGCTGCTTGGCGAGAAGACGTACGAGAAAGTCAGGGACCTCGTGACGGTCGGCTGAGATGGGCCGGAGTACCCGACTCGCCGTCGGGGCCATCAGCGCCGCACTTGCATCGCAGCAGGTCGAGGCGAGTCTCCTTGGTGCCGCCGTCGCGCTCGCGATGGCCACACTTCTCGTGCTGGGCGCCCTCACCCCGGATCGCCGGCTTCGCACGGCGTGGCCGGTCGTGATCGGGGCCGGTCTGATCCTGGCACGCCTCGTGCTCGTGCCCGGTGGCCCGGCGATGCTGGAGGACCCGCCGCCCGGCAACGGTCCGTGGTCGTTCGTCGTGCTCGCCACCGGCTCGCCGCGGGACGGTCACCAGACAGCGACGCTCGGAACGCCCGCCGACGTGGTCCCGGGCTTCGTCGTTGCGGCGACCCTGCCTCGGTATCCGACCGTCACCCCGGGTGAGCGGATCCGCGTGGAAGGGTCGATCCGGCCGCGTCCAACCTCGCCATTCGGCGAGTACCTCGCGCGGATCGGCGCGGTGGGGACCGTCACCGCGCGAGCGATCGAGGTCGTTCCGGCACCGGACGACCCGGGCCGGCAGCTCGAGGCGCTGCGGCGAGGTGCCGCCGATGCACTGACACGCGTCCTGCCCGAACCCGAGGCCGGGCTGGCCGCAGGCATCCTGATCGGCCTGCGCGACCGGGTCGACCGTGACCTCGCCGCCGCGTTCACGACGGCCGGCGTGAGCCACGTGGTGGCGATCTCCGGCTGGAACATCGCCATCGTGGCCGCGGCGATCGCGACGCTGGCCGGCCGACTCGGGCGCCGGCGTCGATCGCTGGTCACGATCGTCGCGATCGTCGCGTACGTCGCATTCGCGGGCGCGTCGGCCTCGGTCGTGCGCGCGGCCGCGATGGCGGGGGTCGTCTTGCTGGCGCGTGAGAGCGGCAGGGCGGGGCGCGCGGCGGCCGCGCTGGGCTGGGCCGCGACCCTGCTGCTGCTTGGCGATCCGGACCTGATCGGCGACGCGGGGTTCCAGCTCTCGTCGCTCGCGACCGCCGGATTGATCGCCTGGGCGACACCGCTCACGGCCTGGATCGACGGCGTGACCGGAGGCCGGCTCCCGCGCTGGCTTGCCGAGAGCCTTGGTGTGTCGCTGGCCGCACAGGCCGCGACCTTGCCGATCGTGCTGGCTTCGTTCGGCCGGTTGGCGATCCTGTCGCCGATCGTCAACCTCGCCGTCGTGCCGCTCGTCGCCCCGGCGATGGCTGTCGGTCTCCTGGCGCTCGCCAGCGGCCTCGCGGTAGCGGCCGGGCTCCCGGGCGGCCTGGGCGCGGTCCTCGCGGCACCGGGCTGGGTGGTGTTCCGGATCCTGGTCTCGATCGTCCAGTTCGCGGCATCGCTGCCATACGCCAGCGTGACGCTGGAAGCGCCGCTCGACACCGCAGCGGCCGGGCTGTCGGTGGCGGCCCTGGCCGGGTTGACCTGGTGGCGACGTCGATCTGGAGGCGAGTCACCGGTACGGAGGCCTGACGAGGCGACCGGTACTACCGCCGGCGTCGCAGGCACGCCGGCCGGCAAACGGATGCCCGTCTCGAACACCCTCGCGCGTCGCGGTGTGATGGCGAACCGCGACCGCGCCATCAAGCGTGCCCTGGCCATGGCACTCGTCGTCGCGATGACTGTCGTCTGTGGCGTGACCCTGACTCGACCCGACGGCACCGCTCGCGTCACGATCCTCGATATCGGCCAGGGCGATGCCATCCTGGTCGAGGGATCGCACGGCGGGCGGTTGTTGATCGACGGCGGACCCGACCCGGATCGGCTCCTGGTCGCCCTCGATCGACGCCTTCCACCGTGGGACCGGCGAATCGACACGGTGATCCTCTCGCATCCCCATGAGGACCACGTGGCCGGACTCGCCCTTCTCCTGGCTCGGTACGACGTTGACCGCGTGCTCGAGCCGGGGATGCTGGGGCCAGGGCCAGGCTATGCCGCGTGGCTTCGCGAGCTCTCAAGTGACCGCCGACCGCAACGGACCGGGATCGCGGCCGGTGATCGCCTGGCGGTGGACGAAATCGCCATACGAGTGCTCTGGCCGGTGCGCGGCCGGGTCCCTCGTGATCCACCGGACGGCGGCACCGGGATCAATAATGTGTCGGTGGTCCTCGAGGGCCGAGTTGGCAGCCGACGATTCCTGCTGATGGGCGACGTCGAGGAGGAGATCGACCCGGAACTCCTCGCCGCGGGCCTGCCCCGGGTGGATCTCCTCAAGGTGGCGCATCACGGTAGCCGAACAGCGACCACACAGGCGTTCGTCGATGCCGTCCGGCCGAGGGTCGCCGTTGCGTCCGCCGGAGCGGGAAACCCGTACGGCCATCCGACCCGTGCCACGCTCGAGCGGCTTGCCGCCGCCGGCTCGCGGGTCCTGCGAACGGACCAGCACGGCACCGTGGTCGTCGGGTTCGAGACCGATGGGCTCACGGTTCGCGCCGAGGGGCCTCGAACGCCTCCACCGACGGCCCGGCCATCAGCCTCAGGAACAGGATCGGCGGCGACGCGGCCGACGACGGGACCCACCTTCCGATGTGCGATCCCGGTAACGGCGATCATCCCCGAGCGTGAGCCTGCGCCCGAGATGGCCGCGCCGGACCCCGTCGCCTGGCGTGCCGTTCACTCTGCCGAGCCCGGCCGGGCAGCGACCGTCGGGTACCATCGGATCGATGACCGTTCCCGGGCGGGTGGAGGCCGCCTCCCTCCTGCTCTCCCTGGATCCGGCCCCCTGGTTCCTGCGCCATTCGCGCGCGGTCGCCGAGGTGGCGGCCTGGCTCGCCGCCCGGATCGACGAGCGGGGTGTGGCAATCGACCGTCGCCTCGTCGAGGCCGCCGCGCTGCTCCACGACGTCGACAAGTCGCTCCCGGCCGACGATCCGGTCCGCGCGCTCCCCCACGGCCAGGGGTCGGCAGCGTGGTTGACGGCTGCGGGGCATGGCGAGCTGACGCAAGCCGTCGAGGGGCATCCGGTCACCCGCCTGGCCGATGGCGAGCATTACCGGCGCTGGGCCGCATTCGCCTCACGCGAGGAGCGGATCGTGGCCTACGCGGACAAACGGGCCGGTCAGCGGCTCGAGTCGATGGACGCCCGCTTTGCATCGTGGCGGCGGCGTTATCCGCCGGCCACGACCGCTACCCGTTCAGGCGCCTGGGACGCGGCGATGTTCGACGCGGTCCGCGCCCGGGCAAGGCGGCTCGAGGCCGACGTCTGCCGCGCTGCGGGCGTCGCGCCGGGCGACGTTCGCCGGCTCGGCTGGACCGGCGCGGCCATTCGGTCGGCGCGCGAGACCGCGCGGGATCCCGCAACAGCGGGGCGCTCCTGATGGCGACGGCATCGCTGGCGTTCTTCTGGGGCGACGATGACCTGGCCGCCGCCCGGGCGGTCGACGCCCTGCAGGCCACTCTCGGGTCCGAGACGGGAGCGCCGCCGGAGCGCTGGGACCTCCGTGGCGACCGGAATCGCGCGGGAGAGCAGATCACACGGCTGCACGAGCGGATTGCGACCCCGGCCATGTTCGGTGGCGGTTCGCTTGCCGTGGTGAGCAACCCCGGTCCGCTTGTCCAGGCGACCGAACAGCGGGCGGCGTTCCTGGCGGCGATGGAACTGGTCGCGCCGGGGAACGCGCTCGTGATCCTCGACGCAACGGCGTCCGGCGCGAAGGCCCCATCGCAGAAACGCCTGGTCGAGGCCGTGCTGGCGGCCGGCGGCACAGTCCGCCGGTACGAATCGCCCCGCCGTGGCGCCCTCGCCGGCTGGATCGAGACCGAGGCGAGACAACGCGGGCTCCAGCTTGCCCCGGGCGCCGCCAAGACGCTCGCCGACCGAATCGGCGGGCTCGTCGACCAGAATGACGTGGAGCGCCGGTTCATGACCCGGATCGCCTCGGTCGAGCTCGACAAGCTCGCCCTGTATCGCGGCGACACCGCGATCTCGGCCGACGACGTCAAGGCGCTCGTGGCGGAGGCCGTCCCGGGTTCGGTCTGGGGCTTCACCGACGCCGTCGGCGAGCGGCGGGTCGGTGCGGCCGCGGCCCTCCTCGAACGGCTGCTCGACGACACACCTGAGCCTGTGCTCCTCGCCGTTCTCCACCGGCGCGTGCGCGAGCTGCTCGAGATCGGCGATCGTCTCCGGAGCGGTGAGCGACTGCCCGCTGCGGCCAAGGTGATGGGGATCAACAGCGACTACCGGGCGCAGACCCTCGCCGCGCAGGCGAAGCTGTGGACGACCGACGAGCTGACGGCCGCGCTCGACGGCCTCGTGGAGCTCGACGCCATGGTCAAGGGAGCGCCAGGGTC
>JBBEBJ010000007.1:0-8937 GCA_040882425.1 Chloroflexota bacterium | reverse complement strand
CTAGTGCTTGACCCGCGTCTCGACCTGCTGGATGTTCGACTGCTGCGCCGCGACGTCACCCAGTGCCTGCGCCAGAGCGGTGGCCAGCGCCGGGGTCATGCGCGCCCTCGCGACGATCGCACCTGGATCGACGTGCGGGCCGGGCTCGAGGGTCGGCTGGGTGAGCTGGAACGTGACCGTCACCCCGAACGGCCCGATGGTGATCGAGAACCCGTCGGCGAAGAAATCGGGGGTGTCGGCCACGGTCGTCTCCCATCGGTACATGGTCTCGCGCAGCGATCACAACTGGCGGCGTTCGCGGCGGCGTGGTGATGGTACCTCCATGAGCGTGGCCACCCTGCGCTCGCTGTTGTAGCGGTCGCCGTCGCCAGCGCGTCTGCGCACCACACGATCCGTCACGGTGAGGCAGGGACCATCTCCCGTTGAGACCCGTGCATCGTCTCGGTCGCCACGGCGGCCAGAGCGGCGATCAGCCTCGGATCGGCATTCAGCGAGTCGATCCGGTGGAAGGCGACGCCGTAC
This sequence comes from Chloroflexota bacterium, assembly GCA_040882425.1. Lineage (GTDB taxonomy): Bacteria > Chloroflexota > Limnocylindria > Limnocylindrales > CSP1-4 > SPCO01. The sequence continues at coordinate 8,415 of JBBEBJ010000007.1, read as the reverse complement.
GCCTCCGCCTGTTCGCGGGCACCGACCTCCACGTCGTAGAGGATCTCGAGGTGGTCGGCGAGGAACTGGATCGGGACCACCAGCACCGACGGCGTGCGCGACTCGCCGATGAGGGGCATGAGGTCCGCGAAATCGGGTTTCATCCATTCGCCTGGCTCGTGGCCCGCGCTCTGCCAACAGAACGTCCAGCGGTCGGCTGACAACCCGGAGGCGGCGGCCACCGCCTCGGCGGTGACACGCAGCTGGGAGAGGTAGTCCGGCTCATTCGTGGCGACGCGCTTCGGCAGGCTGTGGGCCGTCATGAGCACGCTGACGCCGTCGCGTTCGCCGGGCGGCAGGCCATCGAGGGCCCGCGACACACGATCGGCGAGCGCTGCAATGAACGTTGGCTGTTCGTGCCACGAGCCTGCCACGGCGACGACGGGAGCGGCCGCGCCCATCTCCGACCTGGCTGCGTCGATGGCCGTGGCATACCCGTTCATCAGCAGCGGGGAGTACTGCGGCGACAGGATGATGGCGGCAACGTCAGCGACACCAGCGTCGACGAGCGCGGACAGACCGGTGATGATCGACGGCTCCGAGAACCGCATGCCGACCTCGACGGGCCAACCCAGGACCCGAGCCAGATCGGCGGCCTGGGCTCGCGTGATGTCGATCAACGGCGAGCCGCCGATCACCCGATACCGTCGGGTGAACTCATCGACGAGCGCCGAGTCGGGCTCCCGCCCTCCCCGGACCCGAGCAAGGTAGGTGCGGACGTCCTCGCGGTCGAGGGACGCAGGCGAGCCGTACGTCATCAGCAGGACGCCGGGCCTGGGCGCGGTCACGACGCAACCTCGGCCACCGGGGACGTGCAGGCGGTCTCCTCGTGGACGAGGTCGACCAACCGACGGAGCAGATCGGTGTCGGTGTTCGGCAGTACGCCATGACCGAGGTTGAAGACATGACCGGGTCGACCCGACGCCTCCTCCAGGACCGCCTGCGCGCCCGCGTGGGTCGCCTCCCATCCGGCCATCAGACGAGCTGGGTCCAGGTTGCCCTGGACGCCGCGGTCGTAGCCCAGTCGCTGCCAGGCATCAGCCAATGAGATCCGGTGGTCCAGGCCGATGACATCGCCGCCAGCCTCTGCCATCAACTCCAGCAAGGCGGCCGTACCGGTCCCGAAATGGATCGTTGGCACGTCCGGCAGCGCCGAGAAGATCCTGCGGACGTGGGGCTGGACGAACTCGCGATAGTCGCTCGGCCCGAGGCCACCGACCCAACTGTCGAAGAGTTGGACGACGTCGGCGCCCGCCTCGACCTGAGCCCGGAGGTAGGCCGCGATCATGTCCGACAGCCGGCCCATCAGGTCGTGCCAGGCCGCGGGCTCACGGTACATGAAGGCCTTCGCCGTGGCGAAGTCACGAGACGGGCGGCCCTCGATGAGATAGCAGGCCAGGGTGAACGGCGCACCCGAGAACCCAATCACGCCGGCGCGACCATCCAGCTCCTGACGGACCAGCCGGATCGCGTCGAGCGTGAACGACACCTCGGCCGGGTCGAAGGTCCGGAGGGCCGCGACGTCGGCTGCCGAGCGGATCGGGTCGTCGATGATCGGTCCGACCTCGGGCTCGATGCGGAGTCCGACGCCCATCGGTTCCAGGGGCAACATGATGTCCGCGAACATGACCGCCGCGTCGACGCCCAGCTCGCGGACCGGCATGAGGGTGACCTCCACGCAGAGGTCCGGCGTCTTGGCCAACTCGAGGATGCCGTATCGCTCGCGAAGCGCACGGTACGCCGCGAACGAGCGGCCGGCCTGGCGCATGAACCAAACGGGAGTGGCGTCGACGGGTTCGTGTCGACACGCACGAAGGAAGCGATCGTTCACGCAGCGGCCTCCTGGAAGGCAGTTGTGGCGGCCACGATGGTCGCCTCGATCTCGGCGCGACCATGCGCCATGGACGGGAACCAGGCCTCGAATGGCGATGGCGGCAGGAGGACGCCCTGGTCGAGCATGGAGCCGAAGAAGCGGGCGAATGCGGCCCGGTCCGACTCGAGGGCTTCGGCGGCGTCCATCGGCACGGATGGCCGGAAGAACACGGTCAGCAACGGGCCGACGTGGCCGATGGAGGCCACGCAGGCGGCCGTCGATGCAACCTCCATCAGCCCGGCGGCGAGATCCGCTGCCGCTTCTTCGAAACGTACGTATCGCTGTGGGGTCAACTCCGCGAGCGTCGCGATCCCGGCGGCCATCGACAACGGGTGACCCGAGAGGGTGCCCGCCTGATAGACCGGTCCGGCCGGGGCCACAAGGGCCATCAGGTCGGCGCGTCCTCCATAGGCACCGATCGGCATGCCCCCGCCGATGATCTTGCCCAGGGTGGTCAGGTCGGGCCGCACGCCGAACCGCGCCTGCGCGCCGCCGAAACCGACGCGGAACCCGGTGATCACTTCGTCGAAGACGAGGAGCGCCCCGTCCGCACGCGTCGTCTCGCGCAGGTGTTCGAGGAAGCCGGGGATCGGAGCGATGACGCCGGTGTTGGCGGCGACCGGTTCGACGATCACCGCGGCGATCCGGCCGGCGTGCTCTGCGAACGCGAGCGTCACCGAGGTCAGGTCGTTGTACGGCAGCACGATCGTCGTCGCCGCAACGCTGTCGGGAACGCCGGCGCTGCCCGCGATCGCCTGCGTCGCGACTCCGGAACCGGCCTTGACGAGCATGCTGTCGGCGTGCCCGTGATAGGCGCCCTCGAACTTGACCACGAGGTCACGGCCGGTCGCGGCCCGCGCCACGCGCAGCGCGCTCATGACTGCCTCGGTCCCGGAGGAAGTGAACCGAAGGCGCTCCATGGACGGCACGGCAGAACGGATCGCCTCGGCCAGCTCGATCTCGGCTGGGTTGGTCGCCCCGAGCGAGAGGCCGTTGCCGATCGCGTTCGTGATCGCCTCGCTGACCACGAGATTGGCATGGCCGAGGATCGCCGGGCCCCACCCGCCGATGTAGTCGATGTAGCGCCGTCCATCCGCATCCCGGACGTACGCCCCGTCGCCGCGTTCGAGGACGAGCGGTGGACGTCCGACCGACCGAAAGGCTCGAACGGGACTGTTGACACCGCCCGGGAACAGACGTTCGGCCCGTTCGATCAGACCAGCGGTCCGCGACCCCGTCTTGATGCTGGTCATCGGCTGGCTCCCAGGAGGCCCAGGATCTCGTCCATCGGGCGGTGGATCCCGAGCAGGATCGGCGTGTCGCTCACGGTCGATCGACGGCTCTCGGTCGATCGAAGCGAGCGGACGAGATCGCCGAAGGCGACGAGGTCGTCGGTCTCGTAGGCGACGACGAAGTCCTGCGAATCGAGCCCGAACGAGTAGGCGAGGGCCTGGCGGATCGTCGGATAGTCGTGACCCACCCGCATGTGCTCGTTCATCACGCCCTGCCGCGCTTCCTTCCCGAGGAGGTACCAGTCGGTCGACTTGGTGAACGGGTAGACGACCAGATACTTCGAGCGTTCACCGGTGAACAGGGACTGCTCCTGCTCCGTCGGCTTGCGAACGTACTGCGATGGACCGATCCGACCGATCAGCGAATGCGTGACGCCCAGCCAGCGTCCGAGCCCCGCCTGAAGGAGGGTCGCGCCTGACTCCTCCAACGCCTCGATGCTGGGTGCCATGCGCCAAAGGAGGACATCGACGCCCGGTTCGAGGCCGATGGACGAGTAGCTCAGCGTTCGACCTCCGTGGCGGTCGACCTCTGCGTACGCTGCTCGGAAGTCGCAGCCGTCCTGGTGGCGTTCCGCATCGCCTCGGCGACGCCATGCTGGATCGAGCGCGAGGCCGAGCGCCTGGATGTAGACCTGCTCGCTCATCGCTCGTCCCCGATCCACGTGGCGAGGTCGGCCGCGGCGTAGGTGATGACGATCCCCGCGCCCGCTCGAACGATCGCGGTCACCGCCTCCGTCATCGCCCGTCGACCGTCTAGCCACCCTCGCTCGGCGGCCGCCGCGATCATGGCGAACTCCCCGGAGACCTGGTACGCCGCGATCGGGACATCGAAACGAGCGCGTGCAGCAGCCACGAGGTCCAGCCCCGGGAGCGCCGGCTTGATGAGCAGGATGTCCGCGCCCTCGGCGACATCGAGCGACATCTCGCGCACCGCCTCGCGACCGTTGGCTGGGTCCATCTGGTACGCCCGTCGATCGCCGAAGGCTGGTGCGCTGTCGGCGGCCTCGCGGAACGGTCCATAGAAGGCCGAGGCGTGCTTGGAGGCATACGCCATGATCGCGGTGTCCGCCAACCCCTCCGCATCGAGGGCGGCGCGGATGGCCGCGACCTGGCCGTCCATCATCGCGCTCGGCGCCACGATGTCCGCGCCCGCTCGGGCCTGGCTGACCGCGGTCTCCGCAAGTCGAGCGACGGCCGCTTCATTGTCGACACTGCCGTCAGCGGCTAGCGGACCGCAGTGGCCATGGTCCGTGTACTCGCACAGGCAGGTATCCGCGATCGCCGCGATCGGCAGATCGAGCGCCCGGATCCGACGGAACGCCTGCTGCACGATGCCGTTCTCCGCCGATGCGTCGATCCCGAGGGGGTCCTTGGCCTCCGGCAAACCGAACAGAAGCACACCGCCGACGCCAAGGTCCGCCAGGCGGGCTGTCTCCTCGGCGGCGACGTCGGGCGACACCCGGAAGACGCCGGGCATCGAGTCGATCGGCAGGTGGACGCCTGAGCCCGGCTGGACGAACAGCGGCGCCACCAGCATCGAGGGATGGAGACGTGTCTCGCGCACCAATGCACGAAGCGCAGGCGTGCGTCGCAGGCGACGTGGACGGACCGTCCTGGGTGTCGGCGATGGCGGCAGGCCATCGATGGGCGGCGCGTTGACTTCGAGCGTCATGGGATCTCCTGGGGTTGAGGAGTCAATGCGGAGGCGGTCGTACGTGCGAGCGTGTTGGCGTCCTGACTCGAGGCAACGGCGAGCAGCCGGAACCCGGCTCGCGCAGCTTCATCGGCCGTTTCTGGGCCGATGCAGACGGCAGGGATGGCGGTGATGTCCAGGGCGACCGCGGCCGCGAGCGATCGCAGGCCACGGATCGTGGAACCGCTCGTGAAGACCACCGCGTCGAACGCCCCCTCGGCCATCGCCTGTCGGAGCAGGGATCGAGACGATGGCGGCGCCTCCAGGGTCCGGTACGCAACGACGTCGTCGACCTCGGCACCCCGGGTTCGCAGGCGCTCCGCGAGATCGGAACCGGCGAGGTCGCCTCGGATGACGAGGACCCGATCTCCTTCGCGGATCGGGAGTTCCGCGGCCATCGCCGATCCATGGCTGCGGCTCGGCACGAAGTCGACCCCAATGCCCTCCTGGTCGAGGATCGCGCTGGTCGCAGGCCCGATGGCTCCCCATCGTGGGCTCCCGAGTTCCGCCCGGACCCGCTCCGCGGCCCCGAGGATGGCCTGGGCCCCGTTCGCGCTGGTGACGAGCACCCACTGAAACCAGGAGAGCGAACCAGCGGCTCGATCCAGATCCGACCCTGGCGGATCGATCTCTATCGAGATGGCGGGAACCTCGACGGGCTCGAGACCTGCTCCGCGAAGCGCCAGGACCAACGCTTCCGATTGCCCCGTGGCTCGGGTGACCAGCACCCGAGGGGGCCGGGTAGAAGCATCCTGGGATGTGGTGGAGGAACCGCCGAGGCGGGCTTCGGGGAGCAGCTCCGCGGCCAGTTCGACGGCCATCCTTCGACCATCTTCGACCGGTCCCCGGCGGTGCCCGAAGATGGTCGTCGACCCGTCCGGGCTCGCGTGACCAGCGAACAGCTCCAGTTCACCCGCGGATATCGTGGCCAGCGCTCCGATCGGGGCCCGGCAGCCCCCGCCCGAGGATTCCAGGAATGCCCGCTCGGCCTCAACGGCCGCACGAGTGCGCGGATCGTCGATCGGTGTGGCTAATCTGAGCATTCGGGCGTCGTCAGATCGAATCTGGACCGCGATCGCCCCCTGGCCCGGCGCCGGTGGCACCGTCTCGGGCGCCAACCGCTCTGCGATCCGCGCGCCGAGGTCCATTCGGTCAAGCCCGGCACAGGCGAGCACGAGCGCGTCCGTCTCGCTCTCGTCGAGACGTCGGAGGCGCGTATCGACGTTGCCGTGCAGCGGATGGACGATCAGATCCGGCCGATGCGCGAGGAGGAACCCGGCCCGTCGCGGGCTATCGGTGCCCACCCTCGTCCCGGGCTTGAGGTCCGCGAGGCGCCGCTCGCTCGCGTCACTCCGAACGACGAGCGCATCGCGCGGATCCGCGCGGGGCAGGTACGCGGCGATCCGCAACCGCTCGTCCTGGTCGATCGGGACGTCCTTGGCGCTGTGCGCCGCGACATCGACACGGCCATCGAGCAATGCGCGTTCGATGGCGACGACGAAGGCGCCTTCGCCCCACTCCGTGTCCGGGGCTCGACGGTCTCCCTCGGTCTCCACGACGACGAGCCGGGTCGTGCAGCCCTCGCGCTCGAGCGCCTCAGCGACGAGCCGAGCCTGGGCGAGGGCCAGGGCGCTTCCGCGCGACCCGATCGCGATCCGACCGGTGTTCACAGGGCGAACAGGTCACGGACGGTGCGTCCTTCGACGCCGTCCGCATCGCGGCCAAGGCGTTCCAACGGCTGTCGGAGCAATCGAGCGGCGAGGTGCCGCGTCATCGTTTCGATCGCCTCGCGAGACTCCGGGTCGAGCGTCGGCAGCTTCTTCCAGAGCGCGGCCAGCTCGGCCTCACGCTCGAGATCGGCGCGGCGTACCAGGGCGTCGGCCGCCGCGCGCGAATCGCGACGCGCTTGCCACTCGAGGTAGGCCTGGACGGTCTGCTCGATGAGCGCCTCGGACCGTGGGTCCGGCACGCTGTCGCGGCGCGTCTCCTCAGATTCGCGAAGGACGAGATCGTCCGCGGTGACCATCTGGCTACCGAGTCCGACTGCGAGCGCCGCGGGGACAGCCGATGGGACGGAAACGTCGACCACCGCGGGTCTGCGGGCGAGGAGGGCGGCGATCGTCCGTTCCCCGATGACCCACGGGCCGCCGAGTGCGACGAAGATGGCAGCGAAGCGGTCGACCCCGGTGCCCGGGTCGAGACCCGATGTCCCTCCTCCGGTCGCAGCCGTCACCGCACGAGCCCGTTCCGTAGAGCGGTTGGCGACGGTGACCGAGGCGCCGGCGGCGGCCGCGGCCCGAGCCATCAGCTCGCCCATCCGTCCGGCACCGACCACGAGGATCTCGCGGCCCCGGACCGACCCGCTCGTCCGCGCGACCGAATCCAGGGCCACGTCGGCCAGTGAGCGCTGTCGCCCGGATCGCCAGGATCGGGCGCGGCGGCCGGCCTGCAGTGCCAACGCGAAGAGTCGATCGATCTCGGGGTCGAGCACGCCCGAGGTCCGGGCGACCTCGAGCGATTCGCGTAGCTGGTGGAGGATCTGGTCCTCACCCAGAACGATCGAGTCGCTCCCCGTGGCTACCGAGACGGCGTGGCGAACCGCGACGTTGCCTGAGAGCACGCGCCCACCCGCCGGGACGTCCAAGGGTAGGTCGGTCGACGTGCCGTCGTCGGCGCTCGTCGTATACGCCTCCACCCGGTGGCAGGTCTCCAGGATGAGCGCCCCCCGGTGCAGCTCGACGCGCAGTCTGGAGGCGAAACGTTCGCGTTCCACGGCCGGAACCTGGCGCGCGTGCGCCACCAGGGCGACGATGGGTCGCCGGACCTGCGGACTCACCTCGGGCGGACCGCGGTGGCGAGGTGGTCGACCGACTCGGCTCGACGTCCTCGCCCGGTCGCCAGACGATGGCCGGTCATGGTGGCGATGAGCAGCTGGTCCATCGCTCGCTCAGCAGCCACCAGGAGGTCGGTCGTTTCGGTCGTGTCGAACCCGTTGCGACGAGCCGCAATCGCCAACTCCTGATGAAAGGGAGCCCGGAATCGCAGAAAGCTCTCGACGGTCTGGCTGAGGGATAGCCTGAGTGAGGCTGCCATTTGACCGTACTCTGCCGCCGACACCGACGCCGCCTTCAGGTGGAGTTGCGCGCTCTCCGGCTGGGTCGCGTCGAGATGCTGGAGCAGGCTCGCGGCGAGCAGATGTCCTCGTTCCCGGAAGAGGACCCGTTGGTCATCGGTCAGCATGAGGACCCACGGCAGCTCCGGGGCGGCCTCGCGACTCGCTCGACGGTACGTCCGCGCGATGCGGCTGGCTGTGAGGCCCCCGCCGCCGATGGCTGGGCGACGTGAACGATCCGCGGGAAGAAGACGCTCGAGCGCCGTCCGCGAGAAGCGGCGATGGCCGCCGGGCGTGGTGAAGACCCGAACCCGTCCCGCGTCGCTCCACCGCCGGAGGGTTGCCGGCGACACACCCAGAACCTGACTGGCTTCGGACAACCCGACCCAGTCGGGATTGTGGGACG
>JBBEBJ010000006.1:0-1504 GCA_040882425.1 Chloroflexota bacterium | reverse complement strand
CGGCCGGTGGACCGCGAAATCGACGCTGGAACCGGCGTCACGCCGTCGGCGGGTCGTCCGTCAGACGGATAACGACGAGCATGCTCCTCCGCGAATGAAGCCCTCGGTCCTCCCCCGGGGGCTTCTTCGTGTCCGGGGAGCCGGCCCGCCCGCGAGCCCCTCGCCTCTACGGCTCGATGGCGAGCCGGCGGAGGACCGCCGGCAGGATCCCGCCGGATCGGTAGTACTCGACGTCGATCGGACCGTCCAGCCGCGCGATCGCCTCGAACCGGCGGGTCGTGCCGTTGCCGCCGGCCGCAGGATCGCGGAACGCACGGACGGTGACGGATTGATGCGGCGTCAGGCCGCCCTCCAGGCCCGTGACGTCGAACGTCTCGCGGCCGGACAACCCGAGCGAGGCAGCGGTCTCGCCGGGTCGGAACTGCAGGGGCAGGACGCCCATGCCAACCAGGTTGGACCGGTGGATCCGCTCGTAGCTCTCCGCCAGCACGAAGCGGACGCCGAGCAGCGCGGGTCCCTTGGCTGCCCAGTCCCGCGACGATCCCGAGCCGTACTCGCGGCCGGCCAGGATCGCGAGCGGCACGCCGTCAGCCTGGTAGCGCATGGCGACGTCGTAGATGAATCCCTCCTCGCCGTCCGGCAGGTGGACCGTATACGGGCCCTCCTTGCCCTCGACCAGCCGGTTCCGAAGCCGGATGTTGCCGAAGGTGCCGCGGACCAGGACCTCGTGGTGACCGCGCCGCGACCCGTACGAGTTGAACTCAAGGGGCGCCACGCCGCGCTGCTGGAGCCATTGCCCGGCGGGCGACCACGGCGCGATGGACCCGGCGGGTGAGATGTGGTCCGTCGTTACCGAGTCGCCGAGCACGGCCAGCACCCGGGCGCGGGAGATGTCCCGGACGGGCGGGGGCGTCAGGGTCATGCCGTCGAAGAACGGCGGCTTGGCGATGTAGCTCGAATCGTCGACCCACGCGTACCGATCGCCGGACGGGATCGGCAGGGCGCGCCATCGCTCGTCGCCGTCGAACACCGTGGCGTACGTCCGCCGGAACAGCTCGGGATCGATCGAGTCGGCGATGGCCGCCCGGATCTCGTCCGGTGCCGGCCAGATGTCAGCGAGGAACACCGGGGCCCCGGACTCGTCCGCGCCCAGGGGTTCCCGCGTCAGGTCGATGTCGACGCGCCCGGCGAGCGCGAATGCCACGACGAGCGGTGGCGAGGCCAGGTAGCTCGCGCGCGCGAGCGGATGGATCCGGCCCTCGAAGTTGCGGTTGCCCGACAGGACGGCCGCGACGACGAGATCGTTGGCCTCGACCGCGGCCGCGACCGCGTCGTCGAGCGGCCCGGAATTCCCGATGCACGTCGTGCACCCGTAGCCTGCCAGCGAGAACCCGAGTGTCTCGAGCGGGACCATCAAGCCGGCCGTCTCGAGATAGCCGGTCACCGCCTTCGAGCCCGGCGCCAGCGAGGTCTTGACCGTCGGACCGACCCGAAGCCCGCGGGC
>JBBEBJ010000005.1:0-1506 GCA_040882425.1 Chloroflexota bacterium | reverse complement strand
CGGGCTAGGCGGGATCAGCTCGACGACCACGGACCCGGTGACGTTGGCGACCACTGTCGGGCCGCAGCTCGTCCGCCAGTCCGTCTTGCTCGCCGGGTCGACGTGGCCGTGCAGCCAGAGCGGCGGCCGGAGGTGATCGAGGAGCCAGCGGTACGACGCGTACCCGAGGTGGTATCGATTGGCCGCGTGATCCCCGACGCCACGCGGCGGGGCGTGGCTGACAACCAGGATCGGCCGGACGCTGCCGAAGACCCGGCGCAGGAGGAGCGGCCGCCACAGCCTGAGGACGTCGCGCCAGGCGTGCAGCTCATCGCGCATGGCTCGATCCGTGTGCAATCCCGGCCACTCGAAGGGCGCCACGGTGATCCCCGCGACGTCGACCAGGTGACCGCTCGAGAGGTGGTCGGGTGCCTTGCGCGCCGTCTCCGACCAGTGCCCGCCCCGGTCGTGGTTCCCGCGCACGAACACGACGGGCACCCCGAAGGCGTCGCCGAGGAACCCCAGGTACGCGGGTTCGAGATCGCCGCAACCGACGATCGCGTCGATCCGGCCGATCGCCTCGCGATTGACGGCGTGCTCGAGCGCGGGGTCGACCGCGTCCGACACGGCGAGGAGACGAACCGACGCCTCCGTTCGAGCCTGGAAGACGCGCCGATCGGGCCACACGAGCGTCAGGCGGCGCGTCATCGTTCGCCGTCCGGCGGATCGATCGGCGGCACGCTGTCGAGGGAGTCGAGGGGCGGCGACTGGTCCATCGAGAGCGCGTCACTCGGCCGGTGGCCGCGGCCTGCTGTTCGCAGCGACCGTGACTCGGCGGCAGATGCAGCGAGCGACAGGATCGGCTCTGATCGCTGCCCGCCCGGGGGCACGAGCTCGACGACATTCGTGTCGATCTCGAGCTGGCCGCCGTAGAGGGCGAGGGCGACGCGGTTGTGCCCGTCGACAACCCAGTACCGGTCGGCGTACTTGACGACGTCGATCGGCGGCAGCACCGCGAGCCGATCCTGGGCCTGTCGCAGCCGCTGCCAGCGGGTCGACCAGTTGTGGCCCCGGAACGGTCGCAGCGGCAGGAAGTCGCCGCCCCGCTGGTCCCCGCCGCCGACTGCCGTGCCCGCGATGTCCCCGGCGTCGAGCGTCCGCGTCCCGACCTGGACCGGCCGTGCCTGGCGCGCGTCGGGGTAGGCGTCGTACAGGTGCGCGAGCGGCTTCGAGCCCATCCGGCGGACCCGCCGAACCCGGGCGCCTGGCCGCTCGTGCCATGTCCGCTCGACATCGTCGATCGCCTGGCCGACCCGGTCGACGATCGGCTCGGCGGCGGCGGCGACTCCGTCGGCCGCGGCCGTGACCCCGTCACGGATCGCCCCGATCGCCCGACGCGCGGGCGCGGAGACTCGCCGGACGCCGGACGGCGCAGCCGGCTCCGCACCGCCGTCCTCCGTCTCGGGCTCGACCGGGCCCTCGTGCTCATCGCGCATCGTGCCGTCGAGTCTGCACCATCACGCGGGC
>JBBEBJ010000004.1:3547-8985 GCA_040882425.1 Chloroflexota bacterium | reverse complement strand
CGCGAGCATGCGACAATCGCGACAGCCATGACCAGCGAGCTCAGCCCGAGGCGCGCAGCGGACCGGCTCGGAACCAGCACTCGGACCGTCCAGCGTTGGATCGCCAGCGGGCGCCTCCCCGCTCGACGAGTGGGAGGTCGATGGCGTGTCGCGATTGACGCGATTGACGCGTTCGTGTCAGCGAACTACGATCCTCGGCACCACGGCGAGGCGCCGGGACCCATTCGGACCCTGTTCATCGCCAACCGCGGCGAGATCGTGGCCCGGATCACGCGGACCTGTGACCGCCTGGGGATCAACCCGGTCGCGCCACGGACCGAGGGCAGCGGGGCCCTGGACCTCCTCGACCCCGAAGCGGTCGTCCGCACGGCAATCGAGGCGGGCGCTGACGCGGTGCACCCGGGATTTGGGTTCCTGGCCGAGAGCGCCGACTTCGCTGACCAGGTGATCGCCGCCGGGATCCGCTGGGTTGGCCCGCCGCCGGAGGCCATCCGGTTGATGGGCGACAAGGCACAGGCCCGACAGCTCGCCCGATCGCTCCGGATCCCCGTCCTCGATGGGTACGACGACCCGGACCAGTCGAACGCCTCGCTAGAAGCCGCCGCGCGGCGGATCGGCTACCCGGTCCTGGTCAAGCCGGCGGCCGGCGGCGGGGGCAAGGGCATGCGGATCGCCCACGAGCCCGACCGGCTCCAGGAGACGCTCGATGCTGCACGCCGCGAGGCGAGCGCCGCGTTCGCCGACGATCGCCTCATCCTCGAGCGCCTCGTCCAGGGCGCCCGGCACGTCGAGATCCAGGTCCTCTTCGACAGCTTCGGTCGAGGCATCGAGCTCGGCGAGCGCGATTGCTCGATCCAGCGCCGTCACCAGAAGATCCTCGAAGAGGCGCCGTCGCCGGGCGTTGACGCCACGCTCCGGGAACGGCTCGGTGCGGCCGCCCTGACCCTCGCCCGCGCGGTCGGCTACGTCGGTGCCGGCACCTGCGAGTTCCTCCTGGATGAACGGGGCGCCTTCACGTTCCTCGAGATGAACACGCGATTGCAGGTCGAGCACCCCGTCACCGAGCTGGTGACCGGGCGCGACCTCGTCGCCGATCAACTCCGAATCGCCGCCGGCGAATCGCTCGACCTGCCCGGGACCATGCCGCCACCGGGTGGACACGCCGTCGAAGTGCGCCTCTACGCGGAGGACGCCGAGGCGGGCTTTCTCCCGGCCACGGGTCGTGTCGAGGCCCTGCGCTGGCCGGACGGCGAGGGTATCCGGATCGACGCGGGGATCGAGAAGGGCAGCGAGGTCACCGGCCGGTTCGATCCGATGCTGGCCAAGCTGATCGCCTGGGGTCCGGATCGACCGACCGCGTTCCAACGACTGGCTCGCGCGCTCGACGAGACGGTCGTGCTCGGCCTGGTCACGAATCTCCGGTTCCTCCGCTGGCTCCTTCGACAGCCGGTCGTGGTCGACGGCCAGGCGCGAACGGACACGCTCGATCGCATCTGGCCGCCAGACGACTGGGCGGATCGCGTGGTGATCCCCGACGTCGCCTGGTCGGAGGCCGCGCGGGTCCTGGCGTCGAACGGCGAGGATTCCGACGACCCATGGACGGGCGGCTGGCGACTCAACGGGGCGCGCAGCCTGCGGATCGAAGCGGATGGTGAGGCTCGTTCGGTCGAGGTCATCGCGGAACCTGCGACCACCACGGCGATCGCGCTCGCCGGCGACGTCGTCCACCTCGACCTCGCGGGCAGGAGCACCTCGTTTCGGCACGCCGCCCCACCGGACGTCGACCGGGCGGCACGGGCGGCCGTCGCCCACGGCGGCGCGGCGGCGGGACCCTCGCCGGTCGAGGCGCCGATGCCCGGCGTGGTGCTGAGCGTGCACGTGGCCGCCGGTCAGGCGGTCGCGATGGGCGACCCGATCGTCACCCTGGAGGCGATGAAGATGGAGCACGCCGTGACCGCGCAGATCGCCGGCCGCATCGCGGAGATCGCCGTCCGCTCCGCCGACCAGGTCACGCGCGGTCAGCTGCTCGCGATCATCGAGCCGTTGCTCGCGACCAACGAGCCCTGATCGACCCGTTCGGGTACGCTCGCCCCGATACGGAGGACCCATGGCCCACAACGAGGCGACGTCGACCCCGCTGCCGCAGACCCGGTACGAACTGCTGGCGCTCCACCGCGAGACGCGTCGGCGCCGCAACCAGGCGACGCACGGTAGCGAAGAGCACGTCGCGGCGATCGATCTCCTTGGTCGGATCGAGGTCGAGATCGCCCGCGTCGAGCGGGCCATGGATCCGCCGCTCGGCTGAGGCCGGGCTGACGGCCGACGTGACGTGATGGGCGACCGCGTCCGCATCTACGAGGTCGGGCCGAGAGACGGTCTCCAGAACGAGGCCGCCAGCGTCCCGACGGCGACGAAGGCACGGTACATCGAACTCCTGGCCGCGGCCGGCCTGCGTGAGATCGAGACCACCAGCTTCGTTTCGCCCCGGGCGGTGCCGCAGCTGGCCGATGCCGATGAGCTCATGCGCGACCTGGACCGGCAGCTCGGTGTCCGCTATCCCGTGCTCGTGCCAAACGAGCGGGGCATGGCCCGGGCCGAAGCGGTCGGCGTGGATGCCATGGCCGTCTTCACCGCCGCGACCGATGCCTTCACGATCGCCAACATCGGGATGACGGTCGACGGCTCGCTGGAGGCCTTCGCCCCCGTCCTTCGACGCGCCCGGGAACTCGGCTGGTGGCGCCGGGCGTACGTCTCGACGGCCTTTGGCTGCCCGTACTCCGGTCGCGTCGAGCCGGGCCGGCCGGTCGAGGTCGCCCTGCGCCTCCTCGAGCTCGGAGTCAACGAGATCTGTTTCGGCGACACGATCGGGGTGGCCGTTCCCGGGCAGGTGGCGGCCGTCACGGGTCTCGCCGCCGAGGCGGGGGTCGCGCTCGATCGTTTGGCATTCCACTTCCACGACACGCGGGGCACCGCGCTCGCCAACGTGGCCGCCGGGCTCGATGCCGGCGTGCGCTGCTTCGACTCGGCGGCCGGCGGAACCGGCGGCTGCCCGTACGCGCCGGGTGCGGCCGGCAACCTCGCCACGGAAGACCTCGTCTACTTTCTCGACGCGTCGGGCTGGGAACACGGCGTGTCGCTCGACGGCGTGCTCCAGGCGGCGAGGTACGTGGCCGACGCGCTCGGCCGGCCGCTCGCGACCAAGGTCGGTCAGGCGGGTGGCTGGGATCCCGCGACCGGAGGGCCGGTCGGCCGCGCGTAGGCGTGCCCGCTCGGGTCCTGCACGTTCGACCGCTTCTGCTATCGTCCCCGGCGATGGACGGTGTCGTTCTCGTTCTGAACCAGAACTACGAACCGCTCAACGTCTGCAACCTGCCTCGCGCCTTCCGCTTGCTCTTCGGCGAGAAGGCCGAAGTGATCGAGTACGACCACCAGGTGATCCGGACGGTGCGGACCGAATACCGCGCGCCTTCCGTCATCCGTCTCCAGCACATGATCCGCCGGCCGCGGCCCCGGGTGAAGCTGTCGCGCCGGGAGGTCTTCGCGCGCGATCGGCATACCTGCCAGTACTGCGGTCGGCAGTCCCACGACCTGACCCTCGACCACATCGTGCCTCGCTACCGGGGTGGCACTCACACCTGGGAGAACCTGGTCGCGGCGTGCAAGCCATGCAATCACCGCAAGGGAGGCAAGACGCTCGAGGAAGCACGCCTTCGACTCGCGCGCCTGCCGTTCGAGCCGCGCAGCGACATGTACTCGATGTTCACGCCCTACCTGGGCGACGATCGCAACGAAGCCTGGCGGACCTACCTCTTCCTGGGACGCAACTGACGGGCCTCGAGGCGGCCATCCCGGGTCCTGTTCACGCGCTGCTCGGGGCGCTGTGGGACGCCGGGCAGGCCGCGTACGTCGTCGGAGGGTCCCTGCGCGACGCGGCGCTGGGTCGCTCGGCGGCCGACTGGGATCTCGCGTCCGATGCCCATCCGGACCGCCTCGTCGAGATCTTCCCGGGCAGCGTCTACGAGAACCGGTTCGGGACGGTCGGTGTTCGTCGCGACGGCGAGGTCTTCGAGATCACGACGTTCCGGAGCGATCACGATTACGCGGACTACCGGCGACCGCACCGGATCGAGTTCGGCGACACGATCGAGCTCGACCTGGCGCGCCGCGACTTCACCGTGAACGCGATGGCCTGGGGGGGGCGCGCCGGTGACCCGCCCGCGCTCATCGACCCGTACGACGGGCTCGCGGACGTCGGCGTCCGGATCATCCGTGCCGTCGGCGATCCGGGGACGCGGTTCCGCGAGGACGCGCTCCGGATGGTGCGGGCCGTCCGCCTGGCCACGACGCTCCACTTCAGCGTCGAGCCGGCGACGCTCGCGGCGCTCGTCGACCACGCATCGCTCGTCGCGCATCTCTCCGGCGAGCGCATCGCGGCTGAGCTGGACCGGCTCCTGACCGCGCCGTTGCCGTCGGTCGGGCTGCGGCTCCTGCAGGACACTGGCCTCCTCGCCGCCATCTCCGCGGACCTTGCCGGTCAGCGCGGCATCCCCCAGAACAAGGTCCCGGGTGAAGACCTCTGGGATCACACCGTCCGAACCGTCGACGCCGCCCCGCCGGACCGACCGGTCGTCCGCCTGGCCGCGCTCCTGCACGACATCGGCAAGCCGGCGACGTTTGCCGAGGGTCACTTCCTCGGACACGACGCGGTCGGTGCCACCCTCGCCGGCGCGTTCCTCGATCGGCTCCGGGCGCCGCGGGCCGTCCGGGATCGGGTCGTGGCCCTGGTCCGCCATCACATGTTCAGCTATGAGGCCAGCTGGTCGGACGCGGCGATTCGTCGGTTCATCGGCAAGATGGATGCGCTGGGCCCAGGCATGCTCGACGAGCTGCTCGCGCTTCGCGAAGCGGACAACGTCGGCTCGGGTCTGCCGGCCGAAGCGGGTCGGATCGGCGAGTTGCGCGCCCGGATCGCCACGGAGCTCGCCGCGGATGTCGTCCTGGACCGGCGCGGCCTCGCGATTGACGGGGACGACCTGATCGCGGAGCTCGGCCTCGAGGAGGGGCCGCTGCTCGGGCGGATCCTGGACGAGCTGCTCGAGCGCGTGATCGTCGACCCGGTGCTCAACGACCGACCGACGCTGCTGCTGCTCGCGCAGGGCATGCTCGCGGAGGATCGGTGATCGAGCTCCTCATCCAGGCCGAGGGTGCGCTGTCGGTCGGATTGCTCGACCGGGCGGAAGCGCTCTACCGCCAGGTCGCGAACGCCGACCCGCGCAACGCGATCGCGATCGTCGGCCTGTCACGCGTGGCCCTCGAGCGTGGCCAGCAAGGGGAGGCACTGGAGCTCGCGAGGCGGGCACTCGCGATCGATCCCGAGAACGTCGCCGCGCAGCGGATGGTCCAGCGGCTCGAGGAGGTGCTGGCGTATCGCGGCGAGG
>JBBEBJ010000004.1:0-3447 GCA_040882425.1 Chloroflexota bacterium | reverse complement strand
CCGAGCGCGTATGGTTCCTGCATGACCCGAGTCCTCATCACCGGCGGAGCTGGCTACGTCGGCTCGGTCTCCGCGGCGGCGTTTCTCGAAGCCGGCCACGACGTGGTCGTGCTCGACGACCTCTCGACCGGCCACCGGGCCGCGGTCCCGGACGGGGCCACGCTGTGCCGGGGCACGTACACGGATCGCGACACGCTGGCACGACTGTTCGAGACCGAGCGGATCGACGCAATCCTCCATTGCGCGGCGCGATCGCTGGTGGGCGAATCGATCCGCGAACCCGCGAAGTACTTCGGCGAGAACGTGGCCGGCGGCATCGGGCTCCTCGACGCGACGCGCGCCGCCGGGATCGAACGGGTGGTGTTCTCGTCGACGGCCGCCGTCTATGGCGTCCCGGACTCAACGCCGATCCCCGAGGAGGCGCCGCTGCGCCCGATCAACCCGTACGGCGAATCCAAGCGGGCCTTCGAGAGCGCGCTCGCCTGGTACGGCCGCGCCTACGGCCTGCGCTCGGTCTCGCTTCGCTATTTCAACGTCGCGGGCGCGACCGACGCCCACGGCGAGGTGCACGAGCCCGAGACGCACCTGGTCCCAAACGTCCTGCGGGCGATCGACGGTGGACGGCCGCTGACCGTCTTTGGCGACGACTATCCGACGGCGGACGGGACGTGCATCCGCGACTACATCCACGTCGCCGATCTCGCCGAGGCGCATCTCCTGGCCCTCGAGGCGACCGCCGCCGGTGATCCGCGAACCGAAGAACCCCTGGCCCTCAACCTGGGGAACGGCGGCGGCTTCTCCGTCCGCGAGGTGCTCGCCGCCGCCGAGGCTGTGACCGGCCGACCGGTTCCGCACGTGATCGGGCCACGCCGGACCGGCGACCCGCCGGTCCTCGTCGCAGACGCGACCCGGGCGGCGGCGGTCCTCCGGTGGCGTCCCGTTCGACCCGGTCTCGAGGAGATGGTCGGCTCTGCCTGGGCCTGGCGCCAGGCGCATCCCGCCGGTTACGAGGTCTAGGCAGGCCGGTCCGCGCGCCGTTCCAGGCTGGCTAGTGTCAGGGACGATGGCCAGTCTCCGATCCTCGGCTCGCTGGAACTTTGGACACGTTTCGGCGCTCCCTTGGTGAAATCCCCAACCCGGCTGGAACCTTCGACCGCCAACGATGCCCACGCGTCGCGTACGCCAGGCAGGCTGGAATCCCAAGGACAGCCCGGGGCCAACGAGGACCGGGCTGCCCGCCCACGCCCAGCCCACCCTCGCGGCCCGGGCCCACCGGGTGGCTACGGGGTTTAGCGAGACTCGATCGGGCCACCGCCCGGGACCAGCCGCTCCGGCGGCGCGGCTGGCCCGAGATCGGCGCTCGCCAGCAGCGGGCCAACCTCTCCCGATCCAGCCCAGTCGTCGCGGACCGGCCAGATCAGCCACAGGCCGATGAACATCGTGACCAGCAGGCTCAGGACCGCGACCTGGTAGGCGCCGATCCCGAGCGGGCCGAGCAGCACGAAGATCGTCGCGCCGTAGAGCAGCTGCCCGATGACCTGGCTGCCCTTCCCGACGAGGCCGTACAGCCCGAAGAACTCTCCGAGCCGGTCCGGTGGCGAGAGGCGAACCATCAGCACGCGATCCGCGACCTGGACCCCGCCAAGCCCGCTCCCCAGGATGGCGCCGGCCACCAGGAACGGCACCAGTCCGTCCGGTCCGAAGCCCAACGACACGCCGCCGATCAGGAGCCCAACGGCCCACGAGGCCAGCACCAGCAGCATCGTCCGCTTGGGACCCATGCGATCGCACAGCCAGCCCCAGACGAAGCTCATGACGATCGCGACAAGCGTGAGGCTGAGGAGGATGACGTTGGCCGTCGCCTCGGAGACGCCGAGGACCCTTACCGTGACCACGCTCATGACGACGATGACGGTATTGACCGCGTCGGAGTAGAAGAACCGCCCGACGAGGAACCGGCCGAGACCCGGCACCTCACGGGCGTGGGCGATCGAGCGGCGCAGCTGGCCAAACGTGGCCACCACCTCCGCCGCGGTCAGGCGCTGACCCGGCTCCGGCGCCGGTTCGCGGACGAAGACGAAGATCGGGATGGCGAACAAGAGGAAGAGCAGCGCCGACAGACGGAAGCGGTCCTCCACCGGTACGTCGAGAAGGAAGATCAGCAGGCCGACGGTCACCGTCCCGCAGTACCCGATCGCCGTCCCGAGCCCGGACAGCCTGCCGCGCGACTCCGGCCGGCTGACCGTCTTGAGCGTCGCGTCGTAGTAGATCAGCGCCGCCTGGTAGGCGAAGTTGGCCACGATGAACAGCAGGAGACCGATGATCGGCGGGACGTCGGCGATGATGAACGTCGTGCCGATGCACAGCGCGGTGAAGAAGAAGAGGAACGGCAGGCGTCGACCGGCACGATCCGAGAGCGCGCCCAGCACGGGCGACACGATCGCGTTGAGGCCGACGCTCACCACGATCGCGATGGACAGCAGGATGTTGCCGTCGCGCTCGCCGAACTGGCGGTCGTTGACCAGGTAGAGCCCGATCGCCCCGGACACCACGGCAAAGGTGAAGATCGTGTTGGCGAAGTCGTAGATGGCCCACGAGGCGGGGACGATCGCCCGCCCGGTCGGGGTCATCGCGGCCAGGCCGCGCAACGGCGACGCGCTGGCCTTGGGCGGCGGGATGCTGGCCACGGGACGATGATAGGCACCCGCAGCGTCGTAGGATGTGCCAGATGAGCGAGCGGAGCATCGATCCGGTCGACGCGCGAACCGCCCTCGCCGGGCTGCGGCCGCAGCCGTTCGGCGACGGCAATCCGGGCCGCGTCCTCGACCCGATCGTCGAGCCGCTGTGGTCCGGGATCCGCGCCCTCGCGGCAATCGACGGTGACGACGTCGCCCTGGTTGACGAAGCGGGTGGCCCCATCGCCGGTCACGCGGACGTGCTGGCCGCGCTTGCCGATTCGGCCCTGGCAGAGGGGCTCGTGCTCGACGGGTTCCTGACGAAGCTGCCCGACCGCGACGGCAGCGGCGTCTACGTCGCGATGGACGATCTGCCGACGGCCTCGCAGCTCGCCAGCCGCCCGCTGCTGGGCATCCGGCGCACCCGGGCGGAGCAGGTGACCAAGGCGATGGAAGCGGCCCGGGCCGCCCGGACCTTCGCGCCCGACGACGTCGTCACCTTCGTCGCCATCGACCTCCTCTGGCTCGACGCGGAGTCGCTGCTCGAGGTCCCGTTGCTCGAGCGCCGGCGACTCCTCGAATCGGTCCTGGACGAGTCCGACCTCGTGCGTCGCGGGGTTTTCGTCCGCCCGCCGATCGACGCCTGGATCGGCTCATGGCGCTCCCTCGGGTTCACGGAGCTCAGTTTCAAGGCGGCCAACAGCCGGTACCAGCCCGGCACGGCCACGAACGAATGGGTGAGCATCCCGATGCCGCGGCGCTGAGGCGCCGG
>JBBEBJ010000003.1:0-9292 GCA_040882425.1 Chloroflexota bacterium | reverse complement strand
CCGCAACGTCACGCACGTGGGCAACGGCGACCAGTAAGGACCGCAACGCCGCTAGGTCGTCCGCGTCACCTTGTTGAGGTGGCGCGGACGTTCCTCGTCCAGCCCGCGCGCCTGGGTCAGGTGCAGCGCGTGGAGTTGCCCCGGCACGATCGAGACGATCGGACCGAGCCATTCGGGCGTCCCCGCCGGCAGCGCCACCGGCCACCGGGCGACCGCGCGCGCCTCCGGCAGATCCGAGACGACCATGAGCTCCGCGTCGATGTCCTGGCGGAGCCGGCCGAGCAACGCGACCAGGTCCGCCGCTGTCGCACCGGCGCGTACGACGGCCAGCACCGGAACCCCGGGCTCGACCAACGCAAGCGGGCCGTGCTGGAAGTCGGCCGCTGAATAGGGATCGGCGAAGACGCGGGCAAGCTCCTTGAGCTTGAGTGCCCACTCGCGGGCCGTGGCGTATTCGTAGCCACGTGCGATCAGGATGGCCCGGCTCGACCCGGCCTGGTCCACCGCGATCCGCTCGATCTCCGGTTCGAGCTCCATGGCGCGGGCAAGGCCGTCCGGCAAGGCCGCGAGCGCGGCCCGGTCCGCCGGATCGTCCGCCAGGGCCGCGGACAGCAGCGCGATCGCCAGCAACTCGGAGGTGTAGGTCTTCGTGGCCGCGACCGCGCGTTCCGGACCCGCGCACAGGTCGATCGTCCGTTCCGCGGCCGCCGCCAGCGCCGACCCGGGCTCGTTGGTGATCGCCACGGTCGGCGACCCCTGGGCTCGGGCCGCGGCGATCACCGCAACGATGTCGGGTGATGCCCCGGACTGGCTGATCCCGATCACGAGCGTGTCGGTCAGGTCGGGGACGACGCCGTACAGCGACACGATCGACGGCGTCCCGAGCCCCACCGACAGCCGGTGCCGGATCCCCAGCACGTACTGCGCATAGAGCGCCGCATGATCCGATGTGCCGCGCGCCGCGATCATCACCTGGCGAACGGGTCGCGCCCGGAGCGACGCCGCGATCGCCTCGATCGGCTCGGCCTGGGTGGCGATGAACCGCGCTGCGACCTTGGGCTGTTCGGCGATCTCGTCGTGCAGCGTCATGCGGGCACGGCCGAGGCGAGCGGCGTGACGCCGGGCACGGCCACCGGCAGCCGACCGGCAAACGGGATTGCACCGGCTAGCGCTGCCGCCAGCGCCTCGAGCGAATCCGGCAGGATCGAATAGGTGCACACGGCGGCGACGGACGCCGGGTACCGGGCGACGTCCCAGGGCGTTCGAAGCGCCACGGCGATCGTCGGGCGACCGGCGGAGGCGACCGCCTCGACGAGGTCGAACTGCGCGGGCTGGCGAATGGCATCGATCGTCCCGACGACGACGGCATCGAACCCCGCGGCCCGCGCGCGAAGCGCCGCGATCTCGCCCGCAGTCGGTGCGACACCGACCACGACCTCCTCGACCGAGTCGAACCGCGTCCGCAGTGCGCGCCCGAGACCGGGTGGCACGGTCGACGACGTGTCGGCGGGCGTCAGGTCGGTGGGCTGCGGCATGATCGCAAGGATCGTCCCATGCGCGGGGATGAGCGCGCTGGCCGGCACGGCCTTCCCCGTCGAGGCGCCAGGGCCGCCGGCGTCACCGGCGCCGCCCGCCCATCGAACCAGCGTGACCGACCGCTCGGCGAGCTCGCGTGACAGCGCGCGATGGTCCGCGCAACCGACGACCGACAGCTCCGGTGCCGGTCCGGCCGAGGCCAACCACGACCGAAGCACCGCGATGCGCGCGCTCGACGCGGCAAGGTCGCCCTCCTCGAACAGCCCGCGCGACGCCGCGGCTCCGAGCGCCTGCTCGATCCGGCGCTGCGCGCGGCGATCGGCGGAGCAGAGCAACAGGTCCACGCCCGCGCGAACGACGGCGATGATCTCGACCGCCTGCGCGGCCCCCTGCGCGAGTGCCCGCATGTCGAGCGCGTCGCTGATCGTCACGCCAGCGAACCCGAGCTCGTCGCGCAACAACCCGCGCATGACCGCCGGCGAGAGCGTCGCGGGGAGTGCCCGGTCGCCGGTCAGCGCTGGCACGGCCACGTGCGTGGACATCACGAGCCGCGGACCGCTCCCGATGGCAACCCGAAACGCCGCGAGCGCGGTCGCCTCGAGCTCGGCCCGATCCAGCTCGACGACGCCGAGCCCGTGGTGCGTATCCGTGCCGGTCTGCCCGAGACCCGGGAAGTGCTTGATCGTGGCCGCGACGCCGGATCGCTGGAGGCCCCGGACCATCACGGCGCCCAGCCGCCCGACCGCCGCGGGTTCGTCGCCGAACGACCGAACCCCGAGCCCCGCGTTGGCCGGCTCCGACGCCAGGTCCACGGCCGGCGCGTACACCACGTTGATGCCCATCGCGCGCGCTTCGACCCCGATCGCCGCTCCTACCCGCTCGGCGAGCCCGTCGTCGCCCACGGCACCGAGCGCCATGTTGCCCGCGAAGTGCGTCGGGGCATCGCCGAGTGCCTGGAGCTGACCGCCCTCCTGGTCCGCGGCGACGAGGAGCGGGGCGGTGCCAGCGCCACCGGCACCGCCCCCGGCATCCGCAGCGCCGGCCCGCTGAAACGCCTCGGTCAATTCGCGAACCTGTCCCGGCGATCGGACGTTGTGATGCCGGAAGACCGTCATCCCGGCCACCGGCGCGTCACCCAGCCGCCGCGCCACCCAGCGCGGCAGACGCTCGCCCTCGAACGCGACCATCACCCGACCGAGGAGCTGTGACTCGGCCGCAGAGCGCGTCATTCCGGCGCCGCTCACCCCTTCACCGAACCCGCGATCAGCCCCCGCACGAAGTACCGCTGGAGCAGCAGGAAGACGGCGAGCGGCACGACCATCGTCACGAACGCCCCGGCGGTCAGCAGGTGCCACGATTCGCCCTTCGTCCCGACCAGCTCGTTCAACCGAGCCGGCAGGGTGGCCACCTGCTCCTGCGTCCCGAGGTAGACCAGCGCGACCAGCAGGTCGTTCCAGACCCACAGGAACTGGAAGATCGCAAACGACGCGAGTGCCGGCACGGACAGCGGTACCACCAGCTCGCGGAAGATCTGGAAATGCGAGGCGCCGTCGATCGAGGCGGACTCGAACAGGTCGCCCGGTAGCTGGCTGATGTAGTTGTAGAGCAGAAAGATCGCCAGCGGCAGCCCAAACCCGGTGTGGGCCAGCCAGACCCCCAGGAACGTCCCGTTCAGGTCCAGCCCGGCGAACAGCCGCAGGACCGGGACCAGCGACATCTGGAGCGGCACCACCAGCATCCCGACGACCACGGCGAACAGCAGCCGCCGGCCCGGGAAGCGCATCCAGGCAAACGCGTACGCCGCGAACGCAGCCATCGTGATCGGGATGACCACGGCCGGGATCGTCACGACGAGCGAATTGACGAACGAGGTCGCGAGGTTGTCCGCGTTCAGGACGGACACGTAGTTGGAGACCGTCCACTGGGCGGCCTCGAACGGGTGCAGCAGTGCGTCCCACCAGCCGCTCGCCCGGATGTCCGCGTTCGAGCGGAACGAGCTGACCAGCAGGCCCGCCGTCGGCAGCGACCAGATCACCGCGATCACCGCGACGGCGACGCGCACCCCGGTCCGCTCGAGCAGCCGGGACCGTCGCGGCGACCGGACGGCGCGGAGGCGCGCCACGGAACCGCCCTCGGCCTCGACCACGCCCGCGGTCACGACCCGATCCCCTGGCGGCGGAGATTCCGGATGTTGACGACCATGATCGGCACCACCGCGATGAACAGGATCACCGCGATCGCGCTGGCGTGGCCGAAGTTCCGGAAGCTGAACATCTCGGAGAACATCCGGTTGGCCAGCACCTCGGTCTCGAACCGTCCGCCGGTCGTGACGTAGACGATGTCGAAGACCTTGAGGATCGCGATCGAGATCGTGGTCGCGACCGCAATGAGCGTCCCCCGGATCATGGGCACGACCACCCTGAAGAAAACCGACGCCTCGCCCGCGCCGTCCATCCGCGCGGCCTCGATCACCTCGCTCGGCACGCCCTTGAGCGCCGCGGACAGGACGACCATGGCGAACCCGGTCTGGAGCCAGATCATGATCACGATCAGCGCCAGCGTGTTGAGCGGCGGCACCTGCAGCCACGGGACGGGCTCGTTGCCCAGCGCGGTCCAGCCCGCGTTGACCAGGCCGATCTGCTGGTCGCCCTCGGGCGCCCAGGCGTAGACGAACCGCCAGATCACGCTCGCCCCCACCATCGAGATCGCGAGCGGCAGGAAGATGAACGTCTTGGCCAGCGCCTCGCGCTTGACCCGGTCGACCAGGGTCGCCACGAGCAGGCCGATGACGACGCTGCCGCCGGTTCCCAGCACGAGCCAGACGATGTTGTTGCGGAACGCCAGCCACATCTCGGGCGAGGTCAACACGAAGGACCAGTTATCGATCAGCCCCTTGCCCTCCGTGGCGCTGGCGATGATCGTCAGGATCGCCGGACCCACCAGGAAGACGGCGAGCATCGCCACCGCGGGCCCCAGGAAGACGTATGGCCGGACGCGTTCGCCCCACCGCCCGCCGAGCAGGTCCACGGCGCCGTTGAGGCCGACGTAGAGCAGCCACACCCCGCCGGTCCCGATGACCAGCGCGATGACCATGACGGTGAGCTTCGACTGCACCGGGTCCAGGCCGCGCCCGCGGATCGCGTCCGCGGTCGCGGTCTGCCCGATGAGGTCGTAGAAGGAGGCGAAGAGCCGCTCCGGGCCGAGCGGGTCACGGATGATGTCGAGCCCGACCCAGATCAGCACGACCGCCGTCACGGCCGCGACGACACGAATGAACCGACCGGCGAGGTCGCCGGTCGGTCGGCTGACGATGTTGGCTCCGATCATCAGGCTCCTCGGTCGCTGACGGTTCGGTTCAGGTTGATGGTTCCGGTCGATGGTGATCGAGTCGGGACGCCGGCCGCGCGCACGTGCGGTGCCTGGCCGTCGCCCCGACCCAACCCTCACCAGCGGTCTATGGCCAGCTGGCTTCGATCTCGCTGAAGATGGCTTCCGTTCCGTCGCCATTCTGCGAGATCCACTTGACCATGCCCTTCCAGAAGGTGCCGGCGCCGACTTCCTTCGGCATCGAGTCCGATGCGTCGAAGCGGAGCGCGGTGGCCTCACGGGCGATCTCGGCCAGGCCGGACATCGGGTAACTGGTATACCAGTCTGCCGGCACGGCGTTGTTGGCCGCCAGGAAGGCGCCGGTGGCGACCCGATCCTCAACGGCATCCACGGTGGAGAGCCACTGGACGAACGCCCGGACCTCCGGCCGATCATTGAACATCACGAACATGTCGCCGCCGCCCAGGACGGGGTTGCCCTGTGCCGCTTCGATCGGCGGGAAGTAGAAGAACGAGCTGTCCTCGCCCGGCGTGAACAGGGCGTTGCCGTCGGCATCCTTCGGCCAGAAGTCGGGGATCCAGGCCGCCTGCTTGTGGAGCCAGCACTTTGGGCCGGCCTCGTCGAACATCGGGGTCTGCGAGTCGCCGACCCAGGTCGCGTTGATCCGGGTGTTGCCGCCGTAGACGTAGTCATCGGTGAACCACATCTTGGCCATCACCTCGGCCGCGGCCAGGATGGCCGGGTCGTTGAACGGGATCTCGTGGTTGACCCACTGGTCGTAGACATCGGCGCCGGCCGTTCGAAGGACGATGTCCTCCAGCCAGTCGGTGGCGACCCAGCCGGACGCGTCGCCGTGCTCGATCGTGGTGCACCACGGATTGCTGCCGTCGGCCACAATCTTGTCGGAGAGGGCGACGAGCTCGTCCCAGGTCGTCGGGACCGCGTAGCCCGCGTCCGCAAAGGCCTGCACGGGATACCAGACGATGGACTTGAGGTCCTGCTTGTAATACAGGCCGTACATCTTGCCGTCGACCGTGCCAAGATCGACGAACGAGGGGTTGAAATCGGCCTTGACGGCGTCGACGTCGATGAAGTCATCGAGCGCGACGAGGCTGCCGTCCGCCTGGTAGCTGCGCATGGTGCCCGGCTGGGCGATCTGCGCGATGTCGGGGGCGAGGCCGCCTGCGACGCGGACGCCGAGGACGGTCTCGTAGTTGCTGATGCCCGAATAGACGACGTTGATGCCGGTCGCATCGCGGAAGCCCTTCAGGCTGTCGTCGAAGGACTGGCCTTCGGCCTCGATCCACTGGGCGAGGACGTCCACCGTCCTGCCCGTGTATTCGCCGGCCAGCGCGGCGGTGAGCTCGGCGTTCGGCCCGCTCGGGGCCGCCGACTCGGGGGCCTGGCTGGCCTCGGTCGAGGCCGGCGCCTGGGTCGGTGCCGCCGTCGGCGCCTCGCTGGCCGCCGGGTTGGCACACGCACCAACGGCCAGGATGGCCGCGATGCCAAAGGTGATCGCTCGGGTGTTGCGCATTGGTCCTCCTCGTTCTCCTCTAGCTGTGGGTGCCGGTCGCGCTCGTGCGCGCGGCGTCGCTGGGTCGCCGGTGGCGATCAGGCGTGACGCACCTCCTCCCTCGTCGGTGCGTGGCTTGGGATGGCCCGTCCCGCGGTGCCATCCCGTCGGCCGGCGACGTCCGTCCGGCCGTCTCGCTGGAGTACCTGCTGCGCGATGGCGACCGCGCCGAGCACGCCGGCATCGGCCCCCACGGGCAGCGCCTCGACCACGCCGAGGGGCAGCAGCTCGCCGGCGATCGGTGAGGCGGCCCTGAGGCGATCGAGCTCGCGCTGGATGGGGGCCATGAACGTCTCGCCTGCATGCGAGACGCCGCCACCGACCACGACCCGGTCCACGTCGTAGGCCATCACCAGCAGGTGGATGGCCCAGGCCAGCTGGCGCCCGACGTCCTCGACGAGGTCCGCGGCGAGCGCGTCGCCGGCGGCGGCCGCTTCGTACACGTCGACCGCCGTGAGCTCGTCCAAGGGGATCGCCCCCAACCGCGACCCGCCGCCATCGCGCGCGAGCGCCGCGGCCGCCCGCCGCGCGATCGATGGCCCCGACACCAGCGCCTCGAGGCAACCGCGCTGGCCGCAGGTGCAGACTGGGCCGGCCCTGTCCGCAATCGCGTGTCCGATCTCGCCCGCCAGGCCGCGCGCTCCGCGATGGAGCCGGCCGTCCAGGATGACCCCGGCCGCGATCCCGGTCCCCACCGCGAGATAGGCGATGTCCTCGGCTTCCCCGAGCACGCGGCGATGGTGGAGGCCGACCGCCGCGGCTCGGGCGTCGTTTTCGATGACACAGGGACGACCCAGCCGCGCCTCGAGCGCGTCGCGGAGTGCCAGGTCCGTCCAGCCGAGATTGACGGCGATCGTGACGTTGCCCGTGACCGGGTCGACCCGGCCCGGGACGCCCACACCGATGACGGCGACGTCCTCGACGCGCTGGCCGGCGTCGGCGAGCGCGGTTTCGATTGTCGTGGCGATCGCCTCGGCGGCGCCGTCCTGGTCACCCGCGGAGGAGGCCCGGGTGGCTCGACCGAGGATGGCGCCGTCGGGCGTGGTGATGAGCACGGCGATCTTGGTGCCGCCGACGTCGACACCGACGAGCACCGGGCGGGTTTGGGTGATCGCCGGCACTGTCGTCGTGGCGCGCGGCGTGGTTGGCGTGCCGGTCGCCGTCGCGGTGCCCGCTTCGGTGGTCATCGCCGCACCGTCAGGCCGAGCTCGCGGGTGAGCAGCAACGCACATGTCCCGAGCAGGACGGCGTCGTCGGCCGGTCCGCCATTCACGATCTCGGTGTCGCGGGCCAGGGTCGCCAGCGTCCGCCGCTGGGCCTCGTCGCGCATGGCCTCGAGCCACGGCTCGCCGAGCACCGTCGCGCTCCCGAGGACGACGATCCGCCGAACGTCCAGCGCCCCGGTCAGGCTCGCGATTGCCGCGCCAAGGGCGCGACCGGCCGAGCGGACCACGCCGAGCGCGAGCTCGTCGCCGTCGGCGGCCGCCGCCGCGATCGCCTCGATGCTCTGGGGGATGCGGGCGTGCTCCTCGGCCGCGCGATAGAACGCGCGCCGCAGGATCCCGGGGACGCTCGCCACGGTCTCGAGACAGCCGAACCGACCGCAGTGGCAGGGTGCGCCGTCGGGCTCGATGACGATGTGGCCGATCTCGCCGGCCCCAAACCCGTCGCCGCCAAAGAGCTGGCCATCGAGCACCAGGCCGGCGCCGATCCCGTGGCCGACCTTGATGGCGATGAGGTTGGCCGGCCGGTCCTCGCCCTCGAACAGGAACGTGGCGAAGGCGGCGGCGCGGCTGTCGTTGGCCACGACCGTCGGGAGGTTGTAGTGCTCGGCGAGGCGCGTGCCCAGCGGCAGGTCGGTCCAGGCCAGGTTGACCGCCCAGCGGATCGTGCCGTCACCGTCGACGATGCCCGGCGTACCGACGCCGATCCCCAGGATCTGGTTGTGCGGGCTGGCGAGCAGCTCGTCGATCAGCTCATGGACAAGGGCGACGGCCGCGTTGCCGTCGGCGCCGTCGAGGTCGCGCGAGGCTCGCTGCTGGATCTCGCCGCGAAGGTTGAGCAGCGCCGCGGTGAAGGTGCTCTCGCCGAGGTCGAGAGTGACCATGTGGCGCGCGTCGTCGATGAGCGAGACGAGGGTCGGCTGCTTGCCACCGGTCGACGGTCCGCGACCGACCTCCTCGGCGAGGCCCTCGGCGGCCAGCTCGGCGACGAGCTCTCCCACCGAGGTGCGCGTCAGCCCGGTGAGTCTCGCGATCGCCGCGCGGCTGATCGGACCGAGGTCGTAGAGGGCGCGGAGGACCAGGCTCGCATTGCGCGCGCGGGTCTGCGCGTGGGTGGCCTTGGACGGGAACTCGGTACGTGCCACGGGTTGCTGGTGCCCTCTCCGTCAGGCTGCCGGGCCGTCGGTCCGGTCGGTCCCCCAGCCCCTATCCGGTGCCCAACCGACTTTGCCCAGTGACTTGACAAAGGCAACGCTAGCACTCCGATTCGGCTTTGTCCAGTGGTTGGACAAAGATTCCTGATCCATCCTTGGGCGACGTGCCAACACCGTCCGAAGCCGGCTTGGGGATCGCCCGTCACCCGAACGGACAGGTCAAGTTCCGGGGCGCCCACCTGATAACCCGAGCACCCGGGCGACCAAGGCCGCCCAACCCGCGAACCGGCGGCGCGTCGACGACGTAGGGTCCCTTGCCGGCATCGATGCCGGAAAACGACCGCCGGGGACGGAAGGGGGTTCTACGTCAACTTCCACAACGCGCGGTATCCAGCAGGCGCCATCCGCTGTCAGCTCGATGACCAGGTTCGCGCGGGAGGTTAGCGCGGAACCGCGGCCTCGAAGCGCCGCCGCCGGCC
>JBBEBJ010000002.1:0-1548 GCA_040882425.1 Chloroflexota bacterium | reverse complement strand
CTCGCTGGGTCGGTCACCCGGCGAGACGTTTGGCCCGGTCGGCGGCATCGGGTAGGGTTCTGCGATGAGTCCGTCGAACCAGCCCGCGCGCGGCGCCACCGTCGAGTTCGAGCACGTTTCCAAGCAATACGACCTCCACGCCAAGGGCACGCCCGGCGCCGTCAACGACCTGTCGCTCCACGTGCCCTCGGGCAAGATCTGCGTCCTCGTCGGTCCGTCGGGCTGCGGCAAGACGACGTCGCTCAAGATGGTCAACCGGCTCATCGAGCCGACATCGGGACGGATCCTGCTGGACGGCGTCGACACCGCCACCCGCGACGTCACCGAGCTCCGGCGCGGCATCGGCTACGTCATCCAGCAGGTCGGCCTCTTTCCGCACCAGACCATCGGCGAGAACGTCGCGGTTGTCCCTCGGTTGCTCGGCTGGCCGGCCGGCCGCCGCCGTGAGCGGGCGGAGGAGCTGCTCGAGCTCGTCGGGCTCGATCCCGCGCGCTACCGCGACCGGTACCCGAGCCAGCTCTCCGGCGGCGAGCGCCAACGAGTCGGCGTGGCGCGCGCCCTCGCGGCCGACCCGCCGGTGATGCTCATGGACGAGCCCTTCGGGGCGGTGGACCCGATCGTCCGCGACCGCCTCCAGAACGAGTTCCTCCGCCTCCAGGAGGAACTCGCCAAGACCATCCTGTTCGTCACCCACGACATCGACGAGGCGATCAAGATGGGCGACCTCGTCGCCGTCATGAAGGTCGGCGGGTATCTCGCCCAGTTCGGTCCGCCATCGGAGATCCTCGCGGCCCCGGCCGACGACTTCGTCGCCCGTTTCGTGGGCGCCGATCGCGGACTCAAGCGGCTGTCGCTGAGCCGGGTGGGAAGCCTGGCGTTGCGACCCACCGCAACGGCACAACCCGGGGACGACGCCGCGGGGGCACGTCGCACGATCGACGACTCCCTGCCCTACCTCTTGCTGATCGATGCAGATCGCCGTCCGATCGGCTGGATCGACCGGGAGGACGTGCCCACCTCCGGGGTGCTGACGGAGGATTTGGCAACGCCGATGTCGCCCCTGTTCAACCGCCGGGCGACACTCAAGGACGCGCTCTCCCTGCTGCTCGATTCGGATGTCCAGACCGGGATCGTGGTCGATCGTCGCGGCGCGATTCTCGGCATCGTCACGGCGGACATGATCGCCGAGGAGATGCGTGGTGGGGAGCACGTCGTCGCGGCCGAACCGTTCCCCGCCGAGGAACCGGCCGTGGGCGCACCGGAGCTGGGGCCCGGAGGTGACGCAGATGTCCCCGTCGAGGCGGCCGCGGGATGAACTGGGCCTGGATCGCGAGCAATGTCGGGGCGATCGCCGACGCCGCGCTCGATCACGTCGTTCTCACCGTGCTCGCGGTGGGCGTCGGGTTTGCGATCTCGCTGGTGTTTGCCCTGCTGATCCATCGGGACCGGCGGTTCTACAGCCCGATCAGCGGCCTCACGGGACTGTTGTACACCATCCCGAGCCTTGCCCTCTTTGCCTTGCTCGTCCCGGTCACCGGCCTGAGCCTG
>JBBEBJ010000001.1:0-9313 GCA_040882425.1 Chloroflexota bacterium | reverse complement strand
CGGGATGGTCGGCACGCTCCGGGTCACGCCGGGCGAATAACCGGCCAGAAGGGTGTGTCCGACGGTTCATCTGGCACAGGCGAGCCGCGCCAGCGACCGCTATGCTCGACTCGATGCACCCACTCCCAGCGCCATACAACGACATCGCGGCCGGTCGCGCCACGAGCATCGCGCTTTCCGGCCCGGAGCTCCTGGGTAGCCGGCTGCTGACCAAGGAACTCGCCTTCCCCGAAGCGGAACGCGATGCCTTCCACCTCCGCGGGCTCCTCCCCGACCGGGTCCTGACGATCGAGGAGCAGGAGGAGCTCGAGCTCGAACACCTGCGCCGCAAGAGCGACGCGCTCGAGACGTACATCGGTCTCGCCGCCCTCCAGGACCGGAACGCGACGTTGTTCTACCGACTCCTCGCGGACCACCTCGCGGAGTTCATGCCGATCGTCTACACGCCGACCGTCGGGCGAGCGTGCATGGAGTTCAGCCACATCATCCGGCGGACCCGCGGGACGTGGATCACGTCGGCCGACCGCCTCCGGATCCCGGACATCCTTCGGCAGGGCCCGTACGAGGACGTCCGCCTGATCGTCGTCACCGACAACGAGCGGATCCTCGGCCTGGGGGACCAGGGTGCGGGCGGGATGGCGATCCCGATCGGGAAGCTCGCGCTCTACACCGCCGCCTGCGGCATCCACCCTGCGCTGACCCTGCCGGTCTCGCTCGACGTCGGAACGGACAACGAGGTGCTCCTCGCCGACCCGCTCTACCTCGGACACCGGGCGCCACGGCTGCGCGGACTCGAATACGACGCCCTGATCGAGGCCTTCGTCGAGGGTGTCGCCGAGGTCTGGCCGGGCTGCGTCATCCAGTGGGAGGACTTCAAGCAGGGCAACGCCCTGCGGATCCTGGACCGGTACCACGATCGGGTGCCGTCGTTCAACGACGACGTCCAGGGCACATCGGGCGTGGTCGTGGCGGGCATCCTCACGGCGCTTCGCGCCCTTGGGAAGCAGCTCAACGAGATCCGGGTCGTGCTCGCCGGTGCCGGTGCGGCCGGGGTCGGGATCGCCCGGTTGATCCGCCTGGCGATGGTTGAAGCGGGCATGGACGAACCCGGCGCCGCGCGCGCCGTCGTGCTCGTCGATTCGCACGGCCTGGTCCACGAATCGCGCCACGATCTCGACGCGCCCAAGCGCGGGCTGGCACTCTCCAACGAGGCCGCGCTCGCGTACGGCTGCGCCGTGGGGTCGGAGGCGAACCCAGGGCTGGTCGAGACGATCCAACGGGTGCGACCGACCGTGCTCGTCGGGACGACGGCCGTCGGTGGATGCTTCGACGAGCAGGTGATCCGGGCGATGGCGGCCGCCACGGAGCGCCCGGTCGTCCTGCCCCTCTCGAACCCGACCTCCAACACCGAGGCGACGCCGGTCGACATCCTCCGCTGGAGCGATGGCCGCGCCCTCGTGGCCACGGGCTCCCCGTTCGACGCTGTCGAGGTCGATGGCCGCCGGCACGAGGTCGGCCAGGCCAACAACGTGTTCATCTTCCCCGGCCTGGGCCTCGGGGCGATCGCCGCCGAGGCCAGCGCGATCACGCCGCGGATGTTCCTCCTGGCGGCGCAGACGCTCGCGGAGGCCGTATCCGACGAGCGCCTCGCGACCGGCGCTCTCTATCCACCGGTCGCCGACCTGCGCGCGGTTTCGCGAGCGATTGCCATTCGCGTGGCCCGTGAGGCGGTCGAGGAGGGGCTCGCCGGGATCGACCCCTCGACCGACATCGACGCGTTGATCGACGGCGCCATGTGGTGGCCCGAGTACGTTCCCTACCGTCCGGCACGTCCGGCCGAGCGGCGGCGCGACATCGAGGCGTGACCGTCATTCGAGGCGCGGTCCTGCGCGAAGCTGGTGCACCGGCGGGCATCGAGCAGCTGACCCTGGCCGAGCCGCGCGCGTGCGAGGTTCGCGTCCGGATCCTGGCGTCCGGCGTCTGTCACTCGGATCTCCACGTGCGTGACGGCGACTGGCCGCGGCCGACGCCGATCGCGATGGGCCACGAGGGCGCCGGCGTGGTCGAGGCGGTCGGGCCCGGCGTGCGCTCGCTGGCGGTCGGCCAGGCGGTCGCGTTGTCGTGGCTCGTCCCGTGTGGGACGTGTCGGTCGTGCCGGGCCGGCCGGGTGTGGGCGTGCGTCGACTCGCCGTCGTTCCGCCACCGGATGCCCGATGGCGCCACGGTGCTCGCCGGCGTTGACGGCGCTCCCGTCCTGTCCTACTGCGGGATCGGGACGATGGCCGAGGCGACCGTCGTCCCGGAGGCGGCAGCGATCGCCCTGCCCGACGGCGTGGATCCGGCCGTTGCCGCACTCATCGGGTGCTGCGTCACGACGGGCGTGGGCGCGGCGCTCAAGACCGCGGCCGTGCCGGCGGGCTCGAGCGTCGCCGTCATCGGGCTCGGCGGCGTCGGGCTCTCGTGCGTGATGGGTGCCGCGGTTGCCGGCGCATCCCGGATCGTGGCACTCGACCGAGTGCCGGAGAAGCTCGACGCGGCCCGATCCGTCGGGGCCACCGACGGGCTGGTCGCCACCGGCGACCGGGCGGCCACGATCGCGGCGCTCCGGGAGCTGACCCATGGCGGACCCGACTTCGTGTTCGAGGCGATCGGTCGCGTGGACACGGTCGAGCTCGCCATCGAGGCGTTGCCAGTCGGTGGGACGGCGGTGCTCGTGGGGCTCACGCCGTTCGAGGCCCAGGCGTCATTCGGCGTCTACCCGTTGGTCGACGGCAGCCGCCGCATCCTGGGCTCCAACTACGGCTTCGCGGACCCCGCGACCGACTTTCCGCAGTACGCCGCCCTGCATCTTGCCGGCCGGCTGCCGGTCGAGCGCCTGATCGATCGCCGGATCGGGCTGGACGACCTCGAGGGCGCGTTCGAGCGGCTCCGTGCCGGCGTGGGGCTGCGCCAGGTGATCGTGTTCGAATAGGCGGATGGGCTGGTCGCGTCTCGGCTTCGGCTCCGAAGCGGCCCGATTGCGTGCCTGATCGAGCCATGACCTCCGCTGCCAGCCCACCGCCAACGACGGTCACGCGGTGCGGTTGCGGCCCCCGCGGGACGGCGGTCGGGACACCTGGGACGACGGGTGGGGCCCCTGGGACGACGGTGGTCACGCCATCGAGCTCGGCTATGCGTGGCGCTCCGCGGGCCTCGTCAGCGGAGCGTCGCCGGCTGTCTCGCCACCGGGGACGTTGGCGAGCAGGAGCGCCTCACCGTCCTCGGCGACGACCGGCACCGCGACCGTGTCAGTCCGGCCCGGACCCACCGGGACACCGGCGCTCCAGTCCGGAGTGTCCGCCATCACCGGGACACCCGGGCCCGGAGCGGGCGTGTGGGCGCGATCCGCATTGCCGCCTAGCGCCGCGAAGGGCGACCCTGCCGGCACGGCGAAGGTGGACGGTGCATGGCTCGGCGCATCGACGATCACCTCGATGTCGGGCGTCGCATCGCGCCCGAGGCCGCAGTGATAACACCGTGACACGCGAAGCTCGTTGACCGATCGGCAATCGTGACAGACCCAATACGGGTTCGCCTCGACATCCGCCGAGGTCGGGACCTGCCGGGCGGCGCCGACGAGCCGGTAGGCGATCAACGCCGCCGTCGGACCCCCGAGCAGGGCGAGGGCGATCGCGATGGGCGGGATCGCACTGAACCCGCTCTGCAAGGACTCGCCGAGGGCGCTCAGATCGATCGGCATGTCGTACGTCCGCTTGTTCGGTTCGTTCAGCTCCCGTGGCGCGATGGTACGGCAGTCGGGACCCGTCCGCTACTTGTCCCGCTCCGGACCGGCGAGCACGGCCTGTGCTGCCGCGAGCCGCGCCACCGGGACGCGGAACGGGGAACACGACACGTAGTCGAGCCCGATCTTCTCGCACTTGTGGATCGATTCCGGGTCGCCACCGTGCTCGCCGCAGATCCCGAGCTCGATGTCGGGCCGCGTGGCCCGGCCCTTCTCGACCGCCGTCCGCATCAGCCCGGCAACCGCGTCGTCGAGCGTCTGGAACGGGTTGTACGGGAGGATCCCGTCCTCGACGTACTTGAGCAGGAACCCACCCTCGGCGTCGTCCCGGCTGTACCCGAACGTCATCTGGGTCAGGTCGTTCGTGCCAAAGCTGAAGAACGCGGCGTGGTGCGCGATCTCGTCGGCGGTCAGGGCGCCCCGGGGCACCTCGATCATCGTGCCGAAGACGTATTCGACGTTGACGCCGGCGGCGGCCTCGACGGCCGTCGCCTCCTTCTCGAGGATCGCCTTGGTCGCGGACAGCTCGTTCACGTGCCCGACCAGCGGAATCATGATCTTGGCCTTCGGGTGGCCACCAGATTTCTTGACCGCGATCAGCGCGTTCAGGATGGCCCGGGTCTGAACCTTCACGAAGTCCGGGATCATCAGCCCCAGGCGGCAGCCGCGCAGACCGAGCATCGGGTTCTGCTCGTGCATCGACTTGATCGTCGCGAGCAGCACCTTGTCCTCTTCGGAGACCTGGTCGCCGGCCTTCGTCACCTTGACCAGCTGTTCCTCCAGGTTGGGGAGGAACTCGTGGAGCGGCGGGTCGATCAGGCGAATGACCACGGGCAGGCTGTCCATCGCCCGGAAGATGCCCTCGAAGTCACCCTGCTGGAGGACCTCGAGCTTGGCCATCGCGGCATCGAACGTGGCGACGATCTCGCGCTCCTCGGCGTCGAGCGTGGCGCCCTCGGCGACCTTGGCCTTGGCCCGGGTCGCGGCGTTGGCGACCAGGATCGCGCCGCGCACGATCTCGAGCCGCTCGCCCTCGCGGAACATGTGCTCGGTCCGGCACAGGCCGATCCCCTGCGCGCCATAGCGCCGCGCCTGGGCCGCTTCGTCGGGCTTGTCGGCGTTGGTCCACACCTGCATGCGCCGGATCTCGTCGGCCCAGCCGAGGATTCGCTGGAGCTCGGGCTGGTCCTCGAAGCGCGCTTCGACCATCGGGAGGGCACCGACGTACAGGGCGCCGGTCGAGCCATCGAGACTCACCCAGTCGCCCTGCTTGAACTCGGTCCCGGTGACGTCGCAGTGGGCCTGCTTCCCGGCGTAGTCGACGATGAGGTCGGCCGATCCGGCCACGCACGGCTTGCCGATCTGGCGGGCGACGACCGCGGCGTGCGAGGTGGCACCGCCACGCGCCGTGATGATCCCCTGGCTGACGGCCATGCCGTGGAAGTCGTCCGGGGACGTCTCGATCCGGACCAGGATCACCCGTTCGCCGCGATTGACCCAATCGACCGCATCGTCGGCATCGAACACCGCTCGCCCGACGGCCGCGCCCGGCGAGGCGTTGAGGCCATTGACGATCTTGGTCGCACCCTTGAGCGCCTTCGGGTCGAACGTGTCGCGCAGCAGCTGGTCGACATGCGCGGGCTCGATGCGAGAGACCGCATCACGGGGCGTGATGATCCCCTCCTCGACCATGTCGACCGCGATCTTCACCGCGGCCGCGGCGGTCCGTTTGGCCGAGCGCGTCTGGAGCATGTACAGCTTGCCGCGCTCGATCGTGAACTCGAGATCCTGGACGTCGCGGTAGTGCTTCTCGAGCTGCTCCCCGATCCGCTGGAACTCCGCGTAGACCGCCGGCATGTCCGTCTGCATCTGGCTGATCCTGGGCGCCGTCCGGATGCCGGCGACGACGTCCTCGCCCTGGGCGTTGGTCAGGTACTCGCCGAAGAGGACCTTCTCACCGGTGGTCGGGTCACGCGTGAACGCCACGCCGGTGCCCGAGTCGTCGCCCATGTTCCCGTAGACCATCGTCACCACGTTGACCGCTGTGCCCAGGTCGTGGGCGATCTTCTGGTTGTTGCGGTAATCGACCGCGCGCTTGCCGAACCAGCTGGCGAAGACCGCCTTGATCGCGAGGTCGAGCTGCTCGTACGGGTCGCTCGGGAAGTCGCGCCCGGTGTCCTCACGGACGATCCGTTTCGATTCCTCGACGACCTCGCGCAGGGCGGCCGCGTCCAGGTCCGTGTCCTGCTTCGCGCGGTGACGCGCCTTGGCCGCGTCGAGGGCGTGATCGAATCGTTCGCCCTTCACGTCCAGGACGATTCGCCCGAACATCTGGATGAACCGGCGATAGGCGTCCCAACCGAAGCGCTCGTTACCGGTCAGCGCGACGAGGCCCTGGAGGGTCTCCTCGTTGAGACCCAGGTTGAGGACCGTGTCCATCATCCCGGGCATGGAGAACTTGGCGCCCGAGCGGACCGAGACGAGGAGCGGATCGGCGGCCACCCCAAAGCCCTTGCCGGTCAGCGCCTCGACCTCCTTGACGGCGGCAAGGACGTCGTCCCAGAGGCCGTCCGGCAGCTTCTCGCCCGCAGTGAAGTAGTCGTTGCAGGCTTCGGTCGTGATCGTGAACCCAGGAGGCACGGGAAGACCCGCATTGGTCATCTCCGCCAGGCCCGCACCCTTGCCACCGAGCAGGTCGCGCATCGTCGCGTCGCCCTCGGCCCTGGCGCCGCCCCAGGCGAAGATGTAACGCTTGGCGGCCTTGTGGGCGCGCTCGGCGCCGGGGATGGCAGTCTGAGTCATGGCGAGGGTTCCTCCGGGTGGGCGGCAGCGGGGACGGCGGCTGCATGGGGATCGCGTCGTATGTGTCCGATCGATTGTACCGCCGGACCCCCCAGTACTCCGGTTGCGCGACGGTTGCGAACGTCCCGCCCGGGCAGGCCGGAAGTCAGGAAATCGGCAGGGTCGCCAGCAGGCGCATCACCGGAACCGCCACGGTGAGGCTTTCGACGAGCCGATCGGGAAGGTCCGGCGAGTAGACGTCGTCGTCGGACAGGCGATGGCCGAACGTCATGTCCTTGAGCCTGAGGAGCTCTGCCTCGGGGTGATCCGCGCGGTAGCCCTGCGGGACCCGCGTGAGCCGATCGCCGTTGAGATGCCCGAAGGTCGCCACGAACGCAGGGTCGTCGATCGCGGCATGGACGCGCGCGGGATCGGCGTCGAGCGTGCGCCGGAAGGCGTCGAGCGAGGCCTTTTCGGGATGCCACATCCCGCCGCCGACGAACGCCTGGCCCGGTTCGAGGTGGAAGTAGCCACCCGCGTGCGCGTCGCCTTCGCCGATCCAGGGGAGGCTCGCCCCAATGTTGGTCTTGTACGGCGACTTGTCCTTCGAGAAGCGGACGTCTCGGTAGATCCGAAACGGCGACCGGGCCGGGTCGGCGGTCAGCGGCAGCCCGGCCGCCGCGAACCGTTCGGCCAGCGCCACGCACAGGGCCTCGAGCGGTCGCTTGAGCAGTCGTTCGTACTCCCCCTTGCGTGGCTGGAACCAGGCGCGGTCGTTGTTCTCGGCCAGCTCGGCCAGGAACTGCACGGCGTCGGGCACGAACCCGGTGAACGTCTCGGTTGCGGCGGGCATGGCGGGCGCCTCCTCGGGCTGGTGGTGACTCCATGGTGACGACGAATGGCGGGGCCCACAATCGACGCCGACGCCGCAATGTCGGCGCCGCGGGCACCCGGACGGGTACCATCCGCGTGACGAATCCACGAACCGACGGAGCTCGATCCGCATGATCCTCCCGATCGACGACCAGCGCGTCATCGACGCCGATGCGCCCCAGTACAACGCGACGCTCGTTCGCCGCGTCGACCTGACCGACGACCTCGCGTACTTCTGGGTGAAGTTCGACGAAGAGCCGACGCCGTTCGATCCGGGCCAGTACATGACCACCGGCGTGCTCGCCGACGGGAAGCTCTGGCAGCGGCCATATT
Organism: Chloroflexota bacterium; assembly: GCA_040882425.1. Classification (GTDB taxonomy): domain Bacteria; phylum Chloroflexota; class Limnocylindria; order Limnocylindrales; family CSP1-4; genus SPCO01. Next base: position 1,545 of record JBBEBJ010000001.1, on the reverse strand, counting down.
CCGTGGCATCCCCGCCGCGCGACGCCGGGACCGAGGGCTACGAGCTGTATGTCCGGCTCGTGCCGATCATCCGGTTCACGACACTGCTGTGGCGGCTGCCGATCGGCCATCGGATGCGGATGATCGGACCCAAGGGCAAGTTCATGCTCGAACCGAACGACCGCCGGACCCACCTCTTCATCTCGACCGGGACGGGGATCGCGCCGTTCATGTCGATGATCCGCGAGACCCTCGCCGATCGGAAGCCACGCCGGACGGTGGTGCTCAACGGCTGCTCGTTTGTCGACGAGCTGGGGTATCGCGAGGAGCTCGAGGCATTCGAGCGCGAGAAGACCTACCCGGTCACCTACGTCCCGACGATCAGCCGGCCGAACGACCCGCGCAATGCCGGCTGGACCGGCCGGACGGGCCGGGCCGAACAGGTCGTCCACGACGTCTGCAAGGACCTGCGCCTGCGGCCCGACCAGACGGTCGTCTACATCTGCGGCAATCCCGACATGATCATCAACGCCGAAACCGTGCTGATGGACAGCGGCTTCCCGGAGTTCCATGTCAAGAAGGAGCTCTACTGGCCCAAGGGCAAGGTCGTGCCAATAGGTGCCGCCTAAACGTGACCTTCGGCCCTCAGGGACGGGCCGCCTGCCGCATGGGCCGCGCTCCGGCCGCCGACTAGGATCGGATCACGGCCAGATGGGCCGACCGTAGCCATGGGCGGCGAATGCACTCGATCATCGCGACTGACCAGCTGTCCCCGAACGTCACGCGCCTGGTCGTGCAGGCACCGCGGATCGCGGAGATCCGGCGCCCCGGCCAGTTCGTCATCGTGCGGCTCGGACCGGGGGCCGAGCGGATCCCGCTGACGATCGCCGACGCGGATCCCGTCGCCGGCACGATCACCCTGATCATCCAGTCCGTCGGCAAGAGCACGGCCGACCTCGTGGAGCTGCGCCCGGGCGACGCGATCACCGACGTCGCGGGCCCCCTTGGCAGTCCCACGGAGCTGATCGAGACCGGCCACGCGGTCTGCGTCGGGGGTGGCGTCGGGACGGCGGTGATCCTGCCGATCGCCCAGGAGCTTGCCAGGCGCGGCGTTCGGGTCACCAGCGTCATCGGCGGACGATCACGTGAATGGGTGATCCTCGAGGGGGAGCTGGCGGCCGCGGGTGAGGTCGTCACCTGTACCGACGACGGCAGCTACGGACGGCCCGGGTTCGTCACCCAGGCCCTCGAGGACCTCCTGAAGGCCGAGCGGATCGACGCCATCTACGCCGTCGGCCCGGTGCCGATGATGCGCGCGGTCAGCGAGCTGACCCGCCCGTTCGGCGTCCCGACGATGGTCTCGCTCAACGCGATCATGGTCGACGGCACCGGGATGTGCGGCGGCTGTCGAGTCTCGGTCGGCGGTCAGACCAGGTACGCCTGCGTCGACGGCCCCGAGTTCGACGGCCACGAGGTCGATTTCCGCCTGCTGATGGACCGCCTGACGACCTATCGCGTCTTCGAGCAGGACGCGATGGCCAGGCGCGAGGCCTGCAAGATCCCGGC